>NZ_OZ252217.1:1296629-1617661 GCF_965249125.1 Pelagibacterium sp.
CGCCTCGGTGATCTGTCCCGGTTCCACCCGCAATTCGGTCCGCACCACGGCGTTGACCGAACCGAAGCGCGAGGTGATCGAATAAATTCCGGCGTTGAGGTGGATGAGTTCGTCGGGCGCCACGTTCTCGGCGACGGTGGTGCGTCCGTTGGGGCCGTTGGAATAGATGTCGAAACGCAGCAAGTCGCTGGGAATTGGGACGTCACCCGAAATCATTGCCGAAAGCCGCAATCCCCCCACCTCGAAAACGATGGTATGGGTGTTGGGGCCAGGTTCGACGAACATCGTATCGCTGGCCTGGGCACGGCCGTAGGCCACATGCATTATGTACTCGCCGGGCGGCAGGCTCAGCGTTGCCGTCGCGTCTTCCGATTTGGCGACCAGCGCCAGTTCGCCGGTCTCGTCGGTTCGGGTGTCAAAAACGCGCCAGACCAGTCCATCGGGAATGAATGGGCCATCGTCGGTCAGCCGGGCGGAAAGAGTGACCGGTTGCGGGTCGGTGATGCCGGAAAAATCCGGCCGGTCCGGTCCTGCGTCGGGCCCGGCGATTGCCACATCGGGACCTGCCTCGTTTCCCGAATCGCCGATCTGGGCCCCTCCGCCGAATTCGGCTGGCCGTGGAGGGGGAACCGGCGCGACGAGGGTTTCATCGATTTCCTGGCCGAAGGCCGGTACGGCGCCGAACGCCAGAACGAAAAGCAAAAGCAGGGACCGAAGGCGCATCAAACCACTCTTTACCGAATACTCCTCGCCAGCGATCACTCTGTTAGGCTTGGATTGGGGAAAAGCTGTGTCATAAGGGAGCGCGATGAGCAAGTTGGGAGCCGATTATCTGTCATGACTGTGAATAGCGCCCTGCGCGACTACCTTTTGTCCCGTCGCACCGTAACGGCGCCCTTTCTTGCCGAGCCGGGGCCGTCGCCCGAGCAATTGACCGACATGCTGACCATTGCCTGCCGTGTTCCCGACCATGGCAAGCTGGCTCCGTGGCGCTTTGTCGTCTTTGAGGGCGGGGCGCGCGAGAGCGTGGGCGAGCGCCTTTACGAGATCGCCAAAGCCAAATGGCCCGAGCGGAGCGAGGACCAGTTTGAGTTTGAGCGCAAGCAGTTCCTGCCCGCGCCGGTGACGATCGGCGTCATCTCGACCGCCGCCCCGCATGTGAAAATCCCCCAATTCGAGCAATTGCTCGCCGCTGGCAATGTCGCGTTCAATCTTTGCCACGCGGCCAATGCCCTTGGTTTTGGCGCCCATTGGGTCACCCGCTGGTTCGCCTATGATATCCAGGCTGCTGCGATGCTCGGCGCGGGCGAGGGAGAGCGCTTCGTGGCGTTCGTTCATATCGGCACGCCGCAAACCCGGCTCGAGGAGCGCGATCGGCCCGACCCTGTGGCGCTGACCACATATTGGCGTGGTTAACCGGGGGTTAACCACGGTAGGGTTTTATTAACTTCCAAGAATCTTTGAGTCGGATTTCATGGCCTCCCCGATTTCCAACGTGCCGCAACCTATTGCCTATGCCCTGGACAGGGCAGGGGCGCGCAATGGCGTGGATTTCGATTATCTGCTGCAGACGGCAATCCGCGAAAGCAGTCTCAACCCGAGCGCGAAAGCCCAGACGTCGTCGGCCACCGGGCTCTTCCAGTTCATCGAGAGCACCTGGCTCGAAGTGATGAAGGATGAGGGACCGAGGCTGGGCTATCAGGATTTTTCCGACCATATCCAGGAGCATGAGGGCGAATTCTTCGTCTCCAACCCGGTCGTGCGCCAACAGATCCTCGATCTGCGAAACGACCCGCAGGTCGCCTCGGACATGGCGGCGGCGTTCACCCGCCGCAATGGCGATTATCTCATGGGCAAATTCGGTCGCATGCCCAGTCCAGGCGAGCTATACATCGCTCATTTTCTCGGGCCGAGCGGGGCCGAGCGGTTTTTCGAGCTGGGACTGCAAAGCCCCAACGCCGACGCGGCGGCGGCTTTTCCGCGTCCGGCCACCGCCAATCCATCGATCTTTTACGAAAATGGCCGCCCACGCAGCGTGCGGGAGGTCTACGAAGCGCTCGTTGCGCGCCATTCGGGTTCCGGCAACGCCGCCTTTGCCGCCCAGCAAATGGCCAGCCAGCAACCCTTGCCCTCACGGGTGGAACTCGATTCGCAACCATTGATCCCTCCCGGGGTCTCCTTTACCTCGCTGTTTGCGACCGAGGCGCAATCTTCGGCATCGGCCCCTGTCCAGACCCCCGAAGCGCTGCCGGGCCGTGCCCTGTTCAGCGAGTTCTATTCGGGCGAATAATCCCCGCGCCCGATTGGCCGGTTATGGTGAACCAAAACTTAAGCCTTGCGGGCTAGTTTGACCCACAAGAGTGTTTTGGGGATGCGTATGGTTGCCTATCAGCGTTATGTGCAACTCAGCCAATCGCGCGACAGCGAGGAGCGGGGGCAGGCGGCTCATCTGGCCGCAATGGCCTATCTCGCCCATCGCGGACCGGCGGACGAACAGGCCGCGCTTTACGCGGCCCTGATGAACTTTCTGGATGATCCGTCCGTGAAGGTACGCGCGGCGCTGGCCTATGGGCTGCTGCATTCGGAAAATGCACCGCGCCCGATCATGCTGGCGCTGGCACAGGATGCGCCGGTCATTTCCCGTGCGGTGGTGCAGTTTTCCCCAGTGCTGCTCGATGCGGATTTGATCGGCATTATCCGTTCGGGCGATCCGGATATGCTGGCGGTGATGACGGCCCGACCGACGCTGAGCCAGCGCGTGGCATTGGCGCTTACCCGCCTGGGCGATCCGGATCTGTGCATTCGCGTGCTCACCCGCTCCGATATCGCGCTGCCCGAGGACGACCTCGCGCTGCTCGCGGAAAAATGGGGTGAGGACGCAAAGGTGCGCGGGGCTTTGCTCAAGCGGCGCGACCTTCCCGGCTTTGCCCGGTTGCATCTGGTCACATGCGTTCGACAGGCACTCATGGGGTTGCGGGTCGTCAAGGGCGCTGTCCAGCCGCGTCGGCTTGAACGCCTTATGCGCGATGCGTGCGATAACGCAACGACAGCCATCGGCGAGCGCGAAGCGGGCAGGGGCGCGCGGGGCTACGTTGCAGCCATGGCCGAGAACGAGAAAATCAACGCCCGGCTGATGCTCCACGCCATGGTGCATGGGCACGTGCTGTTTTTTGCCGACGCGCTGTCCCAACTCTCGGCCATCCCGCGGAGCAAGGTCTTCACCATCCTCGACAGCGGCAGCCGCGCCGCCCTGCATGCCGTGTTCAGCCGTTGTGGCTTTACGCCCGCCGTGCGCAATTTGCTGGCGCGTCTGGTTGGCCATGCGCGGCAGGCCGATCTGGCCGACGACGTGGCGGCGCGCCATTACGTCGTATCGCTCCTGATCGAGGAGTTGATTGCCGAGCACGACGGTGCGCTTCCTGCGGCGCTCGAGGAATCCTTTGCCTATCTCAACGAGCAGAATATTGCGTTGGCCCGCAGCGCGGCGCGGGGAGTCATGCCCGCCTTTGCCGCCGAGGCGCCCGACGGAATCATGGTGCCCGATCCGCGCCAGAAGCGGCTGGCGCTTCCGGCAGCCTGACGGTCTGAACCTGCCTGGTCCAACTAGAGCGCTTCCAGGATAAGTGGGCACCACTTATCCGGTTCGGAAGCGCGACAAAACAAGGACTTAGAGCAATTGGAGCGATTCGAAGAAGCGCTGAAATGCTCTAGTAGCGAAACTGTTCGATCAGAACCCGTTCGTCGAGGCTGTGGCCGGGGTCGAACAGCAGCGTTGCCGAGTGGCGGCGGCTTTCGTGGACCTGGACTTCGATCACATTGTCGAACTGCACATTGTCGGCGACCGCGCTCACTGGGCGCTTGCCGTTTTCCTGGGTCGTAAAGGTGATACTGGCCCGGTTCGACAGGATCGCGCCGCGCCAGCGCCTGGGGCGAAACGGTGAGATCGGGGTCAGGGCCAGAAGCGGTGCGGTAATGGGCAGGATGGGGCCGTGGGCCGAAAGGTTGTAGGCGGTCGAACCGGCCGGGGTGGCCACGATGATGCCGTCGCAGATCAGTTCTTCGAGGCGTGTTTCTCCATCGATCGCGATCCGGATCTTGGCGGCCTGATAGGACGAGCGATAGAGCGAGACTTCGTTGAGCGCCAGTGCCTCGGACACCTTGCCCTCGACATCGGTCACCCGCATGGAGAGCGGATGGATGCGCGTGGGCAGCGCAGCCCTAAGCCTCACGTCCAGAGCATCGGGATTGTAGTCGTTCATCAGAAAACCGATGGTCCCGAAATTCATGCCGTAGACGGGCACGTTCCGGTCCATGACCCGGTGCAGCGTTTCCAGCATCAGCCCGTCACCGCCCAGCGCAACGATAATCGAGGCATTCTCGATCCCCGCATCGCCGTGACGTGATATCAGGTCTTTCCGGGCTGCATTGGCCTCGGGCGTGTCAGAGGAGACAAAGGCAACCTTGCCATCGGTATAGAGCGCCAAGGTATCCTCCGCAGAACCGTATTCGCCAAGCTGGGCAAGGCCTTACCACGGCTGATCAGGTCAGCCAATCGGTTTGGATTGGTCGGTAACCTGCCGGATGGACCAGGCGAGATAGCCGATGGCCGCCCCGATCGCGATCAATTGCAAGCCCACAAATATCGCTATCAGCCAAGGGGCAGCGGTTTCGAGGTTGATGATGAGAATGATCGAAAGAACGACCCCCAGCACCCCGCTGAGCAGGACCCACAGCCAACCCAGAATGGGGCGGATGGTCAGTGCCCAGACCACCTTGGAGAGCCCCTCGATCATGAAAAAGACGACGATCAGCAGCCCGAACGCCAAAAGGGACTGGCCGGGATTGCGCAGGATCAGGAACCCGATCAGCAACGCCAGCACCGCCGATATCAGTTGCAGCCAGACATAGGGCGTGTGCCGGGCCGGGATCAGCCCGACGCCCTGGAGAACGCCGCTGGCAACCAGGAGCCACCCGATGGCTCCGATCACGGCTTCGGCGGAAAAAATGGGGGAGACGATCGACAGCAATCCGGCCAGGACAAGCAACCCCGCCTGCGCGAGGTAGAGCAGGGAAAATCGCCGGACGCCCTCCCGCATCGCCTGCCGATAAAGTTCTGCCGCAGCGTCCATCGAGATGGTCATGATGATCGAGCCTTCGCCTGTTCGGCGAGACTCTATCTCATTCGGTCCAATAGGGAAATCGGTCGGGAGCGCATGGTGCCGGCAGCAGGACTTGAACCCGCGACCCTCTGATTACAAATCAGATGCTCTACCAACTGAGCTATACCGGCAACGGAGCGGTTGCTAGCACCAGTCCCGCTCCGATGCAAGGATCATGGCGTGGTCTGGTTACGAGATTTGTTGCTTTATCCTCCCCCCGGGCGCTACCCATTAAATTCAACAGAGAACGAGGACGCACCAGACCATGGCAAAGCCAAAACTGTTCGAGCCCATCAGGATCGGAAATGCCAATTTGTCCAACCGGATCGTCATTGCCCCGATGTGCCAGTATTCGGCACAGGATGGGAAAATGAACGATTGGCATCTGATCCATCTCGGACAGTTGGCAATGTCGGGCGCTGCGCTGCTGACCATCGAAGCGACCGCCGTCACGCCAGAGGGGCGGATCACATATGCCGATGTCGGGCTCTATAACGATGCGACCGAGGCGGCGATGAAGCGGGTGCTCGAGGGTATTCGCCGATGGTCGGATATGCCCATTTCCATACAATTGGCCCATGCCGGTCGCAAGGCAAGTTGCGAGGTGCCGTGGAAGGGTGGCGCCCAACTCGCGCCCGACCATTCCAATGGCTGGCAAACCGAAGCGCCATCGGCGATTCCGTTCCTGGACAGCGATAGCCCTCCGGTGGCGCTCGATGCGGCCGGGCTTGCTCGCATCCGTGAAGCCTTCGTCGAGGCGGCGCGGCGCTCAGACCGGTTGGGGCTCGATGCCATCCAAATCCACGCGGCGCATGGCTATTTGCTGCACGAATTTCTTTCCCCCATCTCGAACCGGCGTGATGACGAATATGGCGGGTCGCTGGAAAACCGCCTGCGCTTTCCTCTTGAGATTTTCGATGCCGTTCGCGCCGCGTTTCCTGCTGACAAGCCCGTCACGGTGAGGGTGTCGGGGACCGATTGGGTCGAGGGCGGCTGGGATGGGGAGCAGACCGTTGCCTTTGCAAAGGCGCTCGAAGCGAAGGGATGCTCGGCCATCCACGTTTCGAGCGGTGGCGTGAGCGTGGCGCAGAAAATTCCCGTCGGCCCGAACTATCAGGTGCCTCTGGCCCGGCAGGTCAAGGAGGCCGTGTCCATGCCGGTCGTTGCCGTGGGGTTGATCACCGAAGCTGAACAGGCCGAGGCCATCGTCTCGACCGGCGATGCGGACATGATCGCGGTTGCCCGCGCCATGCTCTATGATCCGCACTGGCCATGGCATGTTGCGGCCGCACTGGGCGGTCAGGTCAAGGCGCCGCCGCAGTATCTGCGGTCCCAGCCGCGTCAACACTCCAACCTGTTCCTGGCTGAATGATGCTTATTCCGCCGACCGACGGGCCGTCGGCAGGGACGTTCGGTCGGCGAATGCCTTATCGATTTCGGTTAGGGTCTTCATCATCAGGCCGCGATAGATCGGCTCACCGGCGTCCGGCACGAGCTGGATCGGCGGCAGCCCGCGCATCCGGCCCATGAGCGACGCGGCAGCGCCTTCCGCGATTGCGGTCTCCATAAGGTCATGGGCTGCGGTGTTGGGGCCCAAAAGAATCAGCTTGTCGATCTCAACGATGGAAATCAGGCGGCTTATGCCGTGCCCGATGGCGTTTCCTGCAGCCGCGAAGGCCCGCTGGGCGGCACGGTCACCCTGCCGGGCTCTAGCAATGATGTGCTGGAAATCTGCGGGAGGGACGGCGCTGGCTGGGGTGGCATGCTCTGGAACCGAGTAGGCGGACCGCAATATCGCATAGTCGGCGGCATAGGCTTCGATGCAACCGCGTGCGCCGCAGCGGCACTGCGCGCCGCCCGGGGTATGGATCATATGGCCGAACTCTGTTGCCAGGCCCGCATTGGGGCTGGAATCAGTCGGCAAGGTCATCCCCATTCCAATCGTCGATCCGATATAGACCGTTGCGATGCTCGACTTCGCCACTGCTGGATCGAGCCAGCGCATGCCGTCCGCCATCAGGCGGCCGCGCTTGAACAGGCGAGCGGCCAACCCGAGCCGGTTTCTGATCGCCGTCACGATATCGTGGCCGCCCAGATGAGGGATCGGCGACCAGGTCAGGCCATGACCGTTCTCGTCCAGAATTCCCTGCACCGAAATGGACACGCCATGCAGCGTATTTCCGATATCGGTATTGCGGCCGATCATATGACCGATGCGCTCGATGAACCATGTTGCGGGTTCGACCTCGGAAAACAGGGTAGGGCCGACCCCGGATTCGACCCGGTCGATGAGCACGCCACCATAGTCGAGCAGCGACATGCGGCAGCGATTGACGTCGAGTTCGATAAGCAGAACAAAGCCTGCGCTTCGGTTGTGTACAAGCTGAACCGCGGGCCGTCCGCGCGCCTTGGCCCCCACTTGAGCTTCAGTAAGCTCGGCAACGACGCCATCACCGACCAGATCTGCGGCGATGGCCGTGAGCGTGGCATTGGACAGCCCGGTCAGCGTCGCCACCTGCGAACGCGACAGCGGGCCGTGCCGACGCAACGCGTCGAGCACCAGCAACCGGTTCTGCCGCCGGATCATTTCCGTGTCCGCAACGCCCTGCGCCAAACGGGCCTCCCACTCACGCCGCCGTGGGTCTTCTATGAGGTGCTGTGCCCCGTTGCACGCATTTTTCCACGACGAGCAAATCGAAGTTGACACAGCAATGCGCGCATGCCAATTATTTTTTCGGGTATTGAAAAATATCCGTTGCGGTGGCCTGAGGAGGCGCGCCGCTGGAGGCATAACCCTTTTAGTGTGGTTGGGCGGACGAGATGTCCGCAGGAGGAAAATCATGAAAACTTTCGCAGCTGCCCTTCTGGGCACGACTGTTCTTTTTGGTCTGGCCGGGGGCGCACTGGCTCAGGACATCACCGTTGGCGTTTCCTGGTCCAATTTCCAGGAAGAGCGCTGGAAGAC
Organism: Pelagibacterium sp.; assembly: GCF_965249125.1. Classification (GTDB taxonomy): domain Bacteria; phylum Pseudomonadota; class Alphaproteobacteria; order Rhizobiales; family Devosiaceae; genus Pelagibacterium. The sequence goes on from NZ_OZ252217.1 coordinate 1,304,754, forward strand.
CGACGAAGCCGCTATTCAGGCCCAGCTTGAAGAAATGGGCGCCAGCTATATTTCCGCAGACGCGCAGTCTTCCGCATCCAAGCAGCTTACCGATATCGAAAGCCTTATCGCTCAGGGCGCAGACGCGCTGATCGTGCTGGCTCAGGATACCGACGCCATCCAGCCGGCAATTGCCGCCGCTGTGGCCGAAGGTATTCCGGTGATCGGCTATGACCGCCTGATCGAAAATGCCGATGCGTTCTACATCACCTTCGACAACAAGGGGGTTGGTCGCCTTCAGGCTGAATCGGTCTTTGCCGTGCAGCCGACCGGCAACTATGTCTTCATCAAGGGCTCGAGCACCGATCCCAACGCTGACTTCCTGCACGAAGGGCAGCTCGAAGTCCTCCAGGACGCGCTCGATGCCGGTGACATCGTCAATGTCGGTGAAGCCTATACCGACGGCTGGCTTCCTGAGAACGCGCAGGCGAACATGGAGCAGTTCCTGACCGCCAATAACAACGAAGTCGATGCTGTCGTTGCTTCCAACGACGGTACTGCCGGCGGCGCCATCGCAGCGCTGGCAGCTCAGGGCCTGGACGGCGCAGTGCCGGTTTCGGGGCAGGATGGCGACCATGCCGCCCTCAACCGCATCGCTCTGGGCACCCAGACCGTGTCGGTCTGGAAGGACAGCCGTGAACTTGGCGCCAAGGCCGCCGAGATCGCAGTTGAGCTGGCCGGCGGCGCAGCGCTTGCCGATATCGAAGGATCGGTGATGTTTGATGGTGGTCCCAACGGCGTTGAAATGACTTCGCTGTTCCTCGCCCCTGTCGCCATTACGCAGGACAACCTCGACGTCGTCATCGACGCCGGCTGGGTTAGCCAGGATGTGGTTTGCCAGGGCGTTGCCGCCGGTTCGGTCGCCGCTTGCGACTGATCTGCTTCATCAAACCTTGATCCGCGGTCGCGGCGCTGTTCTGGCGCCGCGACCCGTTCCATAAGGAACCAGCCCTTTGGGGGAGAGAATGGCCGATCAGAACGCCATGTCATCATCGAACACATCATCGTCCGGTCTCGTGTTGGGCAATCCAATCCAGCGCTTCATGAGCGCCACTGAGATCGATACCCGCCTTCTGGGTATGATCGGCGCGCTGCTGCTGATCTGGATCGGCTTCCACTTCATGTCGGGCGGGCTTTTCATGACGCCCCGAAATCTCTGGAATCTTTCAGTCCAGACAGCATCGATATCGATCATGGCGACCGGCATGGTGCTGGTTATCGTCACACGCAACATCGATCTTTCGGTGGGCTCGCTGCTCGGCGTTATCGCCATGGTGATGGGGGTGACCCAGACGGAATACCTTCCCGCGTTGCTTGGGTTTGGCCATCCCCTGATCTGGGTGATTACACTTGCAGTGGGCATTGCATGCGGTCTGGCCATCGGCGCATTGCAAGGTTCGATCATTGCCTATCTCAAAGTGCCGGCCTTTATCGTTACGCTCGGAGGCTATCTTGTCTGGCGTGGTGCTGCCTGGTGGGTCACGTCTGGACGCACGGTTGCTCCGCTCGACACGACTTTCCGCCTTATGGGTGGGGGACCTGACGGCGCCGTGGGGTATACGGTCAGCTGGATTTTGGCGATCATTGCCTGTCTAGCCATTGGCGCCTATCTCATCTATGCGCGCCAGCAGCGGCGGCGGTTCAATTTCCCCCAGCGCCCCGTCTGGGCTGAGGGCGTTCTTGCCGTGCTCGGATGCGGCGCCGTGATTGGTGCGGTGATGATCTTCAATGCCTATCCCTGGCCGATCCGCATTGCCGAAAACTATGCAAACGCCAACAACATCCCTGTTCCCGAAGGCGGGTTGTTCATCTCGCATGGCATTGCCATTCCGGTGCTGATTGCCGTTGGGGCAGGTGTGGTGATGACCTTTATCGCGACACGCACCCGGTTCGGACGGTATGTCTTTGCCATGGGCGGTAGCCCTGAGGCAGCCGAACTCGCCGGCATCAACACCCGCTGGGTGACCGTCAAGATTTTCATGCTTATGGGCATGCTCTGCGCCGTCGCCGCGTCGATCTCGTCGGCCCGGCTCAATGCCGCAACAAACGCCATGGGCACGCTCGACGAGCTCTATGTCATCGCAGCGGCGGTGATTGGTGGCACCTCGCTTTCGGGCGGTGTGGGCACCATCGTCGGCGCCATGATTGGCGCGCTCGTCATGCAGTCACTTCAGTCTGGCATGGTCCTGATGGGGCTCGATAGCCCGCTTCAGTCGATTGTGGTGGGCATCGTCCTTGTGGTCGCTGTCTGGCTCGATACGCTCTACCGCAATCGCGGGCAGTAAGGATTTGAATCGATGAACCAACACGTGACAACTCCGCTCGTCGAACTCGAAGACATCTCCATTGCGTTCGGCGGCATACGTGCCGTCGACGGCGCCTCGATCGACCTTTACCCCGGTGAGGTTGTCGGGCTGCTCGGGCACAATGGCGCGGGAAAATCGACGCTCATCAAGATTTTGTCCGGCGCCTACAAGCGCGATTCCGGGGATATTCGAATCGACGGACAGGCGGCGACGATCAACAATCCCCGCGATGCCAAGGGATACGGTATCGAGACGATCTATCAGACCCTGGCGGTCGCCGACAATGTGGATGCGGCGGCCAATCTGTTCCTCGGACGCGAGTTGACGACCGCGATCGGTACGCTTGACGACGTCGCGATGGAGCACAAGGCGCGCGAGGTGATGGGGCGTCTCAACCCGAATTTCCGGCGCTTCAAGGAACCGGTCAAAGCCCTTTCGGGTGGTCAGCGCCAGTCGGTGGCCATCGCCCGGGCGATCCTGTTCAATGCCCGTATCCTGATCATGGACGAACCGACCGCCGCGCTGGGGCCGCAGGAAACCACGCAGGTGGGCGATCTCATCAAGCAGCTCAAGGCCGATGGCATCGGCATTTTCCTTATCAGTCACGACATCCATGACGTGTTCGATCTGGCGGACCGGGTCTGCGTGATGAAAAACGGTCAGGTGGTCGGCACCGCCAAGACCTCCGAGGTCACCAAGGATGAGGTGCTGGGGATGATCATTCTGGGCAAGTGCCCTCCCGGGGCCACCCCGGGGCCTGGAGCGATGAAAGAATAAAAGAGCGGGCGCTTCGGCGCCCGTTATCGTCTTCAGTCGTTGCTCTCGGTATTCAGCCTGTGCCACTTTTGCCTCGAGAATGGAATCGAGGAGATGGACGATGAAAACGCGGGCGGCGGTAGCATTCGAGGCGGGTAGGCCACTGGAGATCGTCGAGTTGGACCTCGAGGGCCCCAAGGCGGGTGAAGTGCTCGTCGAGATCAAGGCGACAGGCATCTGCCATACTGACGATTTCACGCTTTCCGGTGCCGATCCCGAGGGGCTTTTTCCATCGGTTCTGGGCCATGAGGGCGCCGGTGTTGTCGTGGAAGTCGGTGCAGGCGTGACATCTGTCAAACCCGGCGATCACGTCATTCCGCTCTATACGCCCGAGTGCCGGGAATGCCCGTCCTGCCTGTCGCGCAAGACCAATCTTTGCACCGCCATTCGCGCCACGCAGGGTCAGGGGTTGATGCCGGATGGCACCTCGCGGTTCTCCTACAAGGGCCGGCCGGTGTTCCATTACATGGGCTGCTCGACCTTTTCGAACTATACGGTCATGCCTGAAATTGCGGTCGCAAAGATCGATGCCAATGCCCCGTTCGACAAGGTCTGTTATGTCGGCTGCGGCGTCACCACAGGCGTTGGTGCCGTGCTCAACACCGCCAAGGTGGAGCAGGGGGCCACTGCCGTCGTGTTCGGGCTCGGAGGGATCGGCCTCAACGTCATCCAGGGCCTGCGCATGGCGGGCGCCGACATGATCATCGGCGTCGATCTCAACAACGACAAAAAAAGCTGGGGCGAGCGCTTCGGGATGACCCATTTCGTCAACCCACGCGAGATCGAGGGCGATATCGTTGGCCATATCGTCAACATGACCAAGCGGGGCGCCGATCAGATCGGCGGCGCCGACTACACATTCGATTGCACGGGAAACGTGACCGTCATGCGCCAGGCTCTCGAAGCGAGCCATAGAGGCTGGGGTAAATCGGTGATTATCGGGGTGGCTGGCGCAGGACAGGAAATTTCCACGCGTCCCTTCCAGCTTGTCACCGGTCGCACATGGATGGGAACGGCGTTCGGCGGGGCAAGAGGACGCACGGACGTGCCCAAAATCGTCGACTGGTACATGAACGGCAAGATCGAAATCGATCCGATGATTACCCATACGCTGCGGCTCGAGGACATCAACAAGGGTTTTGAGTTGATGCATGCGGGCGAATCCATTCGCTCGGTGATTCTCTACTGAGCATGCCCGAAATTTACGTCGATGCCGATGCCTGCCCGGTCAAGGCCGAAGTCACGCGCGTTGCCGAGCGGCATGGGCTCGTGGTTACCTTCGTTGCGAATTTCGGCCTTCGACCGTCGCGCGATCCCATGATCCGAAATGTCATGGTACCCCAGGGCGCCGATGCGGCGGACGACTGGATCGTCGATCATGCCGTGGCCGGCGATATCGTCATCACTTCCGATATCCCGTTGGCGTCGCGCGCATTGGAAAAAGACGTCCATGTCCTGGGGCCGACCGGCAAACCGTTTACAAAGGCGTCGATCGGCATGGCGATGGCGATGCGCGAACTCAACCAGCACCTGCGCGAAACCGGCGAAAGCAAAGGCTACAATCGCGAATTCACCGCTCGCGACAAATCCAGCTTTCTCCAGGCGCTCGATGAGCTTGCAGTCCGGACTAAGCGTGAAGATCGCGGCAAGTAATTGTTTGCTAGAGCCGAGGATTTGTTTCAATCAGATCCTGAACGGCTCTAGCCGGTCGTGGCGGCAAACAGGGCAATTGCCGCGGCGTTTGAGACGTTGAGCGACTTGATTGGCCCGGGCATATCGAGACGAACCATCTCGTCGCACAGTGATCGCGTCTTCTGACGCAACCCCTTGCCTTCGGCGCCCAGAACGATGGCGAGCTTGCCGCCGGCGGGGCGGGGGCGCAGCAGTCCGGGCGCCTCGGAATCAAACCCGAGGCACACGAGGCCCTTGCCTTTGAGGGTTTCGAGCGCGTCGCCGAGATTCCGGACCGAAACCATGGGAATCAGATCCAGTGCTCCGGAGGCCGACTTGGCCAGCACACCCGTTTCCCGCGGTGCATAACGCGCGGTCGTGATGACAGCATCGGCCCCGAAAGCGCAGGCTGTGCGCAGGATGGCGCCGACGTTGTGCGGATCGGTGACCTGATCGAGGACGATCACGAGGTCGAGTTTTTCGATATCGTTGAGCCCAAACCGGTCGACCGGTTCGACTTCCAACGCCACGCCCTGGTGCACGGCATCGGCGCCGAGCAGTTTGTCGAGGTCGCGGGGCGTCGTCTCTTCCACTGCCAATTGGGGCAGCGCGGCGCCCTCTGCCAACCTGTTCAGGCCGTTCGGCGTGGCCAGCAGCCGCCGCTTGGCCCGGCGCGGATTGTCAAGCGCCGCGCGAACGGTGTGCAGGCCGTAAAGATAGACCGGGCCATCGTCGGGGAGGACGGGCGGGCGTTTTTTCGGCGGGAACTTATTCTTGCTCATGGCAATGGCGTATCGCTTTGCCGCGAACTCGGCAAGCGACAAGCACAGTGGTGAAACATACGAAATTTCCTTGCGATGGCAGTTGACAGGACAGGTCGCTACCACCATAAACCGCCCCGTGATGGTGTTCGGAAACGGGTGCCTTCGCAAATGCCTCGCTTCGCCGATGTCACGATTGGGGAGGGGTGGGAGAGTGGTTAAATCCATCAGACTGTAAATCTGACCGCTTAGCGTACGCTGGTTCGAATCCAGCCCCCTCCACCAAAATCGTGCTTGCCCGTTGGGCTCGAACCGGACAGAGTGGCGAGACACCCTCGGGCGGGTGTAGCTCAATGGTAGAGCAGAAGCCTTCCAAGCTTACGACGAGGGTTCGATTCCCTTCACCCGCTCCATTTACCCGATCAGTGCTGTGGCGCCAAAGGGTTGAAATCTTTCTGAAATTCTCTGTTTCGAGGTGGTCAAGGCGCTAAATTGTGCAACAAGATGCGCAATTATAAGTGATGCGCGAGCTCCGGCATGCCCCGAAAACGAGGCCATGACCGCTTTCTTCAGCGACGAGATGACCGCTGGCAGTATGTGCGTCGGGTTGCCGGTCGGTGGCGCTGGAACAATGCGTCGAGCAGCCTGGCCGTTTCCATCTCCTCATCGTCTGGAACACACTTGAAGATCACACTGTCCATTTTCGCAATTCCGAAGATTTCCAGAAATGGCGCGCCCTTGTGGGAGAGTATTTCGTGGAGCCGCCGCAGGTCGTCCATTTCCAGGTTGAAAAACCCATTACCGCAGACTGACTGACGGTTGCGTTGACGAAAGGCAAGTTGCGGGCTTGCCATATCCATCCGACAGTCATTGGACGTTGGGAGCAGCGCCGTCTAGCGGAGGAGGTCACCAAAATCCTTGCAGAGCGTCCGCGCGGGGCGGGGCCGGACAACGAAGAATGCGTTGCGATGTTATGGCTGGCAAAGCTTGCCCATAGCTAGAGTTTAACAACCGTCCGGGACACCGCGCTCTGGCGGAGCAGGGCAAGGCGGATGAGGATGTGATTGGGACAGTTGTGCGTATTGGCAATACGCAAAGCGCTTTCTTCGAGCTTCAGCAATCGATGCTTGTGCTGGGCGATTTCTTCACGCACCGATTGTGCAACGGTCTTTTGCGGTTCCATTTGGGGCTCCATCATAGGCTACGATCTTATAGCAGTAGCCTGCACGTGCATTAACCTGAGTTAGTGCCAGCCGTTTGGAACCTGGCCCCATGTTTGGAATTGAATCGGCAACGCCGCTTTGTTTTCAGGACAGTCCCATGCCTTCTGCACGTCCCATCTGGAAAGGTCAGATCAGATTGTCTCTGGTCGCTATACCGGTCGAACTCTATTCGGCTTCAAAAACAGGCGCTCGTTTGTCCTTTCGCCAGATTCACGAGCCGTCGGGCAAACCTGTAAAGTATGAGAAGGTCGTGCCCGGTATCGGCCCCATTGACTCAGACGAGATACTCAAGGGCTTCGAATATGAGAAAAACGACTTCGTTCTGCTCGAGGACGAGGAGATAGACGCAGTCAAGCTCGAAACTCGCAAAACCCTCGAACTTGTTCAGTTCGTGGGGGGATGTGAGATCGATCCGATCTATTTCGACAAATCCTATTATGTCGTCCCTCAGGACGATCTGGCGGAGGACGCGTTCCGAGTGGTTCGCGACGCGCTTCGCTCGACCGAAAAGATCGGACTGGGGCAAATTGCAATGCGCGGGCGCGAATATATCTGCGCATTAAAGCCGTGTGGTTCCGGGCTCTTGCTGGAAACGCTTCATTACGAAGATGAAATCCGAAAGTCCGACCCATTCTTCTCCGGCATATCGAAAACCAAGGCGGAAAAGGACCTTCTGGAGGTCGCCACCCAGCTCATCGAACGCAAAACAGCGCCGTTCGAGGCCGGAAAGTTCAAGGATCATTACACCCAGGCCCTTCGTGCCCTTGTCGACAAGAAACTCAAATCCAAGGGCAAGCGAAAAGTTTCCACCGATGCCGACGAGCCCACGGTTGCAGAAACCAAAGGCAACGTGATCGATCTGATGGACGCTTTGAAATCGAGCCTGGAAGGCACGGGCGGACGTAAGAAGGCAGCGAAATCAACGAAAACGACGCGCAAGAAGGCAAGCTGAGAATGGCTCGGGCTCGCGATCTGCTCGACGAATACCGCGCCAAACGGGATTTTAAGCAAACCAGTGAACCCCGAGGCGACAAGGACGTATCTTCAGGCAACATATTCGTCGTGCAAAAGCACGACGCGACGCGGCTCCATTACGACTTTCGGATCGAATATGAGGGCGTGCTCAAGAGCTGGGCGGTGACCCGGGGGCCGAGTACCGATCCGGCAGAGAAGCGCCTGGCAGTCAGAACCGAGGATCACCCGCTCGATTACGCCACCTTCGAGGGCACAATTCCCAAGGGACAGTACGGGGGCGGCACGGTCATGCTCTGGGATTTCGGGACGTGGGAGCCAATCGAAGAGCCAAAAAAGGGGTTCAGGTCCGGCAAGCTCAAAATCCGCCTCAAGGGGGATCGAATGAAGGGCGACTGGGCCTTGATCCGAATGAAGCCGAAGTCCGGCGAGAAGCGCCAGAACTGGCTGCTTATCAAGGAACACGACGATTTCGCGACCCAAGACGGATCCAGACTGCTCGACAAGGACACAAGCGTATCGACGGGCCGCAAGATGAGCGCAATTGCAAAGGGACAACCGCCAGCAAAAAAGGCAAAAGCGGCGGCGCGATCTTTGCCGAAATTCGTCGAGCCGCAGCTGGCGACGCTTGTCGACAGCGTTCCGGCGGGCGATGGTTGGCTGTTCGAGATGAAATATGACGGCTACCGCTGCATCGCCGCTGTTTCGGGCGAAAATGTACAACTGTACACGCGCAATGGCCTCGATTGGACCGACAAGTTCGGCTCTCTCGTCGCGCCCATGTCATCGCTCACGAAATCCAGCGCGCTGCTGGATGGGGAGATTTGTGCGTTTGATGAAAACGGCAAGACCAATTTTTCGGCGTTGAAGTCGCATCTTTCCGAAGGTGGACCTCTCGTCTATTTCGCATTCGATCTTCTTGAAAGCGATGGCAAGTCCTTGCGGTCAAAGCCGCTTTCGGTGCGCAAGGCGGCACTCGGAGACCTCTTGGGCCGTCGAACACGCCATGACCCAGTTCAACTATCACCCGACATAGCGGGTAAGGGCGACGAGGTGTTTGCGGCCATCTGTAAGGCAGGCCACGAGGGTATCATAGCTAAACATGGATCGGCGCCTTATCGCTCGGGCCGCGGCAAATCCTGGCGCAAGATCAAATGCACACTGCGGCAGGAATTTGTAATCGTTGGCTGGTCTCCTTCGGAAAAGAGGCGCGGCATGTTCGCATCATTGCTGCTGGCGACCCAGGAGGGCGGAAAGCTGGTCTATCGCGGCCGGGTGGGTACGGGATTTTCCGATGATATGCGGTCCAACATTCAGAACATGCTGAAAAAAGATTCCCGCAAGACCGCACCGTTGAGCGGCGTGCCAAGCGCGATGGCGCGCGGTGCGCATTGGGTCTCGCCGCGCCATCTGGCCGAGATCGCCTATACCGAGCTGACGCCCGATGGAATCTTGCGCCATCCCTCTTTTCTGGGCCTAAGAGAGGACAAGCCGGCCAAGGGCATCGGCCTGGAGCGGCCCGCGAAGGTACGGGGAGGAAACACCATGTCGTTGACTGAAGATACCGGGATGGCCGCCGCCGAAGAGGCGGGTATCAAACTTTCGAGTCCAGACAAGGTGCTCTATCCGGGGCAGGGGGTAACTAAAGGAAAGCTCGCCGCATACTACGCATCGGTGGCAGAGGCCATGATGCCCTATATCGCAAATCGCCCATTGAGCCTTGTCCGCTGCCCTGCGGGCCGGGCCAAACAATGCTTTTTCCAAAAGCACGACACTGGCGGCTTCGCCCAGGGCATGAACACCATCAAGATCAAGGAAAAGGACGGCGAGATCGACAGCTATTTCACTCTGGACGGTCTCGAGGGCCTGTTGGCGGGTGTGCAGATGGGGGTATTGGAGTTCCATATCTGGGGCTCGCGACGCGATGCGGTCGAAAAGCCCGATAGAATTGTTTTCGACATTGATCCCGATGAGGGCCTCGATTTCGGTGATGTAAAATCCGCGGCGCTCGATATTCGCGATCGGTTGGCTGACCTGGGCCTTGCGACCTTTGCAATGGTGACCGGCGGCAAGGGTATCCATGTGATCGCGCCCGTCATCCGCCGCGCTGAATGGCCGGAGGTCAAAGCGTTTGCCACCGGGCTTGCAAAACAGATGGCCGAGGATGAGCCAGGCAGGTTTACCGCGACACTTTCGAAAAAGGCCCGCAAAGGGAAACTCTTCATCGACTATCTGCGCAACGAGCGGGGATCGACGGCCATTGCGCCGTACTCTAGCCGGGCTAGAGAGGGCGCTCCTGTCGCAGTTCCCGTGGGCTGGGATGAAGTCGAAACACTTTCCGCGGCTAACGGCTTTTCCCTCGAAGCGGCCGTTGAGCGGTCGCAAGACAATCCCTGGCCAAACTATGGGAAACTGCGCCAGTCGCTTCCCAAATCGGTAAAATAGCTCAGGCCGGGATCGGCTTGGTACTGTTGGGTTCGCGCAAATGCAGATAGCCCGGTGAAAACAGGCCCAGGGCGGCCAGTGCGTCGAAGTCGAACAATTCGACTATGCCCGATTGAAATGCGATCAGGCCCGATTTGCGCAGTTCCTGAAGCGTGCGGTTGACGTGGACGGTGGAAAGGCCCAGTACGTCTGCCAACTCGCTTTGGGTCAGCGGCAGGGGAAACCGCGACCCGGTGTTGCGCCCGACGGCGGCAAGCCGAAGGTAGATTTCACACAGCAGGTGGGCGACCCGCTCGAGGGCGGACCGTTTTCCTATGCTGACCAGCCATTCGCGGGAAATCGATTCTTCGACAAGCGTTGTGCTCCAGAGCGCTCTTGTTGCGCGTGGTGAGGTCTCAAGCAGTCTGAGCAGGTTCTCGTTCGGAATGGCGCTCATCGAAAGCGGCGACAGGGCGGCCAGAAAAGGCTGCGTCCCACCCAGCACGAACTGGCGCAGATCGATGACGTCGCCGGGAACCAGGATGGAAAGAATTTGCCGGCGCCCGTCGGGCAAATCGCGGTAGCGGCAGGCAAAGCCATCGTCGATGACATGGACATGGTTATCGAGCAGCTTGCCCGCAAGCGTGACATTTCTGGTTGAAAACTGACGTAGTTGGGTGGGAAGAGTCAGAAGGCCCGCGCGATCCGCCGCTTCCAAGGGCATATGGCTTTCGAGCCGGGCAACGAGCAACTCGGTCACGTGTTACACTTCTCCAGCTTTCATTTTACGCCCGGGTAGGGATTGTCCGCCAGCAGCCGGGCGAGATGTACGGTCGTCTCTACAACCATCTTGGCGGCGCCAGCAACGGTCTCGGGAATCTCGCCCAGATCGCGAAAGTCCGTAGAGCCCATGGCTGGGCCTACCCAATACGATACCGCGTTGGGTGCTATGGAAAACCCCACATCGTTGAGCGCCTGAAACAGTTCAGCCGATACATGATGCGCTCCATCTTCATTTCCGACAACCGCCACGGCCGCAACCTTACCATAGCTGGGCATGCGCCCCTCGCCATCTTTCTCAGAAATGAAGGCATCCATTCGCTCGAGCGCCCGCTTTATGACGCTCGACGGCTGCCCCATCCAAACCGGCGTTCCGGCAATCAGGATGTCCGCTGCCAGAATTTTCTCCCGAATTTCCGGCCATGCGTCGCCAGGACCTTCATCGGACGTCACGCCCGGCAGAATGTTGTGATCGGCCAGGCGTATGGTTTCACCGTGCATGTCGTGTCTGGCGAAGCCTTCCATAAGAAGGCCGATCATGCGATCGGTCGAGGATCTTTCGTCATTTTTCGATGTCTTGAGCGTGCCGTTGAGTGCAAGAACCTTGAGGGATTGAGCCATTTTGAGATGTCATGCAAATTCGAGGTGGGATTGATCCATGTTAATTTGGGCTCGGCCAGATTTCGTATCCGGCGGCGAGCCGCATGGTTGTTCTCGGTACCAACGAACCCATTGCAAACGCGTTCCAACTGGACGTGAGGGCCGATCGCCTAATATGGTCGATCTGTGCAACGAAGTCTGTCGTTGTTGCTTTTGCACTCGGAGCGGCGGACCAGGCGGAGTAATTTATGGACGCGGCGTACCCAACATTGTCCGGGAAAGCCATTATGGTCGTTGAAGACGAATATTTGATCGCCCTCAATATCGAGATGGCCATTGTCGATCTGGGCGCGAGCGTTGTGGGCCCTTTTTCTCAGGTTGATGATGCACTAGCCGCTTTGCAGGGAAGTGCTAATCTTCCAGATGCAGCCATTCTCGACATCAATGTGCGGGGACAGCACGTCTTTCCCGTAGCTGACCGGTTGCAAGAGCGTAACATCCCCTTTGTCTTTGCCACAGGCTATGACAACTGGACCATCCCAACCCATCTCGCCCATGTACAGCGCTTCGAAAAACCCACTGATCCAGTGCGATTGATAGGTGCGCTTGCCAGTCAATTCGTCCGGCGGGACGAGTCGGGGGCTGCATGAGCGCGCTCGAACAAACGGTGCCGGATTCGATCGCCGGAAAATGCGTTCTGGTCGTTGAGGATGATTACGTTCTGGCGCGTGAGGTTTGCAATGATCTCAAGAGTCACGGCGTGAACGTTCTGGGGCCGGCACCCACCGTTCACTATGCCAGCCTTATCATTGGAAGACGGCGTCTCGATGGGGCAATTCTCGACATCAAGCTGTTTGGACAAGAAGTTTACGAACTCGTCGACGTGCTGATGGCCCGCGGCGTTCCGATCGTCTTCGCCACGGCCTACCAAAAGGACCGCATCAATGCGCGCTACAGGTCGGTCGATACGTTACACAAACCGCTGGATCTTGGGCACCTCAGGCGCAAGGTTGCCGGTTTCCGGCCGCAGCAGCCGGCCACCCGGGCGATAGACCCCGAACCTGTGCCTGAACCAGCCACTCCCCGTGCGCACCAAACAGTTCAAGACCGATGGGCGCGGCTGTTGTGCAGCGCAATGCGGGACGGCGCCTGATACGGCTCGGGAGGCCGATATGATCGACGATAAGGGCAAAAGTGGCGCCCGAGACGGGGCCATGCTTTCCATGGACGGGGAGGAGAGGTTCCGCCTTATCGTTGACAATGCGCGAGACTACGCGATTTTCACGACTGACAGAGAAGGCAATATCGATAGCTGGCCGCCGGGTGCAGCCAACGTCTTTGGGTGGTCGATAGAAGAAATTCTAGGCAGGCCGGCAGCCATGCTGTTTACGCCCGAGGACAGGGAAAGCGGCGCCCCGCGGCAGGAATTCGAGACGGCGTTGTTGCGCGGCCATGCCCCTGATGTGCGCTGGCATCAACACAGGTCGGGTTCACGGGTCTATATCGAGGGCAGCGTATGGCCACTCAAGGACGCCGATGGCGCCCCCAAGGGGTTTCTCAAGATCGGCCAGGACATGACACTGCGGCGCCAGCACGAGATTGCGCTTATGGAAAGCGAAGAGCGCTTCCGGTTGCTTGCAACAACGGTGCCTCATCTTGTTTTCCGGTCGACGACGGAAGGGCGCAGAACCTGGGCCAGCCCACAATGGACGGCTTATACCGGCATGAGCGATGAACAATCCGAAGGTTATGGCTGGCTTGAGGCAATTCATCCCGACGACCGTGAGGTCGCACTCGTCAAATGGGATGAAGCGGGGGAGGATGGTGAAAGCTACTACGGCGAGCATCGTATTCGCCGCAAACACGACGGCATGTATCGCTGGCATCAGACCCGGGCCGTTCCTATTCGTTTTTCCATGGACGGGCCGAATGAATGGGTCGGATCGGCGTCCGACATCCACGATATGCGCCAGTTGCAGGAGCGGCAGGGCATCCTGGTGGGTGAGCTGCAGCACCGCACGCGAAACCTGCTTGCCGTCGTGCGGTCCATCGCATCGCAAACGTCCTCTACGGTAGCTTCGCTTGATGAATTTCAGGCAGCCTTCGATCATCGCCTGGGCGCTCTTTCGCGTGTTCAAGGGTTGCTGTCGCGGGCCGAGGGCGAGGCGGTTACTGTCGAGTCCCTGCTGCGCATGGAACTCGATGCCGTCACTGACGACTGGAGCCGGATTGAGATCGAGGGGCCGCGCATTCTGGTGGGCGATGGAACTCTGCAGACGCTCACGCTGGTCATGCATGAGTTGAGCACCAACGCTGCCCGGCACGGCGCCTTGTCGGATCCGCAGGGCAAGGTCATTATTCAATGGTTCCGGCGCAATGATCGCGACGAGGATGCTGCTGGATGTTTGGTCATAGAGTGGCGTGAGAAATTTTCTTCTCGCACGCCCGACCCAGCGCGCTCGCGCGGTTTTGGTCGGCAATTAATCGAGGAGGCAATACCCTATCAGCTTGGGGCCTCGACCCGGTTCATCCTTGAAGAAACCGGGCTCCACTGCGTTCTCAGTCTTCCACTTGACCCACAGGATGAATAGCGGGGAACCTGCCGGCGACGCATGGCATTGACCCTGGGTAACGGCGCTGGCAGGGGTATTATGAGCGAAGATAGGGGTGAGGCGACGCGCAGTCCGATAATCGCCGATGTCATGGAGCATGACGTGAGGTCTGCGGTGGCCGTTGCCGGTCATCCTATTCACGCAATGATGGTTCATTTCCCGATTGCCCTGGTCTTTGCGACGCTTGGAGCGGACATCTTCTACTGGTGGACGGGCGATGGCTTCTGGATTCGCGCGGGTCTGTGGTCTGCCGGGTTCGCGTTCTGGTTCGGCATTGCCGCCGGGATTGCCGGAACTGCCGAACTGGTTCTGGTCAAGGGTATTCGCGGCCGGGTGGGCAGTTGGACGCATGCGATCGCGGCCATGACCCTGATCGCCATTGCCGGCATGAATTGGGGCGTCAGGCTTAATGACGCCGATGCTGTGCTGCCGTTGGGCCTGGGGCTCTCGGTGCTGGCCGGAATGTTCACGGGCTTGGCCGGCTGGCATGGCGGCAAGCTGGTCTTCGATCATGGAGTGGGGATGATCGTCGGGCCAGACGAATAATCACACGCACATCGAAACGAAAACGCTCGGCACGAAGACAAAGATTGTGGCGCCAAGGGCAGCAGCGCTCCCCAGCGCCCCGATCCGGGCGAGGCTGGGAGCTGGACGGCCGGCATTCGCGGCCTTGCGCCAATGACCGGCGCTCCAAACGGTCACCGCAATCATTGTACCGGAGGCGGCCACGGCCAGACCGACAATCACGCCGCGCTGGAGAGCCGGGGGCCATCCGAAGGCGCACCCTATCGCATTGACGGCATAGAGGGTCACAAACGCTGCACCCCAAAGGGCGAAGCCGATTACGATCACCAGTATGGATCGGGGTGGAACGGGCGTCATTTCCATCACCGCACTTCCGCAAGCATGCCGATAAGCGAAGGCATTAAGAGTACCAGCGCCATGGCGATGGTGCCGGTGCTTGCCGCATAGTCATGCCAGAGCCGCGAGAGTCTGAGGCTCAAATTGCGGCGGGGTGATATATAGCCGTTGCGTGCTTTGAGCAGCGCATTGAGCCCAAACATCAGGCCGCCAAAGGCATGGAGCCAGCTATAGCCCATCAGTGCAGCCACCGTCGCTGTGTGAGCGTGCGCCGTTGGGTCGGGCAGCGTTGCAAGCGCAAATGAAAGCATCAGCACCGAAGCAACATCGACAGCGAGCGTCGACATCAGCATAGGCATGAAAGCCCTAGCTGACCGGTTCGCGCTTTCGGTCCAGTGCATGAGTGCAGCTGCCGCGAAAAGCAATAGCGCCGTCGTCACGCTCCAGAATCCGGACGATACGATTTCGGCCGGGGGCCAGCCGGGCGCAATAAGCCAAAGGTACAGCGTCCCGAAGACCAGCGACGCGAACAGCGTGCCATTGGCTGCAAGCGCGAACACCATCGCCCACCAAGGCGTCGGGCCATCGACCTCGGTATCGGGCAACGCCCGCTCGCTGCGTCCAACGTCGATCGGACCTTCGTCAACCTTCGATCCCGTGCGGGCGGCCCAGAAAAAGAAGCTCACAAGCGTTGCCAGCGCGAATAAGAGCGCCACTAAATAGAATTTGAATAGCAGACACAGCACCATTACGCCGGTCAGTGCCGCCGAGACCAGCGGCAAATAGGTTGAATTGGGCAGGACGACGACATGTTCGAGCTGCCCCGTCGTCATATCCACCCCAAGGGTTTCCATCCGCCCATTGCGCACAAAGCCAAGATATCCATGTCCGGCTGCCAACTGCGGCCCCAGGCTGTCGGGATGGATGGAGTCGGCCCTCTTGTCGACGCTTGGCAACGAAGCAAATGCGTAGGACGGCGGCCGCGTAGGCATGGCCCAATCGAGGGTAGAGGCTTTCCAGATGTTGCGTCGGAACCCCCGGCCAAACCGGAATTGCAGAATCATATCAACCGCAAACAAGGCGAAGCCCATAGTCAGGATGAAGCCGCCAACGCTCGAGAGAAGGTTCAGCCAGTCCCACCCGAAATTGGATGGATAGGTATAGACGCGCCGTGGCATGCCCATGAGCCCGGTCAGATGCATCATGAAGAATGTCAGGTTGAAACCGACAAAGATCAGCCAGAAGGCCGGCACCGAAATGCGGTGCACGGTTTCGCGCCCGGTGATGTGGGGCAGCCAGAAATAGATTGCTGCCAGCATGGGAAATACGAAACCCCCGACCAGGACATAGTGGAGATGGGCGACGACGAAATAGCTGTCATGGGCCTGCTGGTCGAAGGGCACCATAGCCAGCATGACGCCGGTCAGCCCGCCAATCACGAACACCAGGAAAAAACCCGTGACATAGAGCATGGGGATATCGAAGCGCGGCCGGCCGTGGGCCAACGTCGCCAGCCAGGCAAATATCTGCACCGCCGTCGGAATGGCCACCAGCGCGCTGGCGGCGGAAAAGAACGCCAGCGCCAGATGAGGAATGCCCACGGTGAACATGTGATGCACCCACAGGCCAAACGACAGGAAAGCCAGTGCGACGATAGCAGCGATGATCGCGTGGTAACCGACAATCTGCCGTTGTGCGAAAACCGGTATGATCGTCGAGAGAACACCCGCCGCCGGCAGGAAGATGATGTAGACCTCCGGATGCCCGAACAGCCAGAACAGATGTTGCCAGAGCAGGGGATCGCCCCCGCGCGTCGGGTCGAAAAACGGCAGATTGAACGCGCGCTCGAGTTCGAGCAGGATCGAGCCCAAAATCAGCGGCGGAAACCCGAACACCATCATCAATGCGGTAACCAGCATGTACCACGCAAACAGCGGCATGCGGTCGAGCGACATGCCGGGCGCCCGCAGCTTGAGGACCGATACGGTGATTTCTACCGCCGCCGAAACCGCCGATATTTCCACGAATGTGACGCCGAGCAGCCAGATGTCGGCATTGATTCCGGGCGTATAGGGCTGCGAAGAAAGCGGTGTGTACATGAACCAGCCGCTGTTGGGCGCGACGCCGAACAGCATGGAAACGACGATGATCATGCCCCCGAAAAGGTAACACCAATAGCCATAGGCGGTAAGGCGCGGGAAGGCGAGGTCGCGCGCGCCCAGCATCTTGGGCAGCAGGTAGATGGCCAGCCCTTCAAGCATCGGGATGGCGAAAAGAAACATCATCACCGTGCCGTGCATGGAAAACAGCTGGTTGTAGATTTCCGGCCCGACAAACGCTGAATCCGGTGTCGCCAGTTGGGCCCGGATCAGCATGGCGAGTACGCCGCCGATTGCAAAAAACACGAAGGCGGTCAGCATGAATCGCTTGCCAAGCACCGTATGGTTGACCGCCGCAAGCCGCTGCCAGCCCGGCCCGGTGCGCCAGACCCGGTCCAGGGCCTTGTGGAGCCGAATCGGCGAAATCTTTTCGGAAACGGCGGGATCAACCATTGGAGAGCTCCGCCATCAGCGCTTCAAATGCCGCGCCATCATGGGCCTCGATGGTAAAGCGCATGTCGGTGTGGCCAGCACCGCAAAATTCCGCGCAAACGCCGCGATAGGTGCCAGGGCGGTCGGCCTGGATTCGTATCGTGTTTTCATGACCGGGTATCGCGTCGACCTTTCCAGCCAGCCGCGGTACCCAGAACGAATGGATGACGTCGCCGCTGGTGACGATAATGTCCACCGGTTCACCGGCTGGAATATGCAGGATGGCCGTGGATTTCGCATCGGGAGAGTCAGGATAGGAAAATTGCCATTGCCACATGGCCCCGTGTGCAGCGACGCGCGTCGGCGGTTCGGCGAGTACATGGGGCAGCAGCCTTTCGCCGGCAAACAGGGCATAACCAACCAGGACGGCCAACAAAGCGCTCGGTATCGCGAGCCCACCCCATATGATCCAGCGCAACGGTGCAACCGATCGGCCAAAACTCGGGCGTCTCCAGACAAGCCACAAAAGGCTGGCAATGAGCAGAAACAGTGCCACGGCCGCCCAGAACATGACCCACCATAGAGTTGCAATGGCAGCCGCGGCAGGACCTGCTGGATCGAGCACCGACAATGATCCTGCACAGCCGCCCAATAACGGGATTGAGACCAGTATCATTGAAATCGGTCGTACTCTCACCGGAAATCCCAACCGAGCATATTGCCCGCAATCTCTGAGAGACGGCCAGGCAGCAGCCAATCCGGCGTCAGCCGCGATACGTCGATATCGGGTTTGGCGGAGACGACGGCAAGGATTGCCGACACCACCGCGAGCGTCCCGCCTGTCACGACGACAAACCTTATCGTTGAATAGCGGGAAGTCTCGTCAAAGAGCTTTAGTATCAGCAGCCCCGACAGGATGTGGGTGATAACCATCATCCCCACGAGGGCAAGCTTTAGCGCAAACCAGGGCTCGAACGTCGAGCGCAGGAAGATCAAGCCCGTCCCGCTGCCGACAGCAACGAACGCTGCAGGTGATAGGATGACCACGTAGAAAAAACGCACCATTGCGTGCAGTCTGTTCAGGGCATCGGGGCGGGGAACGTCTTTGCGCTGCGCGAACAGAAACGGCAGACAGACCAGCCCTGCGGCCCAGATTGAAATCGTCGCGATATGGACGAACTTCAAAAATGTCGTCATAGGGAGAGGCCCGACCGCTGACGAGAGGCAACGGCGTTGGTCAGGCGCAGAACCAGCCATACGCCCGCCAGAAGGTAGGGCACCATTGCCGGCACCCACATCAAAAGGCCCGCCAGTTGCTGGTCTGCTAAAGCCGACAGACCAAAAGGCGCCGTGGTGGTGAGGTGCGGTGCGTAAACCGGGTAGGGGGCAAAGACAAGGAGCGCGCCCAGCAATCCCATCTGGGCGATGAATGCAACCAGAGCAATCATTGCTCCACCTGTCCGAGCCAGCGGCGAAAGCACCTCGCGCCAGAACAGCCAGGACGTTGCCAACAGCGAAAGCTGCATCAGCCAGTAGGGGCCGGCGCCAATTATCGCCCATTCATAGGCACTGGGGGCGTGCCAAAGCCAAACGGTCAGTCCATTAAGCAGTGTGGCCGCCGACAAGGGCAACAGAGGGCCGTTGCGCCAGGGCAGGGCGACAGCGACCAACGGCGCGATTATGCCGATCAGAATGATATGATGAGCCACGCGCGCCGAGAACAGCGCTGTCGTCAGGTCGCAAAGTGGAGAGAAAAACGCTAGGAAGATCAGCGCCAACGTGGCCGCTAACGCGCCGCGTCCTGTGTTGTCGCGCCGGCCCGAAAAAAGCCAGGCGCCAAACAAACCAATTATCAGCGCCGCTGCGAACGGATCGAACGACCACCGGGACCAAAGGTCCTCAGGCAAGGGCGGTGGCCCACAATAGGCATCGGCAAAATCCATTCAATCGGTCCCCCCTTAACCGAGACGCGCAATATGCGCCGTGTGGATTTTTCAATGCCGAGGGCGAAAAATCGTTCCCGTCGATGATTCAATCAGGCGAAGGATCGGAGCGTCATTGTGCCCGAAACCCAGTGTAGTTTTCGGCCAGGGATTGCTGCGCGATACGCGAGGCGCACAGATAGTCGAAATCGGCACGCTGGATGCGACGTCCGAAGTCGCCGCTGTCCGGAAACGTGTGGAGGAGCTGGGTCATCCACCATGAAAAGCGCTCGGTACGCCAAGTATTTTTAAGAACCTGGCCGGAATAGGCGTTGATCCCCGCGTCGGATTTTTCGCTGTAATGTTCGGTTAGCGCGGTGGCGAGTTCCCGGACGTCATGAATGGCCATATTGAGGCCCTTGGCGCCTGTCGGGGGAACGATGTGGGCAGCGTCTCCCGTCAGGAACAGGCGCCCAAAACGAACCGGTTCGGCAACAAAGCTGCGCAGCGGAGCGATGGACTTTTCTATCGACGGACCGGCCTTGAGGGCTTGGGCAATTTCGGGATTGAGCCGGGCGCGCAGTTCATCCCAGAATCTGTCATCGGACCAGTTTTCCGCCTTCTCGGTGGAGTCGACCTGCACGTAGTAACGAGATCGGGTATGGGAGCGCATCGAGCACAGCGCGAAGCCCCGCTTGTGATGGGCATATATCAGTTCCTCGGCGACGGGCGGCTGCTCGACAAGAACCCCGAGCCAGCCGAACGGATAGACCCGCTCGAAGAGCGAAATAGCGCTTTCCGGAACGCTGGCTCGCGACACGCCATGAAATCCGTCGCAACCGGCAATAAAATCACATTCGATCTGATGGCTTTGTCCGTCCTTGGTAAAGGTGACCCGCGGCGTCTCACCGTCAAAATCATGGATCTGGACATCGCTGGCATCGTAGATCGACTTGGCGCCGGAGGCTTTACGTGCGTCCATCAGGTCGCGTGTTACTTCGGTCTGGCCATAGACCATGACCCTGCGCCCGATCAGGTCGTTGAAATCGATGCGCAGCATGTCGCCGTCGAAAGACAATTCGACGCCATCGTGAAAAATGCCCTCGGCTTCCATGCGCTCGTTGACACCCATTTGGCGCATCAGGTCCACCGAACTCTGCTCGAGAACACCAGCCCGGATACGCCCCAGAACATAGTCCGCGCTACGCTGTTCTATGATCACAGCGTCGATGCCAGCAGTCTCCAACAGCCGTCCCAGGGTCAGTCCAGCCGGCCCAGCCCCGATAATAGCAACCTGAGTGCGCATGACAGTCCTCCACGATTGATGGCGTTTTTTGCCTGTTCTGGAGGCAGGGTGAGGACGACCGGCGTAATTGCCAATGGACAGGCGCGACAAAGAGTTGGATTATAGCAACATGGAAGCCATTCCGACCTACGCACTTTACGGCGAGAACGAAAACAGCGGCGAAAGCTGGCTGCACTGGGAGACGATTACCTCCCGGTCGCGCCTGCACGGCTTTCGCATATCGCCCCATCGGCACGACCAGCTTTACCAGATCCTTTATCTCAGAGGGGGCGTTGCCACGGCCATGCTCGATGGCGATACCTTCGAGATTTCGCCGCCGGCCGTTGTCATCGTGCCTCCGCTCACGGTTCACAGCTTCGTCTTTTCCGAAGGTGTCGATGGTTTTGTTCTGACATTCTACATCCAGGATGTCCGAAACGGCCTCGCGGACATCGGAACCGCGATAGATGGGTTGATGCGCCCGTGCATCCTCAAGCCGGTTGCCGGGGTCGTGGAGGCCGACGAACTTGATAATGCGGTCGAACGGCTGATCGCCGAAGCCGATCGCAGCGCACCGGGGCAGGTTGCAGCGCTGAGGGCCAGACTGAACCTTCTGCTTGTCGCTGCGCATCGGCTCGATCTGGCCGCGGCGCGAAACGAAGGCTCAGGAAACGGAACGGCCGGCCGGCATGCTCATGCGTTTCTGGGCCTTGTCGACCGCCATTTCCGGGATACCCGCAAGGTGGGATTTTACGCCAGCCGGCTGGGCATAACGCCGACGCATCTCAACCGCGTTTGTCGGCAGGTTCTGGGGCTCTCGGCACTGACGATAATCGAGCGTCGTATTTTGCTTGAAGCCCGTCGCTATCTTCAGTTTTCCAGTTTGAGCATCAAGGAAATCGGTATCGTTCTGGGCTATCCTGATCCCGCCTATTTCAGCCGCTTCATGTCGCGGCGGTTGGGGCAGGGCCCGCAGGCGATACGTGATGGTCTCAGCCGCCATGTTCGCGCGTAGCATCGCGTATGGTGCGGGTGAGGATTTCGAGCGAGGCGTTGGAGGGCGAGCCCTCTCGGGTCGTCAGGCCCACCGCTCCCTGAGTTTCAGTCGTCTCGATGGGAAGCGCCACGAGCCGGCCCGCGGCAATCTCACGGATCACCACCCCTTCGGAAATTACCCAAACGGCGTCGGTCTGCGACACGAAGACGTGCCCGAAAGAGTCCGAGACCGTTTCTATCGCATGAGGCAGGTCCGCCAACCCGTGTGCCAGAAGATATCTGTCGACATAGGGGCGGATAACCGAACCGTTGGGGGGCATCAGGATGGTATGATCGCGGATGCCCTCGAAATCGAATTGATCGCTGGCGAGCAGCGGATGCCCGGCGCGGACCACAAATCGGACCTGCTCGGAATAGAGATATTCGAACGTCAGGCCCACCATCTGCTCGGGCGCCGCCAGCCGTCCCACGACCAGATCGAGAGTTCCGGTGCGCAATTGGCCAAGCAAGACCTGGTTCTCGCCAGTAACGATCTTGATCGGACTGTCCGTGCCCTCGGCCAGAAAGCGCGACATTACCCTTGGCATTATGCGCGCCGAGACCGTGGGCAACGCACCGATGCGGACCGGCGGCCCGGCATCGACCCGGCTCAGGCTATCGATGCCGGTCTGGAGAGCGGCAACGGAAGCGCCCGCATGGTGCAAAAACACTTCGCCGTAGCGCGTGACTTTAAGACCGCGCCCCTCCTTTTCGAACAACCTCTTGTCGAGAATGTCCTCGAGTTCGCGGATTGTCTTGGTCACCGCCGGTTGGCTGACCGCGAGCACCTGCGCCGCGCGCCCCACGGAGTTCTGGCGGACCACTTCAATGAATGTGCGCAAGTGGCGGAAGCGAACGCGGCTGTCAATCATCGCAATATCCATAATCCATGGGTTATCTATACCGCTGATAGTTTCATTTTACAAAACCAATCATACGTTCCAATCTGACATTGTCGGAGGAACCCCATGGACTGCATCAAAGTCGGCGACATTGCTCTTCACTATCGTGCGTGCGCGGCCGCAAATGGCGCCGCCACGGTTGTGTTCATCAATTCCCTAGGCACAGATTTCCGCATCTGGGATGCTGTGATTGCTGCGCTGAACACCGATCTGGGCATTGTCGTCTACGACAAGCGCGGCCACGGGCTGTCGGCCCTCGGCGAAACGCCTTATTCAATCGCCGATCTTGCCGGCGATCTTTCGGGCCTGCTCGACGCCCTGGCAATATCGAAAGCCGTTATCTGCGGGCTTTCGGTCGGTGGACAGGTCGCCCAACAGCTCTATTTCGAACGGCCGGACCTCGTTTCCGGGCTCGTTCTGTGCGATACGGCCGCGAAAATCGGCGAGCCCGATTTCTGGAACCAGCGCATCGAGACCATCGCCCGCGATGGTCTCGGATCGGTCACCGACGGCATCATGGAGCGCTGGTTCAGCAGGCGCTTTAGAACATCGGGCGACCCGCTTTTCATTGTCTCCCGCACCATGTTCGAGCGGCAGCCCGTCGATGGGTATCTGGCGACCTGCGGTGCGATTGCCGGTTTCGACAGGCGCGCCGACACGGGGGCTATTTCGGTCCCCACCACCGTTCTTGTGGGTTCGGAGGACGGCGCGACCCCGCCCGATCTCGTGCGCGGCTTTGCCGATGCCATTCCCGACAGTGATTTTCAGATCATCGAGGGGGCAGGTCATCTGCCCTGCATCGAAACACCCCAACCCGTTGCAGCAGCCATTGGCGCGCTGGTTGCACGGGTCGCACAAAAGGAGCACGCCCAATGACGCAGCACGAGGGCCCAACGGCCCGCCACAATCAGGGCATGGCGACGCGCCGCAGTGTGCTCGGCGAATCCTATGTCGATAAGCGGGTGGCCGCGACGACCGAATTCGAGCGCCCATTTCAGGACCTCATCACCGAGGCCGCGTGGGGACACGTCTGGTCGCGCGGCAATTGGGACAAGCGCCAGCGCTCGATCGTCACCATCGCTCTTCTTGCCGGACTGGGCCACTACGATGAAATGGTGATGCATATCGAGGCGACCGTGCGGACCGGCGCGACCGAGGACGATATCCGCGAGATCATGCTCCATGTCGCAATTTATGCGGGCGTTCCCACGGCAAACCATGCGATAAAGCTGGCCCGGCAGGCTCTCGACCGCATGAGGGGAGGCAAGGATGAATAATCGTTTGAGCAATTCTCGCGCCGAGGCCGGCGCGTTCATGGAACGCGACCATTCCCAGCATCCCCCAGCCTTCGCGCCCGGATACAAATCCTCGGTCCTGCGGGCGCCGAAACAATCGCTGATCAGCTTCGCCAGCACGCTCAGCGAGAAGACCGGTCCGGCTTTCGGTCACAACATGCTGGGCGAGTACGATAACGACCTGATCATCAATTACGCCAAGTCGGGAGAGGAGGCCATCGGCCAACGCATCGTCGTGCATGGGCGGGTTATCGATCAGAACGCAAAACCCGTGCCCAATGTCCTTGTCGAGTTCTGGCAGGCCAATGCGGGTGGGCGCTACCGCCACAAGCGCGAGGGCTACCGCGCGCCGCTCGATCCGAATTTCGGCGGCTTCGGGCGCACGATCACCGATGATGAAGGGTATTACTGGTTCCGCACCATCAAACCCGGTCCCTATCCTTGGCCGAACGGGGTCAACGACTGGCGCCCGGCCCATATCCATTTCTCGCTTTTCGGCACCGGCTTTGCCCAGCGCCTCATCAGCCAGATGTATTTCGAGGGCGATCCGCTCATCAAGATCTGTCCCATCGTCAATACGATCAGCGATCCCGATGCGATCGACCGGCTGGTCGCGCGGCTCGATATGAACAACACGATCCCGATGGATCTGCGCGCCTATCGTTTCGATATCGTGCTTCGGGGGCGCCGCTCGACCTTCTTTGAAAACCGCAAGGAGGGCAATTGATGTCAAAGCCGCTCGATTACCTCAAGGAAACGCCTTCGCAGACGGCCGGGCCCTATGTTCACATCGGAATGACTCCCAATGAATATGACATCAAGGGTGTGATCCCGGAAGATCTTGGCCTCAGGGTCGTCTCGGACGGAGTCAAGGGCGAACGCATAAAGGTCACGGGCCGCGTCATCGATGGCGGCGGCAATGCGGTTGGCGACTGCGTGATCGAAATCTGGCAGGCCGATGCCAACGGCATCTACAACAGCCCCATGGAACACCGCTCCGGTGTCGATCCCAACTTTTCGGGCTGGGGGCGCCAGCCTGCGGGTTCAAACGGCGAGTTTTCGTTCGATACCATCAAGCCCGGGCCGGTGCCCCTCGCCGGCGGCGGGCTCATGGCGCCGCACATTACATTCTGGATCGTGGCGCGAGGCATCAATGTGGGCCTGCAGACGCGCATGTATTTCTCTGATGAGGAAGAGGCCAACCAAAAGGACCCGGTTCTTGCCAAGGCTCGCATGATCGCCCGCGATAAAACACTGATCGGCCAGCGCGACGGCAATGTTGTAACCTTCGATATCTATCTTCAGGGTGAAAACGAAACGGTGTTCCTGGACGTCTGATGTCTCTTTCTCCCTTCGACCATCCGATCCTCTCCGGCCTTTTCGGCGATCCCGAACTGGCCGGATTGCTGTCCGCCAAAGCCGATGTCGCGGCCATGGTGGCGTTCGAAATGGCTCTGGCCGCGGCCCAAGCCGAATGCGGCGTTATTCCGCACGCGGATGCGAAGGCTATTGCCCGGCTGGAGACGGACTACGAGCCTGATTTCGAGGGCTTGCAAGTTGGACTGGGCAGGGACGGGGTGGTGGCTCCCGAACTGGTCCAGCAGATGCGCAAGAGGCTGGTTGGCGAGGCTGCATCCTCTCTTCATTTCGGCGCGACCAGCCAAGACGTCATCGACACCAGCCTCGTCATTCGCCTCAAATCGATAACGGCAATCTTAAAAGCCCGCATCGTCGCCGTTGAAACGGCCCTTACGAGGCTGTCCAACCAGTTCGGCGGTCGCAAGCTCATGGCCCGCACGCGAATGCAGGATGCGCTCGAGATTACCGTCGCCGATCGGATTGCCGATTGGGCCGCGCCTCTTGCCCGCCACCGCAGGCGTCTTGAAGAGATCGAGATGCGTCTGCTGGTTGTCCAGTATGGCGGGGCGGTGGGTGTCCTCGAAAAGCTCGGGGACAATGGTCCGCGCGTTGTAAAAGCGCTGGCCAGCCGGCTGGGCTTGGGCGTCACCGAAAAATCATGGCACAATCAGCGGGATACCATCGTCGAATTCGCCGACTGGCTCAGCCTTGTTTCAGGGAGCCTCGGCAAGATTGGACAGGATATCGCGCTGATGGCGCAGAATGTCGCTGGCGATGTGGTTCTGGCGGGGGGCGGAGGGTCTTCCGCCATGCCGCACAAATCAAATCCGGTCTCGGCCGAGGTGCTCGTCACTCTGGCCCGTTATGCGGCGGGAAGCAGCGGAACCGTGGCGCAATCGCTTGTTCACGAGCAGGAGCGCTCCGGTGCCGCCTGGACGCTGGAATGGCTCGTCCTGCCGCAGATGGTTTTGGCCGCCGGCAGCAGCCTGGTGATTGCCTCTCGCCTTCTCGATTCCATCGAAACGATTGGTCAGGACTAGCCGTCTGCGCCAATTTCGGGTGCGTTCAATTGCACCGCTCTGCTCAATTTGTCCCGATCAGTCCAATGTCTGGGTTTGAGCGTGCCTTGAGATCGGGTAAGAGAGCCGCCATATAGCAGGCATGGACGATCCGGATTTGAACCGGGTTACATGTGGGAGTGTTCCGATGACCTATGGCAAGGCCCCCAAACCACCCCTCAGCCCACCGGCCATTCTGGCACGGAAAGGGGGCGAACCCATCGTGTGCCTCACCGCCTACACGACACCGATCGCCCAACTCGTCGACAACCATTGCGACCTCGTTCTGGTCGGAGACAGCGTCGGCATGGTGCTGCACGGCCTGCCCAATACGCTCGGGGTCGGCCTCGATATGATGGTGATGCACGGCAGGGCCGTCCGCCGCGGCCTGAAATCGGCTCTGATGGTCGTCGATCTGCCGTTCGGCACCTATGAGGAGAGCCCCGAACAAGCCTTCCGCAATGCTGCAACTCTGATGCGCGAAACCGGGTGCGATGCCGTCAAGCTCGAGGGCGGCGTGCATATGGCCGAAACCATCGCCTTTCTCACGCGCCGCTCAATTCCAGTTATGGCTCATATCGGATTGACCCCGCAATCGGTTCATACGATCGGTGGCTACAAGGTGCAGGGCAGGGGCGCCGACGCCCACGCCATTCTGCGTGACGCTCAAGCCGTTTCAGAGGCCGGCGCCTTCGCGGTGGTCATCGAAAAAGTGCCAGAAATCCTCGCGCGACGCATTACCGCGGACATCGATACTCCGACCATCGGGATCGGCGCTTCGGCATCGTGCGACGGGCAGATTCTTGTCGTTGACGACATGCTGGGCATGTTTGCCGACTTCAGGCCCAAATTTGTCAAGCGCTATGCTCAATTGGCGGAAGACGCTGAAACGGCCATAGCGGCCTATGCCGAAGATGTCCGGTCTCGCCGTTTCCCGGCTGCCGAGCACGTATTCGGTGATGTGCCTGCCAGCATCCCGGATGCCGGATGAGCATGCTCATCGTTCGAAATGTCGCCGAGATGCGGGCGCAAATCGCGCAGTGGCGCCGAGCCGGGGACAATATTGCAGTCGTGCCCACCATGGGGGCCTTGCACGAAGGTCACCTCTCTCTCGTCAGGGTCGCCAGGGGCAGGGCCAGGCGCGTTATTGTCACGCTTTTTGTCAATCCCAGCCAATTCAACAATGCCGAGGATCTCGCCAAATATCCGCGAGATGAAGAGGCAGATGTCACCCGGCTCGACGCCGAGCATGTTGACCTGCTTTATGCACCGAGCGTCGAGGAGATTTATCCCGAAGGCTTTGCCACCAAGGTTTCTGTCTCCCGGTTGAGCGAAGGGCTTTGCGGCGCGCATCGTCCCGGTCATTTCGACGGCGTTTCGACGGTGGTCACCAAGCTGTTGCTCCAAACCCAGGCTGATACCGCCTTTTTCGGCGAGAAGGATTATCAGCAGCTCAGCGTTATCCGCCGTCTCGCGCGCGATCTTGATATTCCAGTTGAAATCGTTGGCGTGCCAACGGTGCGTGAGGCCGACGGGCTGGCCATGTCGTCACGCAATGTCAGGCTAAGCGAAACGGCCCGCAAACAGGCGCCCGCCATGGCCGAGGCGCTGAGAGCAACGGGTGCTGCCATTGAGGCGGGGCAGTCTGTTGCAATTGCCACCGAAGCCGCAAAGGCAGAGCTTCTGAATGTGGGGTATTCGGAGGTCGAATATCTCGAACTCCGCGATGCCGAAACGCTTGAGCCGCTTTCCAAACTCGATCGTCCGGCCCGGCTTCTGGCCGCCGGCTGGCTCGATGGCGTGCGGCTCATCGACAACATCGCCGTCTTGCCGACGCGCTGAACCCCCTATTGCGCGGCACCGGCCTTGTTTTGCGTTATTAACGGTAGGGTGATCCGGAAACAGGCACCTTCTTCAGCGGTTGAAACCAGTTCAAGAACGCCCTCCATGCGGGAAACGATCTCCCTGCTGATGGGCAGCCCCAGCCCGGCTCCGGCATAGGGCCCGGTTTCGCCGAGTCTGCCGCGATAGAACTTGTCGAAAATCCGCGGCCTTTCTTCCTCGGCGATCCCGATGCCGTTGTCTTCGACTTCGATGATATAAGCGCCCCTCTTGAGTCTTGAACGCACCTCGACAACCGGGGCGATGGCGCCATTGTATTTTATGGCGTTGGAAATCAGGTTGATAAGCACCTGGCTCAGCCGATCAGGATCGGATCGTACATAGGCGGCCGACGCTCTGGTGCCAATGTTGACTTTCGTATTGCTCTGGCGGGCCAGGGCGTCACAGACCCGAAGAGCCTGATCAAGCGATTCCTCGGCGTCGATGGGCCTGTTTTCCCAGGCCCGCTCGCCACGTTCGAGCGCTGAAAGGTCCAAAATTTCGTCGAGGAGAGATGTCAGCCGCAGGCTTTCCTTGTGAATGGTGGATACGAATTTGGCCCTCGAGTCGTCGTCGAGGCCCTCGTCGTCGAGCAGGATTTCAGAAAAGGCCCGGATCGCCGTCATCGGCGTGCGCACTTCGTGGCTCACCTGACTGAGAAACTCATCCTTTTGCAGGTCCACCTTCCGTAATTGCCGGTTGGCTTCCTCGAGCTTTTCGGCGGTCGCTCGCAATTGGGTGGAGGTCTTTTCCAACTCCTGGGAATATTCGATAGCCTGTTGGGTTTCGTCGGCCATCTGCATCACTTCCTCAAGCGAGATGGAGTCGCCGGAAACCACCTTGGAAAGCATGACATGGGCCGAGGCGGCGCCGATCGATCCGGCCATCTCACGCTCCAGCCGCCGGATGAAAGATGAACTCGGCTCGAGCGTCGTCCAAGGCATTCGCGCCTGCTTGGCCTCCTCGGAAAACAACGCCACGGCGCGCTCATGACCGAGAACCCGACGGGCGACCAGAAACAGGTCGTCGGCCGTTGCTGATCCGCGAAGGGGACTGGCCTCGTTGCTGGTGCGGCGGAAGACGTTAAGGAACAAAGCCGCCTGAACATGTTCGAGAGCGGACTGGTTGGTCACCAATGAGCCCAGGATTAGCACCGTGGTGTTAAGGAACAGACTCCAGAATACAGCGTGGGTAAGGGGGTCGAGATCGTCAAATCCGAACAGGCCCTGTGGGCGTAGCCAGTCAATCCCCCAGGGTCCGTTGGCCATCACCGAGGCGACAAAAGGCGATGACGAGGCGAAGGACGGCATGAAACTTGCCCATAGCCAGACAATAAAACCAACCGAAATCGCGCAGATAGCGGCTTTTGTTGAAGCATCACGCCAGAAAAGGCTTGCAAGTATGGAGGGCAGGAATTGAGCAACCCCGGTAAACGAGATCAACCCGATGGGCGCCAGGGCATCGGACCCACGGGTCAGATAGAAATAAGCGAACCCCAGCAACAGGATGAGCATTATTGAGAGGCGTCGCGCATTGAGGATCAGTCGCCGCACACCGTGGCCATCCCCGATCCCGTCACCGGACGTCAATCTCAGCATGATCGGCACGACGATGTGGTTGGAAACCATGATCGAAAGTGCAATTGATTCAAGGATAATCATTGAGGTTGCCGACGAAAATCCGCCGATGAATGCAAACAGCGCCAGCGCATCCTGACCTTGCGCCAAAGGCAGTGTGAGCACAAACATGTCCGGGTTTGATCCCACCGGCATAAAGGTGAGCCCAAACAATGCGATAGGCAACGTAAATAGGCTCATTGCGAGCATATAGGCGGGAAAGGCCCAACTCGCCGTGCGCAAGTGTTTTTCATCGGAATTTTCGACGACGGTGACCTGGAATTGCCGGGGCAAGCATATGATCGCCGCCGCGGCCAGCACCATCATGGAAATCCAGCGATCGCCGAAGGTTTCGCCGGCATGGACGTTCAGTCCCGCCGTTTCGGCATTGGCAAAAATCGCATCCATGCCGCCGCCGACATAGACAACGAATACGCCTACGGCGAGGAGCGCGGTGAGTTTGACGACGGCCTCAAAAGCAATGGCGGCCACCACGCCGTGGTGTTGTTCTTTGGCATCCACATTGCGGGTGCCGAACAGGATGGTGAACACGGCCATGCCGGCTGCAACACCAAAGGCCAGCCCGACTTCATCCCAGCCTTCGAGGCTCCCTCTCCCGAATTCAGACGAACCGGCGATGGCCTCGATCGATGAGGTTATGGCCTTGAGTTGAAGAGCAATGTACGGCGCGATGGCGATTACGGCCAGCACGGTTATCAGCACGGCCAATGTGCTAGACTTTCCGAAGCGGGACGACAGCAAATCCGCAATCGACGTGATGCGCTGGTCATGGCTGATGCGAACCAGACGCCTCAGAATAAACCACCAGCCAACAAACACGATGGTCGGGCCCAGATAGATCGTAAGATATTCCAGGCCGTTGCGCGCTGCGGTGCCTACGGCGCCATAAAAGGTCCAGCTTGTGCAATAAACCGAAATGGAAAGCGTATAGACAAAGGGCGAGCGCAGAAATCCGCCGCTTCTGTTGCGTGTCTGTCGGTCGCCGAGGTAGGCGATAACGAACAACAGTCCGACATAGGCCACGGCAGTTGCGATGACGAGGTCGGAGGTCAACGTCATCGGTGCTCCTCGCCCGGCGGCTGGTGCGGCTCGTCGCGTGGCAGCACATAGCCGAACCAGGCTGCTCCGATAACGAGGAACACCCACAGTCCAAACAAAAAGAGGGTTGCCACCGGCAAACCGGCTATAAATCCGTCGAACCTGAACAGCAAAATCAGCGGCGGCAGTGTCGCCATCGCTCCGAAGAGTGCGAAAAACAGCGACGCGCCGATGATCTTACGCCGTGTCATGGCCCATCATCTTAACTGGACTGTCGGTGGTTGGCAGGCGCACC
This sequence comes from Pelagibacterium sp., assembly GCF_965249125.1. Lineage (GTDB taxonomy): Bacteria > Pseudomonadota > Alphaproteobacteria > Rhizobiales > Devosiaceae > Pelagibacterium. The sequence continues at coordinate 1,336,057 of NZ_OZ252217.1, forward strand.
GAGCAAGCTGCGCACGGCTTCGACGACATCGGCGTTGGAATAGGGCTTGGTAACGAATTTGTTGGCCCCAAGTTCTTCGGCGATGCGACGGTCCTGCTGTTGGCCCTTCGCGGTCAGGACGAGAACCGGCAAATCGGCTGTGCTCCGATCGGTCCGGATTTGCTTGAGCACTTCAAAACCGCTGCGCTTGGGCAGCATGATATCGAGAACCAGCACGCGCGGTCGCTGCCGCCGCACGGCGTCCATGACGGCCTCGCCATCCATGACGGCACTTATGGTCCATCCTGCTCTTTTCAGAACAAAATCAAGCGCTTCAAGGATACTCGGCTCGTCTTCTGCTATGAGAACATCGATCGCCAAAACTCCCCCTCCGAGCCCCTTCCTCCTCGGGACATGTTTTCACATAACCGCAATTGGCGCCATTCGCCAAGCCCCTGCGAGCGGGCGTCAGGCTTTGGCTGTGGTCAAAGTGGGCTCGTCGCCGGGAGCGAAAGGCGCTTCCTCCCGGCTGACGCAGTCTGTTCGCGTGCAGAGGCGGCAGGTTGGCCCGACCGGCACGTCGGCATTGGAGTCGCCAAGGTCCAATCCGTCGGCATAAACGGTGCGATCGGCGTGAAGAATGTCCGTCACGAGCAGGACCGAATGGGGAAGAGCCTGATCGGCGAAGCCGGACGCGCGGCGCGAGACCGCCTTGGCCACGAAAAGAAACCGGGAGCCATCGGAAAATTGAACAACTTGCCGGACCAGTTGGCCCGAGGATCGAAACGCTCCGTAGAGCGCCCAGAGGGGACAGGCGTGGCCAGTATGGGGTAACAACAGGCCAGGGAGAGGGAAGTGTTTGGTGAGGCGTCCCGCCGGATCGGAGCGCAGAAAGCCGAAAGGCACTCCCTCCGAACCCTCTGCACGCAGCGTCACGAGTCGGTGTGCAATCTGCTCAAAGCTGGCATTGTAACGCTCGCTGAGCGCCTCGACGTCGTAGCGCAGGTTTTCAGCATCGTTGAGAAACTGGTCGTAAGGAAACAGCGCCGCGCCAGCGATATATGAGGCAAGATAGTTTCGGGCGAGGCGGCGAGCGGTTTCCGATGACAGGTGAGGAACCCTGACGGCGTCGTCCAATACCTGGTCGCTGGTCAACTCTGAGATCAGCCTGACCATTTGAAACTGGCGGGTCGATTGTGGGACCGTATTACGGAACCACTGTACTTTGCGTTCAACATCGTGGCCAAAGGCGCGACCGGCCCGCGGTCGCGCGTTGCGCTCTACGCGGACGCCATGGACGGTCTCGAGCAGATGGGCGATGGCAGCTTCCCCGAAGGCGCCCGATGATTGCATATCCCTGGCGATTTCCGCGCCCCGCAGTTCAAGTGCGGGGAAATAATTGCGCGCCGCGAAAATCATGTCGTCCAGTTCGCGTCGCACAGAAGCGGACCTGCTTACCGTGCTCGCATGATCGAATTGCCCGATGAGATTTTGTGCCACGGCCGAAAGACCGCGTGTCTCCTTCGAGATCGAGGCGACGAATTGCGTCCGCTCGGAGCTGCTGAGGTCCTCTACGTCTTCCAGGATTTCGGCCGAGGAACGTACGGCGGTAATGCCCGACAAAACCTGGTGTAGAAGCTGACTGAGCAGCGGATCTGCCCTCAACCTATTGGCATATGCGTCGGCACTGGCAGATGCCGCCACATAGGCTCGATAAAGCTTGGCAATGACGCGAGCGATCTCAGGTTGTGTGGCGACAAGACTGCGGGCCGTCTCCATGCCGAGGCCGACATCGGCGAGTGCCGGGTCGGCAAAGGTCTCGACCAACTCGTGAATGAGTCGATGTTCGGCCTCTCCGGTAAGCTCGTCGATGGAGATATCGAGTTGTGCCGCTATGCGCTGGAGTAGGGTGCCGCCAACCTGTCGCTTATTGGCTTCGATGAGATTGAGATAGCTGGGCGAGATTTCGACGCTGCGCGCCAATGCTGCCTGTGATAGCCCCAAGCCCTTGCGTCTTGTGCTTATTCGAAGCCCAATTGGTGCTCGCATCCGTCCTCGTTTGTCAAATACTTGACGCAATATGCACGGCGTTTGGTCAAAGCTTTACAAGATTTCCTATAAATTACAATAGCATATTGCTCTCTCATTAACGGCGCCTAATACTCCAGCGGTGGATTTCGGGCATATGGAGGTATGTCCCGCCGCACCAAAGGAGGAGATTAATGAGCGATTTTAAACGCGGAATCAGCCGTCGTCGCGTCGTCAAGACAGGCGTGGCTGGCATCCTGGCGACGGGGGTTTCGCCCCTCATTCTGTCCAAGGGGGCTTGGGCGCAGGAATTTTGCAACGCGCCGACCGGTGACACCGTCACCTTGGGGTTCAACGTCCCCCAGACGGGCGCTTATGCCGACGAAGGCGCGGATGAACTCAAGGCCTATCAGCTGGCGGTCGAGCATCTCAACGGTGAGGGCGACGGCGGTCTGATCCCTCATTTTTCGTCCAAGACGCTCACTGGCAACGGAATTTTGGGCAAGCGAGTCGAATACGTGACCGGCGACACCCAGACGCAATCCGACCCCGCCCGTGAATCGGCCCGCCGCATGATCGAACGCGACGGCGCGGTTATGATTACCGGCGGTTCGTCGTCCGGTGTGGCTATTGCAGTGCAGAGCCTTTGCCAGGACATGGGCATCATTTTCATGGCGGCATTGACGCACTCGAACGACACAACCGGCAAGGACAAGCGCAAATACGGATTCCGCCATTTCTTCAACGCCTATCAGTCCGGCGTCGGTCTCGGCCCGCAGCTGGGGGCCGCCTATGGCAATCAGCGTCGGGCCTATCACCTGACGGCCGACTACACCTGGGGCTGGACCCAGGAAGAATCGATGATTGCGGCGACCGAGGCTCTCGGTTGGGAGACCGTCGAGACAGTTCGCACGCCCGTGGGAGCCGGAGATTTCAGCCAGTATATTACGCCGGTTCTCAACTCAGGCGCTGACGTCCTGATCCTCAATCACTACGGTTTTGACGGTATCAATTCCTTGACCCAGGCAACCCAGTTCGGTCTTCGCGACCGTCAGGCCAACGGCCAGGATTTCCAGCTCGTTCTGCCATTGGTGTCCGATCTCATGGCCGCCGGTGCCGGCTCGGCGATGCAGGGCGTTTACGGTACGTCGAACTGGTACTGGAGCATGCAGGACGAGGGCTCGAAAGCCTTTACCGCTTCGTTCGGCGCCAAGTTCGGATCGCCCCCCAGCCAGGCGGCCCATACCGCCTACGTTCAGACGTTGCTTTATGCGGATGCCGTGGAGCGGGCGGGGACCTTCTATCCGCCCGAGGTTATTGCCGCCCTTGAAGATTTCGAGTTTGACGGCATGGGCAATGGCCCGACGCTTTATCGTGGGTCCGATCACCAGTGCTTCAAGGACGTTCTGGTCGTTCAGGGCAAGGAGCAGCCCTCAAACGAGTTCGATCTGCTCGAAGTGGTCAACACTGCATCGCGCGAGAGCGTGACCTATGACCCGTCGATCTTCGGCGGCGACCTGGGCCCTGCCGAGCCGCAAATGTGCTGATGCCGAACTGACGGCTGTTTGCATGTCCGGCCGCTGCGGTGGCCGGACAAACCTACATCTGGAGCCAAATCGATGGATGCGATTCTCGCGCAATTGCTCAACGGGCTGGACAAGGGCGGCGCCTACGCCCTTATCGCCTTGGGTCTTACTCTGGTTTTCGGCACTTTGGGTGTCGTCAATTTCGCTCACGGCGCGCTGTTCATGCTCGGCGCATTCTGCGCGGTCACGTTCCGTGCCCTCATCACCATGGAGAGCGTCACGATCGACGAAACCCAGCTTTCGCCCTGGGGCTCTCCTCTCGAAGTCCGCACGCCGATGGCCGAAACGTGGTTCGGCGATTTCGGCGCGGTGCTCGTTGACTATTCAGTTCCGTTTTCGATCCTGCTTGCCATTCCCGTCATGCTGATTATCGGTGTTGCGATGGAGCGCGGGCTGATCAAGCATTTTTACAAGCGCCCCCACGCCGAACAGATTCTGGTGACGTTCGGTCTGGCCATTGTCCTGCAGGAAGTGGTCAAGGCGTTTTTCGGTCCCAATCCCTGGCCGCAACCCATCCCATCCGACCTGCGTGGCGCGACCGATGTGGGCGCTCTCTTCGGTATGCAGGCTGGCGCCGTGACTTATCCGCTCTGGCGGCTTGTCTATCTTGGCTTTTCGCTCGCTGTCCTGGCCGCAGTGTTCGCGTTTTTACGCTTCACCACCTTCGGCATGGTGGTTCGTGCAGGCATGGCTGACCGGGAAACCGTCGGCTTACTCGGGATCAATATCGATCGTCGATTTACGATCATGTTCGGTCTAGCCGCCGTGGTCGCGGGCTTGGCGGGAGCGATGTATACGCCCTTGTTGCCGCCCAATTACAGTCTTGGAATGGATTTTCTGGTGCTCTCGTTTGTCGTTGTCGTGGTCGGTGGCATGGGATCGTTGCCGGGGGCGGTCGCTGCCGGATTCTTGTTGGGGATTCTGCAGTCCTTTGCCTCAATGACGGCGATCAAGGCCCTGGTTCCCGGCATCGACCAGATCATCATTTATGCCGTTGCCGTGATCATTCTGCTCGTTCGCCCCCGTGGCCTGCTTGGCCGGCGCGGCGTGATGGAGGCCTGAGATGGATTTTCTTCGACTTCCCAAAAACGAGTACATTACCCTTGCGGTCTTCTCACTGGTGGTTCTCACCATGCCGATCTGGCTCCAGCCACTGGGAGCGGCCTATCCCGGGCTCATGCAGCAATTCACGATCTTTGCGATCTTTGCCGTCGGCTTCAACATTCTGTTCGGCCTGACCGGCTATCTCAGCTTTGGCCACGCAGCCTTTCTCGGTGTCGGTTCCTATACCGCCGTATGGTCGTTCAAGCTGTTGTCGATGGATGCCATTCCGGCACTCATATTCGCTATTGTTATGGCGGGCATCTTCGCGCTGGTCATCGGGTTCGTATCGCTGCGCCGCTCGGGCATCTATTTTTCGATCCTGACCCTGGCCTTCGCCCAGATGAGCTACAACCTCGCCTATTCGGTGCTCACGCCCATCACCAACGGTGAAACGGCTCTGCAACTGGCGGGCTCTGATCCTCGCGTGCTCGATAGTCTATTCGCCGTTGGAACGTCCGCGGTCATCCCTTCGCCGAGCCTTCTGGGCAACACGCTTGGGGGCATGGGGGGCTTTTATCTCTGTGCGATAATTCTGCTGGTGGTGTTCTTCATTGCCCAGAAAATATTCACCTCGCCCTTCGGCATGATGCTTCGCGCAGTCAAATCCAACCAGACGCGCCTGTCCTATACGGGTGTGAACACGCGCCCCTACACGCTGGCCGCCTTCGTCATTTCCGGCATGTATGCCGGTCTGGCCGGTGGTCTGCTCGCGGTAACCGATCCGCTGGCCGGTGCCGAGCGTATGCAATGGACGGCCTCGGGCGAAGTGGTTTTGATGACCATTCTCGGAGGCGTTGGTACCCTGATCGGTCCGGTCATCGGGGCATGGCTGATCAAATTCATGGAAAACATCTTCTCGGCCTACAACGATCGCATCCTCCAGTTCTATTTCGACTGGATGCCCGACGGAATTCAGGATTTCGCCGTCACGGTGGCGTCGAAATTCGTGGGGGAGGGCTGGAAACTGACCGAGGGACTGGTGTTCGTCCTGGTGGTCGTTTTCCTTCCGGGCGGCATCATGGAGGGCGTCCGGCGTATTCGATCGATGGTCGGCAATCGCCACAAGCGCGAAGAGAGATCGTCCAAACTCAGCACATCGGCAGCGGAATAGGAGATTGGTCATGGAAACCAACAAGAACGTTGTTCTGCATGTCGCTGATGTGCACAAGAATTTCGGCGGACTGCTTGCTCTTGCCGACATCGACCTCCAGGTCGAGGAGGGCAAGACACATGCAATCATCGGCCCGAACGGGGCGGGCAAGTCGACTCTGCTCAATGTCATCATCGGACGTATTCCGCCCACGAGCGGCGCCGTAGTGTTCGACGGCACCGTGCTGACCGGCAAGCGGCCCCATGAAATCAACCAGTTGGGCGTCAGTCGTGTTTTCCAGACACCGGAGATCTTCTCCGATCTTTCGGTGCTCCAGAACGTCATGACGCCTGCGTTCGCCCGACGTGACGGTGCGTTCAAGATCAATCTGGCCAGGCCGTTCGAGCGAGAAACTGCTCTGCGCGAGGAAGCCGAAGCGATGCTTGAAGACGTCGGGTTGGTAGATCGGCGCGGAGCCCATGCCGGCTCCCTGTCGCGCGGCGACAAACGCCGACTGGAACTGGCAATGTGCCTCATCCAGAAGCCCCGTCTATTGTTGCTGGACGAACCGACGGCGGGGATGAGCCGGCATGACACCAACACCACGATCGAACTGCTCAAAAAGATCAAGAGCCGCGGGATGACCAAGGTAATCATCGAGCACGATATGCATGTGGTTTTTTCACTTGCTGACAAGATTTCCGTTTTGGCTGGCGGGCGGATCATTGCCGAAGGCTTGCCCGAGGATGTCCGTGGCGACCCGCGTGTTCAGGAAGCTTATCTGGGAGGAGCGCATTGATGAACGCCGTGTCGACAAACATGCAGCCGGAAACGGCAGCTCAAGCCGATCTACCTTTTCTCTCGGTCAAGGATGTCCACGCCTATTACGGCGAGAGCTACATTGTCCAAGGGGTTAGCTTTGATGTGCCGCATGGCAAGATTCTCGCATTATTGGGGCGCAACGGCGCGGGCAAAACTTCAACCCTGCGCACCATTGCGCGGCTCGATAATCCCAGCCTGCATCAGGGTGAAATCTGGCTCGACGGACAACCTGTGCATGGCATGAGAGCCTTCGAAGCGGCTCGCTCCGGTATCCAGTTGGTTCCGGAGGATCGCCGCATCATTCAGGGATTGTCGGTCGAGGAAAATCTGGCTCTCGCGCAGGTGGCGGCGGGCACAGGATGGGATCTCGACCGCATTTACGGGCATTTCCCCCGGCTTGCCGAACGCCGGCGGCAAGAGGGCACGACGCTCTCGGGGGGCGAGCAACAGATGCTCGCCATTGCTCGGGCGCTGGCCAGGGATCTCAAGCTCTTGTTGCTCGATGAACCCTATGAAGGGCTCGCGCCGGTCATCGTCCAGGAAATCGAAACCATCCTGCACGAGATCAAGGAACTGGGCATCACCACCATTATCGTCGAGCAAAACGCGGTTGCGGCACTCAAACTGGCTGATCGAGCCGTTATCCTCGACACCGGGGAGGTGGCGTTCGCAGGGACAGCTCGTGAAGTGCTCGACAATGCCGGATTGCGGCAAGAATACCTCGCCATTTAGGAGGATGGACATGAACAGCCAGACCCCGATGGCACGCCATACACGGCTCACGCCGGAGAGTTTTGAGGAGAAATATTGGACCTCTCTGGCCAGCCCTGAGGCATTTTGGGCGGAGCATGGGAAACGGCTCGACTGGATCGAGCCCTATGCCAAGGTCAAGAATACGACGTTTGCCTATCCCGATGTTTCGATCAAATGGTTTGAAGACGGGGTTCTCAACGTCTCGGCCAACTGCATAGACCGGCACCTTGCGACCAACGGCGACAAGACGGCGTTGATATGGGAACCCGATAATCCGCAAGATAGAGCTCAGCACATCAGTTTCCGGCAACTGCATGACGAAGTCTGCCGATTTGCCAATGTGCTCAAGGATATGGGCGTCAAGAAGGGCGATCGGGTCACGATCTACCTGCCTATGATACCAGCGGCCGCCTATGCGATGCTGGCCTGTACCCGCATCGGGGCGCCTCATTCGGTGGTTTTTGCCGGCTTCTCGCCGGATGCTCTTGCTGGACGGATCAACGACGCGGATTCAAGCGTTGTCGTAACGGCCGACGAAGGACGGCGCGGCGGAAAGACTGTTCCGCTCAAGGCCAATGTCGACAAGGCATTGGACGACTGCCCGGGTGTTTCCAAGGTTCTGGTGGTGGAAAACACTGGCGGCTCAATCGCAATGAAGAGTGGCCGAGACGTCTGGTGGCATGAAGCGGTGTCGGGCGTAGAGCCGTTCTGTGCTCCCGAACCGATGAATGCCGAGGACCCGCTGTTTATCCTTTACACCTCTGGTTCGACGGGCAAACCCAAGGGAGTGTTGCACACGACTGGCGGGTATCTGGTATGGGCCTCGCTGACCCATGAAATGATCTTCGATCCGCGACCTGATGATGTCTATTGGTGCTCGGCAGACGTGGGCTGGGTGACAGGGCACAGCTACATTGTCTACGGGCCGTTGGCCAATGGCGTTACCTCATTGATGTTTGAAGGCGTGCCCAACTGGCCCGACCCGTCGCGGTTCTGGCAGGTGGTCGACAGGCACGGGGTCAATATTTTCTATACAGCCCCCACGGCCATTCGTGCGCTCATGGGGGCCGGCGTCGAACACGTCGAAAAGGCCGATCTTTCATCGTTGCGGCTTATCGGGACGGTAGGCGAGCCGATCAATCCGGAGGCCTGGCAGTGGTATCACAAGAACGTTGGCAGGGGCCGCTGCGAGATCGTGGATACGTGGTGGCAGACCGAAACCGGTGCATCAATGATAATGCCGCTGCCTGGCGTCATCCCGACCAAACCAGGGTCTGCGACAAAGCCGTTTTTCGGCGTCGACCCGCTTGTGCTGACGCCTGAGGGTCAGGTGATTGAAGAGACAAGGGCGGAAGGGGTTCTGGCCATAGCCGATAGCTGGCCGGGGCAAGCGCGGACCATTTGGGGCGACCACGCCCGCTTCGTCGAAACGTATTTCTCGACTTACAAAGGATTCTATTTCACGGGCGATGGCGTCCGACGCGACGAGGACGGTTATTACTGGATCACGGGTCGGGTCGATGACGTGCTGAACGTGTCGGGCCACCGTTTGGGCACGGCCGAGATCGAGAGTGCGTTGGTTGCGCATCCGAAAATCTCAGAAGCCGCGGTGGTCGGCTATCCCCACGAGATCAAGGGCCAGGGCATCTACTGCTATGTGACGCTCATGGCTGGAGAAAAAGACAGCGAGGATCTCAGGGGCGAACTGCGCAATTGGGTTCGCAAGGACATCGGGCCGATCGCTTCGCCCGATTGCATCCAGTTTGCGCCAGGACTTCCCAAGACTCGGTCAGGCAAGATCATGCGCCGCATTCTGCGCAAGATTGCCGAAAACGACTTCGGAGCACTGGGCGATACGTCAACGCTTGCCGATCCTGCCGTTGTCGACAACCTCATAGACAATCGCCTGAACCGATAGAAGACACTCGCCGTTGCATGGACATGCGGCGGTTGTTTTCGAAGGTAGAGCAAAGCCCCGGCTGCAGCCGGGGCTTTTTCACGCGGGCAGGGGATTGGCCCGGTCGTTCCGCCAGGCCAGCCAGGCATTGTGTCCCAGGATTGCAATGCTGCCCAGAAACCCGGCGATCTCGGCTGCCGGATAGGGAGACAGGCACCCAATGCCGCCGAGGCAGAGGAGCACCCTCAAAATGAGGTGCATCCGCGCCTGGAAGAACCCTTCAAGCACTGCGACAAATGCCACCGTGCCCACGAGTGCCAGGGCGCCATTCCAGAGGACGATGGGTAGTGGTCCACCAACGATGATTTCGGGGTTGAACACCATGAACATGGGGATGATGTAGAGGCCTTTTGCAAACTTCCAGGCCTGAACGCTCGTCTCCATGGGCCCGCTTCGCGCTATTGCTGCCGCTGCAAAGCCAGCCAGCGCGACCGGCGGTGTTACATTGGAATCCTGAGAATACCAGAACACCACAAGATGCACGATCAGCAGTGGAATGCCGAACTCCTGATTGAGAGCGGGCCCTACCAGGATTATGATCACGATATAGGCGGCGGTGACCGGCAGACCGAAGCCGAGGATCAGGCTGGCGATGAGCACGAGCAAGAGAGCGAGCAACACATATCCGCCCGAGAAGGCGAGCATCATCGATGTGAACTTCAGGCCCAGCCCGGTAAGGCCGATGATCCCCACTATGATGCCGCCGATGGCGCAGGCGATCGTCACCGTCAAAGCGTTGCGCGCACCGACCTCGCAGGCTTCGACCAGCTTCAGGCCACCAAGCCTGAGCGCCTCGCCAATCGAGGGTCGTTTGGCTCCTTCCTCGCGTGGCGCGGAGCGCAGCCAGTCGTAACTTCCCTTGAGGACCGCCACGATCAGGACCGAAATAACGGCCCAGAAGCCGACACGCATCGGCGAGATGCCGAGGACCAGCAGGTACATCAGGATCGCGAGCGGCACCATGAAGTGCCAACCGTTTTTCATCACCTCGCGCACTGAGGGCAACTCGCTCGGCGACATGCCCTTCATGTTCTGCTTGATGGCGATGATGTGAACGAAAAGATAGACCGTCAGAAAATAAAGGAAGGCCGGAAAAATCGAAACGAGCACGATGTGGAGGTAGGGGACGCCCGTGTACTCGGCAATCAGGAACGCACCCGCGCCCATCAGGGGCGGCGTTATCTGTCCGCCCGTCGAAGCTGCGGCCTCGATGCCGCCGGCCTGAGCCGGCTTGTACCCGAGCCGTTTCATAAGGGGGATGGTGAAAGGGCCGGTCGTAACCACATTGGCAATTGTCGAACCCGAGATCGACCCCATGGCCGTCGATGCGACGACCGCTGCCTTGGCCGGGCCGCCCCGGCGGCGCCCAGTCGCGGCGTAGGCAAGCTCGATGAAGAAATGGCCGGCCCCGGTGACTTCGAGCACGGCACCGAACAGCACGAAAATGAAGACGTAGGTTGCAGCGACGCCAAGCGGGAGTCCGAAAATCCCTTCCTGTCCGAGATAGAGCTGTGCTGCCAGGCGATCGATGGGATAGCCCCGGTGACTGAGAATTCCGGGCATTATGTCGCCCAGCCACGGTAAGGGGCCGTTTGGTCCTGCCATGGCGTAGAGGATGAAGATGATGCCGATGATGGTAATGCCCTTGCCCACCACGCGCCGGCTCGCTTCAAGCAGGGTGATAACCGCGATTACGCCCACCGTAACGTCCGTGGAACTCCAAAACCCGGCCCGGTCGATAATATCGTTGAGAAAAACCGCTATGTAAAAGCCCGACACGATTGCCAGCGCAAAAAACACCGTGTCGATTAATGCTCCTACAGGGCCTTGCTTGCGGTTGGGGCCGGCGACAGGAAACACCAGAAAGGCGATCATCAGGATAAAGCCCAGATGAATCGATCGCTGATAGAAAAGGCCAAGCGGGTTGATACCCGCCGTATAGAGCTGAAACAGCACCAAAGCGACCGACAGAATTATCACCGACAGGCGGATGGGCCATGGACGCTCCACCAAGGCGCCAACCGAAGGCGGAACCTCCGGCGCCAGCGGACCTTTGTGCCGGAAGATTGATTTCAGCATGAATTTTCTCCCTGGTGTCCTGCGTCATTCAGGACAATGCGCACGGCCTCTCGTGGCGCTATGGCAGACAGGTTCTCGTCGCGTTGGTTAAAAACGATCCTGTGATCGACGCCGGGCGCTCCAACCCTCAGCCGCAGGCAATTGGCGGGCACGGGCTCGTTGATATCTTCGATCCAGTAACCGCCTTCCGGTGCTGAAATCATCGTACCTCTGCCCGGAATATGGCCGAGACCCGCTGCAAAATCAGGTTGATGAGACCGCTCGAGTACCATTTGCCCTTCGCTCGCGACAAAACAGTCGCGAACGAGGAAATGTTGAACCGAATGATTCCAGAAAATGCACCATCGCGAGCCATCAGCGACCGGCTCCTGAAAAATGGTTTCCCCATCTTCCCGGAAAACTTCGAGCACCATCGCATCCGGTTCGCCCGATAGCGCAGCGGCTGAAAGGGCCAGGGCAAGCACTATGCTCGCCCCGCCCATCACCTTGGACCCGCCCTTAGGGACGAGCATTTTCGGGAATGTCCGCTCCGACTTCTTCGTAATAGCGAATCGCCCCGGGATGCAGAGGGATCGGGGTAGCGCCCAGAGCGAATTCGACCGTGGTATCGTTGGCCGCAGGGTGGATCGCCCGCAGATAGTCGACCTGTTCGTGCAGCAGCTTGGTCACCTGATAAGCCAGTTCCTCGTCCATGCCGGCGCTGACCACGAGTGCGTTGGGGATGCCGACGGTGGGTGTTTCTGTGTCGACGCCTTCATAGCTATTTGCGGGAAGAACATAGTTGGCAAAGATCGGCTCGACCTCCTTGGCTGCGGCGATTTCTTCTTCGCTGAGCGGAATCAGGCGAATTGCGCGGGCCACGGCCAGCGACATGATCGAAGAAGTCGGAGGACCGACGCTCCAGATGCCGGCATCGATATCGCCGTCGCGTAAGGCGTCTGCCGTTTCGTTGAAGTTCAGGCGTTGGGCAGCGGCAAGATCTTCGTAGGTAATGCCGTTGGCATTGAGGATGGCCTGGGCATTGAGTTCGGTACCCGAGCCGGGTGCGCCAACGGAAACCCGCTTCCCGGCGAGATCGGCCAGGCCCTGGATGTCGGAATCTGCCGGAACAACGATCTGCACTGCGTTGGGATAGAGTGCCCCCAATGACAGGATATCGACCTGGCGGCCATCAAATGCGCCGGTACCAGTATAGGCCTGGGCGACAGTGTCGCCGAGTGCGATGGCAAAATCTGCCGCGCCCTGATGAACCAGCGCCATGTTTTCCACGGACGCGCCGGTAACTTCGGCGACCGCGCTATAGCCTTCGAGATTTTCAGTAATCAGCTCGGCCAGACCGCCGCCGATCGGGTAGTAGGCACCACCGGTCCCGCCGGTCGCGATGGAAAGTTGCTGTTGGGCGAACGCGGGAGCGCTCACCGCCAGCACGCCGATTACGGCGCAGGCTGTCAGAAGTTTCATTGTTTCCTCCCATTTGCAGTCCCTCACAGGGCTGCATGGTTCCTCTCAAGCGCCGGGCTCCCGGTCGCTACGCCCGCCACGCTTCGTCTGCATGGCCGGTGATATGTTCATTGCAATCGCTGTGCCAACAGCGAGATCACAAGTTCGACTTGATAAAATCCTTTCATTGCAGGTTGTTAGCGATTTGAGTAAATATTTGGACTCAGCGTTATCGGCAAAATATTGCCGATAGTCCGCGACTTATTGCCTATATTGATCGTCAGCTTCGCGCCTCCGGATGCCGAGCCGGGTCATTTTTTCGTTGAGGGTCCTCCGGGGCACGCCGAGCTTTTCCATAACTTCGCTGATGCGGCCGCCGCTGTCGGCCAAAGCGCGCTCGATGATCCGGCGCTCAAAGGTCTCAAGCTGCTGGGCGAGGGGCATGATATCCGCAAGGTCGCTGGGGCGGGCGATGCCCGTCGTCGCAAAACTGCTAAGACCCAGAGCATGCCGTTCAGCCACGTTTCGCAACTCACGTACATTTCCAGGCCAGTCGTGCCGTATCAGTGCATCGAGCGTGGCTCCTTTGAGCGGACGTGGTTCACGATTGTGGCTGCGCGCGGCTTCGCCGGCGAAATACTCGAAGAGAAGCGGGATATCGTCGCGGCGATCACGCAAGGGTGGGATCGTGAGTTCGACCACCGAGAGGCGGAAATAGAGATCTGAGCGGAAGGCTCCTGAGTTGCTTTCGGCCTTCAGATCGCGCTTCGTTGCGGCGATGGTGCGGAAATCGACGGGAATTGAGCTGTTGGATCCAAGGCGTTCGATGACGCGCTCCTGCAGTGCTCTCAACAACTTGGCCTGCATCGTTAAAGGCATCGATTCAACTTCATCGAGCAGGAGCGTGCCTCCGCTGGCGTGTTCAATCTTGCCGATCCTGCGTCCGGCAGCGCCGGTAAAGGCGCCGGCTTCGTGCCCGAACATTTCCGTTTCCACCATCGTATCGGGAATGGCGGAACAGTTGACGGCAACATAATTGCCGGTCGAGCGGCGCCCCAATTCGTGCAGGCATCGCGCTATCAGATCCTTGCCCGATCCGGTTTCGCCATAGAGCACTACGCTGACGTCGGTTGCGGCGATCTCTGAAACGGCTTCACGAAGGCGCTCGATCCCGCGCGAGGTGCCGAGAATTCGAGTGCGCAAGGCGTCATCCGGTGTAGCTGCGGCCAGATACCGGTTTTCCAGTACAAGGCGACGTTTCTCGGTTGCGCGGCGGACCGTCTGCGCCAGACGTTCGGGATCGAAGGGTTTTTCGATGAAATCGTAAGCGCCGATCCGCATCGCCTCGACTGCACTTTCGATGTCGCCCTGACCGGTCATGAGGATCACAGGTATATCGGGATCGATTTCCAGGATGCGCCGCAACAGTTCCATCCCGTCCATGGATGGCATGCGCAAGTCCGTAAGAACGATCCCGTTAAGGCCCACCGATATATGCTCGAGGGCCGATTGGCCCGATGCGAAGCTGGTGGTGTCATGGCCGGCGACACCAAGCCATTGCTGCACGGCGTGGCGCATGGGCTCTTCGTCATCGACAAAAATGACGGTCTGCCGTTCAGCCATTTTCTGCTTCCTCACTTTGAAATGGGGACGGTGCCTCGTCCACGGCAACAAGTTCTACGGTCAGAATCGCACCACCATCCGGGTGGTTCACGGCCCTGAGCGAACCGCCGAACTCGCGAATGATTTCATAGGATATCGTCAATCCCAGCCCCAAACCCGCTCCGGAAGGTTTGGTGGTAACGAAGGGATCAAACAGCGTTTCAAGAATGGCCGGGTCGAAGCCGGGGCCGTTGTCCCTTACCTCAATGAAGGCGCGCCCGTTCGCGTTACCTACGGCGATTTCGACGGCCGGTTGAGGTGTTTCTTGCACCGCGTCGATGGCGTTGCGAACGAGATTGATGACCACCTGTTCGAGCCGCACATCGTTGCCCAAAGTGAGAACGGGAACAATGGATCTCTTTATCGTGATGGCCTCTGCCTGCAGTTGAACGTCGACGAGATCGAGAGCCTTCTGGACGGCGCGATCCACCGAGATTACTTCGGCCGGCCCCATGCCTTCCTTGCGTGCGAACGATTTGAGGTGCGAGGTGATCCGCCCCATGCGAAGCGCGAGATTGTCCACCTTTTCGAGATTGTCGAGAACCGCCCCCGGATCGCCCAAGGGTACGAAGACCCGCGTGGTGGCGATGTAAGTGCGCATTGCGGTAAGGGGCTGATTGATCTCGTGCGCGATGGCAGCGGACATCTGTCCAAGCGCGGCCAGCTTTCCCGCTTGTATCAGATCGTTCTGGGCGCTGCGCAGTTCGCGTTCGGTCCGCCGTCGCTCCTCTACCTCAATGTGGAGGGTGTCGTTGACTTCGCGCAACGCGCTGGTGCGCTCCGCAACGCGTTGTTCGAGATCGGCTCTGGCGGCCCGTTCCACGGCCAAGCTGCGTTGACGCTGGGCGAAATAGAACAGTATGGCGATCACCAATGCCGAGCCTGTTGCCCCGATCATCGTGCCGTCCCGTCTTGCGTCGGCGACGCTGGAGAGGTCGGTGAGCCGATTTACCGTCCAGCCTAACTCCGGGATATGGACCGTCTGGCGCAAAAAACTGCCATTGTCCGGAAGGCCCTCGGCCCACACCTGATTTCCATCGGGCGAGTGCTCGTCCATCCGCAGTTGTTCGATTTCGGTCCCGGCATATTGCTGGGTGCTCTGGATGCGGGTAATCGCCATCTCGTCGACTGCGGCCAGTGAGCGATATTTCCATTCGGAACGGCTGGCGAGAAAAATGATGTCGTTTTCATCAGTTACCATGATGTGCTCGGCCGCCCGCGCCCAGGTCGTTTCGAGGTCGTCGAACTCGATCTTGGCCACGGTGACGCCGGTTGGCTGGGTAGCGCCGACCGCCCGGGCAATGAAATAGCCGGCTCTTCCCGTGGTAACGCCGATGCCGAAATATGTGCCTTGGCCGACTGCAATGGCTTGTGTGAAATAGGATCGGAAGCCGTAATACTGGCCGACGAAGCTTCCTTCGGTATTCCAGTTGCTGGCCGCCAGTGTGTGACCGTCAGGGTTCATGACATAGAGGGCGGCCGGGCTGCCCGATGCTTCGATCGTCTCTAGCTTGCGATTTAGCGCATCGATTCCATTGAGATCGCTTGGGTCGTCAAGCACGGCCTGCACATCTGGATCGAGCGCGAGTACCAATGGAAAATGGGCGTTTTGCGCGATTGTATCGCTGATCGTCTGGGCGACGAGTTCAGCCCTGGTCTCGCCTGTGGAGCGGGCGGCGTTGAGCGCCGATTGCTCCCAGACGACGCGGGCTATCATAGCACTGGTAATGACCACCAGCGCTGCCAGCGCGATCTGTAAATATTGGCGCAGCCTGTCTTTCCTCATCCCATTCAAAGGTTAGCGATGGCAGAACCTCCTGCCTAGCCCTTAAACCGCTCGGGCCAGCGAATACCGAGCGATCAGGCTCAAGGAAAAGGCGCAGGTCGCAAGAACGCCGAGCCCGGGACCCTTCGGGTTGCGGTGGTTTAGGACTTTGGTTGGTCTGGACGCTCACAGTCGTGCAGCATAAGCAGGACTGGAAACCCCATTCGGAGATAGCAAGTGGCGCGCAAAACTCTTGAAACCTGGATCGCTGAAAGCAGGTTCGACAGAGCCATCGGAGAAATTTTCGGGGTGGTCGCCGACTGCGCTATCGAGATTTCAGTTGCGCTGCGCGTCGCCTCTACGGCGGGGGACATCGGGGCGGCTCAGGCAATAAATGTTCAAGGGGAGGTGCAGAAAAAACTCGACGTTGTCGCCAACGACATTTTTCTGGCCCGGGGTGCGGCCAGCGGGGTTCTGGCTGCTATGGTGTCGGAGGAATTGGACGACATAGAATTGGTGGAGGGGGCCGCAAATGCGCGCCACGCGCTGGTTTTCGATCCGCTCGACGGTTCATCCAATCTCGAAATCAATGGCGCTGTGGGTTCCATCTTTTCCGTGCTCGACCTGGGCAAGAGTTCAGGGATCACGACGGCGGACATATTGCAGCCGGGAAAAAAGCAGGTTGCGGCCGGATATGCGCTTTACGGCCCGGCCACGCTGCTCGTGCTCACGACGGGGCAGGGGGTGACCGTGTTCAGCCTCGACGAGGCCAATGCCGAATTCGTCATGATTCGGGACAAGGTGGAAATTCCGGCCGAGGCGGCAGAATTCGCCATCAATGCGTCTCGGCAGACGCGTTGGTATCCGCCTACGCGGGCGTTCATCGATGCTTGTCTTGCTGGAAAGGCCGGCCCGTTCGGCAAGACCTACAACATGCGTTGGTGCGCAGCTATGGTCGCAGATCTGCACCGCATCCTGTGCCGGGGTGGAGTTTTTCTCTATCCCGAGGATGAGGATACCAAGGGTAAGGGAGGGCGCTTGCGCTTGCTCTATGAGGCCAACCCCATGAGCATGATTGTCGAAGCGGCCGGCGGCGCCTCGACCACCGGCACTCAACGTCTTCTCGATATTGAGCCATCGAGCCTGCATCAGCGCATCGGCATCATCATCGGTTCGCGCGGCGAGGTCGAGCGCGCGAAATCCTGCTATTGATGCTGCAATACCTGCTTAACGCCCGGTAAACCCTTTCAGACAGTTTTGCCGAAACTGCGTAAGTTTACTGAAAATCCATTCCGATATTGTGTGATCGATACAAAGCCGGCGCTGCCGGTCGCAATCATGCGGTTTATTGGGCGCCAGAAGCGCCGGAGATGGGCAAACGGGCATGGGACGCAGTTTGTGGGACTTGGTCCGGCGCGAGGATGGCGTCGTCGCCGTGATTTTCGCCGTAATGGCCATACCGTTCATCGCAATGGCCGGATGGGCCGTGGATTACGTGCGGTTGCAGCACGTACAGGAAAAGCTTCAGATCGAAGCAGATTCCGCGGCTCTCAACGCTCTGATTGAGGATGTGGACTGGGAAGTTGTTCATGATGCCGCGATGGCGGAGATTGCGCGGAACTATAATGGAAGCTGGGCTCGGGAAGTCCAGGTTGAAGGCGAGTGGCTCAATCAGTATGATTTTCGGGTGACAGCTTCAGCGGATGTTCCGCTTGCGTTCATCAAGCTGCTTCCTGGGATTGGTGATGTTCAACGGGTTTCGGTTGCCGCCGTTGCGCAAGTAGAGAGGCCCGACCTGAAATGGGTGGCGCCCGAATTTAGCGAACTGAGCTACGAGGCGGCCGACTTCAATCGGCTTTGGCTCTATTGCTACTGGATAGATCGGCCGGAAGGCGATCCAAGCCAGCCAAAACGCACCCAGATGGTGCCTATCGCGGACAATGGTGGTTCGAGCGCCAACCGTGACCTGCGATTTGTTCCCGATCCTGGCGATCCCGCCGATCCCGATAATCCAATTGTCGATCCGTGGCTAAGGGACGAATACGCAAGGCGAACGGCGTTGTTGGGCCCACCCGGCCTAGACACTTCTGAACAAGGTGTCTGGAGGCAAATCTCTGGAGGCAGCGGCGCAGAAAGACGATACACGTACCTGATGCCGCAATGTCCGCAGGGATCGTTTCTTTCCATTCGTCTGGAAAATGTCAGGAACTCGCGGACATCGCCGCAGCGTTGGGATGCCGGTGGCTCACGCTATAATTATTATACGGAAAGCGAATGGATACCCGGCAGTCCTGAGAAATATCATGGGCTGGAGGCGCCTTCTGGGCAGAAGGTTACGATTCTAGAGACCATCTTGTGCGATACGCTGGAGGAGTGCCGCAGGACACCGGCGCAAGGTGGAAAAATACCGCCGAACAATAGCACCAATCGTACGCCGCAGCAGGCGACGGAGGAATGCGGCGAAGACAAGTTCATGTATTACGGCTGGGAAGATCGGCCGCCGGAGATCGCCGGCTCTGACCGCGATTATGATGATATTCGCATTGTGATGGCTTGTCCTGAGCAGGTTTCCTCCGGCGAACGCAATGCACGACTTCTCAGTTAGGCGGTCGACTTTGGGAGCCAGCCTGGCGATGGCATGAACTGTCTTTGTTCGGACTCAGGCGCGGATAACAAAAACCACTTGTCTCTCAGCGTCCAACCGGGTAAACGCCCCCGCAGTTCTAACTCTTGATTAACGGTTGTGAGCAATGGGCAAGGAAAAATTTGCGCGTAACAAGCCGCACTGCAACATCGGCACGATTGGTCACGTTGACCATGGCAAGACGTCGTTGACAGCAGCGATCACGAAGGTTCTTGCGGAGACTGGGGGTGCGACGTTTTCTGCGTACGACCAGATCGACAAGGCGCCTGAAGAAAAGGCGCGCGGGATCACCATTTCGACGGCGCACGTCGAATACGAGACCGAAAAGCGTCACTACGCGCATGTCGACTGCCCTGGCCACGCCGACTATGTGAAGAACATGATCACCGGTGCGGCGCAGATGGACGGCGCGATTCTCGTGGTTTCGGCTGCCGACGGCCCGATGCCGCAGACCCGCGAGCACATCCTGCTCGCCCGCCAGGTCGGCGTGCCGGCGCTTGTCGTGTTCCTGAACAAGGTCGACCAGGTCGACGACGAAGAGCTTCTCGAGCTCGTCGAACTCGAAGTGCGTGAGCTTCTCTCGTCCTACGAATTCCCCGGTGACGACATTCCGATCACCAAGGGTTCGGCGCTGATGGCGCTTGAAGACAAGCGTCCGGAAATCGGCCATGACGCTGTTCTCGAGCTGATGAAGACCGTTGACGACTACATCCCGCAGCCCGAGCGTCCGAAGGACCAGCCGTTCCTGATGCCGGTCGAGGACGTGTTCTCGATCTCTGGCCGTGGCACTGTTGTGACCGGTCGCGTCGAGCGCGGCATCGTCAAGGTTGGCGAGGAAGTCGAGATCGTTGGCATCAAGCCGACTTTGAAGACGACCGTGACCGGCGTTGAAATGTTCCGCAAGCTGCTCGATTCGGGTGAAGCCGGCGACAACATCGGCGCTCTGATCCGTGGTATCGACCGTACGCAGGTCGAGCGCGGTCAGGTTCTGTGCAAGCCCGGTTCGGTGACCCCGCACACCAAGTTCGTTGCCGAAGCCTACATCCTGACCAAGGAAGAGGGTGGCCGTCATACGCCGTTCTTCACCAACTACCGCCCGCAGTTCTACTTCCGGACGACGGACGTGACCGGTGTTGTGACGCTGAACGAAGGCACCGAGATGGTTATGCCTGGCGACAATGTGGAAATGAACGTGGAACTGATCGTTCCGATCGCGATGGAAGAAAAGCTGCGCTTTGCCATCCGTGAAGGCGGCCGCACCGTCGGCGCCGGCGTCGTCTCCAAAATCGTCGCTTAACGGCCTCGATCTCACTTGATTTTTAAGGGCGGCCCTCGGGTCGCCCTTTCTTTTTGTCTTGTGATTGCAACAGGCTCTTGCGCTGGAAAACCAACTCGACTAGACCATGGCTCGGCATAGGGGTGTAGCTCAGTTGGTAGAGCATCGGTCTCCAAAACCGAGGGCCGTGGGTTCGAGTCCCTCCGCCCCTGCCAGTTCTCCTTTGTGGGATATCGCGCATGACGCCCGTTGTGGACACGGCGCTCACGCCCAATAGACACGGCTTGAGAGCGGGTCTGCGGCGACCAAAAAAGATGGTCGCAAGGTCTTGCCTTGAAGCGCTCCAGAGACTAAATAGGCCCTTCTTGGCCGTGCGATGCGACTCGCGCGGCAATTGCTTATGGACTTAAGCCCCAGATTAACACCAGGTATCGAGCGGTATATGGCCCGGACTAATCCCTTTACGTTTTTTCAGCAGGTGCGTTCGGAGGTCAGTAAGGTCGTCTGGCCGACCCGGAACGAGACGCTGATCTCGACTGCGATGGTTCTGGTCATGGTGATCTTTGCGAGCCTGTTCTTTCTGGCCGCCGACCAGATCATCCAGTTCTTTGTCGGGTTAATACTGTCCATTCGCTAAGGCGAAGCGGCGGGATCAGGAGCGAAAAAAGCAGTATGGCCAAGCGTTGGTACATTGTTCAGGCGTATTCGAACTTCGAGCGCAAGGTTGCAGAGGACATCAGGCAGAAGGTTGTCTCAAACGGTCTCGATCATCTGTTCGATGACGTTCTTGTGCCGACCGAGAAGGTCACCGAGGTACGGCGCGGCCGCAAGGTCGATGCCGAACGCAAGTTTTTTCCCGGCTATGTGCTGGTCAAGATGGAGCTGACCGACGAGACGTTCCATCTCATCAAGAATACCCCGAAGGTCACCGGGTTCCTTGGCGCGGACAACAAGCCGCAGCCGATCTCGGAGCGTGAGGCGATGAGTATCCTGCAGCAGGTGCAGGAAGGCGTTGATCGTCCCAAGCCTTCTGTCTCTTTCGAGGTTGGCGAGAACGTGCGGGTTTCCGACGGTCCGTTTGCGAGCTTTTCGGGTGTTGTCGAGGAAGTCGACGAAGAGCGCGCGCGCCTCAAGGTCGAAGTTTCGATTTTCGGTCGGCCCACGCCGGTTGAGCTGGAATACGGTCAGGTCGAAAAGGTCTGATCGCTCAAGCTCCGGCAACGGGGCGAATGATGTGTGGGAGAGGGCGATGGTCGCCATCCATCGGTCAAACCTCGGACCACGCCGTCACCAAATGGCCGCTTTGGCGGCCTATTGAAAGGAACGCAGTATGGCAAAGAAGATTATCGGTTATATCAAGTTGCAGGTGCCTGCGGGCTCCGCGACTCCGTCGCCCCCGATCGGCCCGGCCCTGGGCCAGCGCGGTCTGAACATCATGGAATTCTGCAAGGCCTTCAATGCGGCTACGCAGGAGATGGAAAAGAACGCGCCGATCCCGGTCGTGATCACCGCTTTTGCGGACAAGAGCTTCACCTTCGAAATGAAGCTGCCTCCGGTCACCTACTTCATCAAGAAGGCGATCAACCTCAAGTCGGGCTCCAAGCGCCCGGGTCACGATAGCGCCGGCACCCTGTCTCAGGCTCAACTGCGCGATATCGCGGAAAAGAAGATGAAGGATCTCAACGCGGATACCGTTGAGGCCGCAATGAGCATGGTTGCCGGGTCCGCCCGCTCCATGGGCCTTCAGGTTGAGGGGTAATCTGACATGACCAAGATCGCAAAGCGCACCAAGCAGGTTCGTGACGGTATCGACCGCAAGAAGCTCTATGGCGTCGACGAGGCCATCAAGATGGTCAAGGAACGCGCCACGGCAAAGTTCGACGAGACCGTTGAAGTTGCAATGAATCTGGGTGTTGATCCGCGCCACGCCGACCAGATGGTTCGCGGCGTCGTCAACCTGCCCAACGGCACGGGCAAGACCGTTCGCGTCGCCGTGTTCGCCAAGGATGCCAAGGCCGAAGAGGCCAAGAAGGCCGGTGCCGATATCGTTGGTGCTGACGACCTCGCCGAGGAAATCCAGAAGGGCAACATCAATTTCGATCGCTGCATTGCGACCCCGGACATGATGCCGCTCGTTGGTCGTCTCGGCAAAATTCTGGGCCCGCGCAATTTGATGCCGAACCCCAAGGTCGGCACCGTGACCCCCGATGTCGCCGGAGCCGTCAAGGCTGCCAAGGGCGGCGCCGTGGAGTTCCGTGTCGAAAAAGCCGGTATCATTCACGCCGGTGTTGGCAAGGCTTCGTTCACGGAAGCTCAGCTCGTTGAAAACATCAAGGCGCTCACTGACGCTGTTTCCAAGGCAAAGCCCGCTGGCGCCAAGGGAACCTACGTCAAGCGCGTCGCCGTTTCCTCGACCATGGGCGCTGGCGTCCATGTCGATCCCGCGTCGGTCCTTTAAGGACCCGCGAAAACTTGATTTCGGGCGGTTCCGGCCGCCCGGGATGCCCAAAGGGACCAAAAGTTCCTTTGGGTAAAGTCCTGTCCGAGACTGTGTGGTGATGGCGGCTTGCCATCCTAATTGCCGGGGGCTCCCGGTGGCCACCAATAGATGGGGTGATGACCGGACGAGATTTCGCAGAAATGCGCTCGTTTTGGTTTGAACCGAACTGGCTTTAGGGGTCCGCCCCTTTGACCGGTTTACAGGCACTGCACCGTTGTCCCGATATTGGGACAGCTTATTGCAACGGGTTCGATCCATGTGGGATCGGGCCTAACTCGTGGAGAGTAGCAGTGGATAGAGCGGAAAAAGCTGAGGTCGTCTCCTCGCTCCAGCAGGCATTTGCCGGCTCGGGCGCGGTCGTCGTCGCTCACTATGCCGGTCTGTCGGTGTCTGACTTCGAAAAGCTGCGTGTGCAGATGAAGCAGGCCGGTGGACAGGTTAAGGTCGCAAAGAACCGCCTTGCCAAGCTCGCTCTTAAAGAAACCGAAACCGCGGATATCTCGGGCCTTCTTACCGGCCCGACGGTTCTTGCCTATTCGGAAGATCCCATCACGGCACCTCGTATTGCCAAGAAGTTCGCCGACACGAATTCCAAGTTCGTGATCCTCGGCGGCGCCATGGGTTCAACCGAGCTCGACGCCGACGGCGTCAAGGCTCTTGCCGATCTGCCTTCGCTGGACGAACTGCGCGCCAAGCTCGCCGGTCTGCTCACGCAGCCTGCAGCTCAGATCGCACGTCTGGCCAAGGAACCGGGCGCTTCTGTCGCCCGCGTTATCTCCGCTTATTCGGAAAAGGGCGCTGCATAAGGCGGCGCGACCATCCACGGTTCAAACTGAAACCAAGTTGAAAAGAAAAGGCTGATCAAATGGCTGATCTTGCAAAGCTCGTAGACGATTTGTCTGCACTGACCGTCCTGGAAGCTTCCGAGCTCTCCAAGATGCTCGAAGAAAAGTGGGGCGTTTCCGCCGCCGCTCCTGTTGCCGTTGCTGCTGCTGGTGGCGCCGCCGCCGGTGCTGCTCCGGCTGAAGAAAAGGACGAGTTCGACGTCGTTCTGACTTCGGCTGGCGATCAGAAGATCAACGTCATCAAGGAAGTCCGTGGCATCACCGGCCTCGGCCTGAAGGAAGCCAAAGACCTCGTCGAAGGCGCTCCCAAGGCCGTTAAGGAAGGTGTCAACAAGGCGGAAGCCGAAGACATCAAGGCAAAGCTCGAAGCAGCTGGTGCCAAGGTCGAACTCAAGTAGTTCAACCAAACTTTTCGGGATGGCCCACGGGCCATCCCGTTTCCCGCCTCCTGCTTAGCGGAGCGCGGACGCCGCCTTGAGTACCAGGGCAGGGCGGAAGTTGCGGAATACGGCGGATATTCGGTCCAGGCCACCACGGGCCGGATGAGGCCGCCAGACAAGACATAACGTCATAAAGGGCACCTGTTCAAAGAACCGACGGCTGATTGTCGATTCTTTGAACAGCTGCCTCCGAGACATTCCAGAGCATTTTCGCGTTTCTTAGAACCGCTCCATGCTCATGATGTTGTTCACGCGTTGCCGAACCGCAAAAGTGCATTCCACTTTTGCTGGCAACGCTCAGACGAGAGGAAACGGGTACATGGCTACCACGTTCAACGGGCGCCGCAAGGTGCGCAAGTCCTTTGGGTCAATTCGTGAAGTCACGGAGATGCCGAACCTGATCGAGGTGCAAAAGGCATCTTACGATCAGTTCCTGATGGTCGACGAGCCCGAAGGCGGGCGGGGCGATGAAGGCCTCCAGTCGGTCTTCCGGTCGGTCTTCCCGATCACCGATTTTTCCAACACCGCGTCTCTCGAATTCGTTCGTTTCGAATTCGAGCAGCCCAAGTATGACGTCGAAGAATGCCGCCAGCGCGACATGACCTTTGCCGCGCCGCTCAAGGTGACGCTGCGGCTGATCGTGTTCGAGGTCGACGAAGACACCGGCGCCCGCTCGGTCAAGGACATCAAGGAGCAGGACGTCTATATGGGCGACATGCCCTTCATGACGTCGAACGGCACGTTCATCGTCAACGGTACTGAACGCGTCATCGTTTCCCAGATGCATCGTTCGCCCGGCGTGTTCTTTGATCACGACAAGGGCAAGACCCATTCGTCGGGCAAGCTGTTGTTTGCCGCGCGCATCATTCCCTATCGCGGTTCCTGGCTCGATATCGAATTCGACGCCAAGGATATCGTCTATGCGCGTATCGATCGTCGCCGCAAGATCCCGGTGACCTCGCTGCTCAAGGCCCTGGGCCTCGACGCGGAAGAGATTCTCGACACCTATTACGACGTCCAGACCTACACCAAGAGTGACAAAGGCTGGAACAAGCCGTTCGACGCCGAGAAGATGAAGGGCACCAAGCCCGTTTACGATCTTATCGATGCCAAAACCGGCAACGTGGTTCACGAGGGTGGAACCCGTCTGACGGCGCGCGCCGCAAAAAAGATCGTCGAATCCGGTGTGACCCATTTGCTGGCCACGGACGAAGACCTCTTCGGGATGTACCTGGCCCGCGATATCGTCGATCTTTCCAACGGTGAGATTTTCGCCGAGGCCGGTGACGAGATCGATGAGAAGGTTCTCGCCACTCTGGTCGA
The DNA here is from genome assembly GCF_965249125.1 of Pelagibacterium sp. Lineage (GTDB taxonomy): Bacteria > Pseudomonadota > Alphaproteobacteria > Rhizobiales > Devosiaceae > Pelagibacterium. The sequence continues at coordinate 1,361,350 of NZ_OZ252217.1, forward strand.
TAAGGGCTTCGATGAGCTGCCGATCCTTGATATCGATCACGTCAACGTCGGCGCCTATATCCGCAACACGCTGGCAGTGGACAAGAACGAAAGCCGCGAAGACGCGCTGTTCGACATCTATCGCGTGATGCGTCCGGGCGAGCCCCCCACCATCGACACCGCCGAAGCGATGTTCAATTCGCTGTTCTTTGACAGCGAGCGCTACGACCTGTCGGCAGTCGGTCGCGTGAAGATGAACATGCGTCTCGACCTCGATGCGCCCGACACCATGCGCGTTCTGCGCAAGGAAGACATCGTCGCTGTCGTTCGCACCCTGGTCGAACTGCGTGACGGCAAGGGCGATATCGACGACATCGACAACCTCGGCAACCGCCGCGTGCGGTCGGTCGGCGAATTGATGGAAAACCATTATCGCCTCGGCCTTCTGCGCATGGAACGTGCCATCAAGGAGCGCATGAGCTCGGTCGAGATCGACACGGTGATGCCGCAGGACCTGATCAACGCCAAGCCGGCTGCGGCTGCGGTGCGTGAGTTCTTCGGTTCGTCCCAGCTTTCCCAGTTCATGGATCAGACCAACCCGCTTTCGGAAATCACCCACAAGCGCCGTCTTTCTGCGCTTGGGCCGGGCGGTCTGACGCGCGAGCGCGCCGGCTTTGAAGTTCGCGACGTTCACGTGACCCACTATGGCCGTATCTGCCCGATCGAAACGCCGGAAGGCCCGAACATCGGCCTGATCAACTCGCTGGCCACCTTCGCGCGCGTCAACAAGTACGGATTTATCGAAACCCCGTACCGCAAGGTCGTGGATGGCAAGGTGACCGATGAGGTCGTTTATCTCTCGGCGATGGAAGAAGCCAAGCACCACGTTGCCCAGGCTAACGCCACGCTGAGCGACAAGGGTGAGTTCATCAACGAACTCGTCGTGGCCCGTCACGCCGGCGAGCCTTCGCTCACCCCGCGTGAAATGGTCGACCTGATGGACGTTTCGCCCAAGCAGGTCGTCTCTGTTGCCGCTTCGCTCATTCCGTTCCTGGAAAACGACGACGCCAACCGCGCTCTGATGGGCTCGAACATGCAGCGTCAGGCCGTGCCGCTGCTGCGTGCCGAAGCTCCGTTCGTGGGCACGGGCATGGAATCGGTTGTCGCGCGCGACTCGGGCGCTGCGATTGGCGCCCTGCGCACCGGTATCGTCGATCAGGTCGATGCGACCCGCATCGTTATCCGCGCGACCGAAGAAAACGATGCGTCGAAGTCGGGCGTCGACATCTACAACCTGATGAAGTTCCAGCGTTCGAACCAGTCGACCTGCATCAACCAGCGCCCGCTGGTGGTTGTCGGCGATCATGTTCAGGCCGGCGACATCATCGCCGACGGTCCTTCGACCGAACTGGGTGATCTGGCCTTGGGCCGCAACGTGCTCGTCGCGTTCATGCCCTGGAATGGCTACAACTTCGAAGATTCGATCCTGCTTTCCGAAAAGATCGTTCAGGACGACGTCTTCACCTCGATCCACATCGAGGAATATGAAGTGATGGCCCGCGACACCAAGCTCGGACCGGAAGAAATCACTCGCGATATTCCCAACGTTTCGGAAGAAGCGCTGAAAAATCTCGACGAGGCCGGTATCGTTCACATCGGTGCCGAAGTGCAGGCTGGCGATATTCTGGTGGGCAAGATCACGCCCAAGGGTGAAAGCCCGATGACACCGGAAGAAAAGCTGCTGCGCGCCATCTTCGGCGAAAAGGCATCGGACGTCCGCGATACGTCGCTGCGTATCCCTCCCGGGGATGGTGGCATCGTCGTGGAAGTGCGCGTGTTCAACCGTCACGGCATCGACAAGGATGAGCGTGCCATGGCGATCGAGCGTGAGGAAATCGAACGCCTCGCCAAGGACCGTGACGACGAACAGTCGATCCTGGACCGTAACGTCTATGCGCGTCTGAAAGAGATGCTGTTCGGCAAGGCCGCCACGACCGGGCCCAAGGGCTACGTCGCGGGCACCAAGCTCAACGACTCGATCTTTGAGGGTCATGCACGGTCCAAGTGGTGGCAGTTCGCCGTCGAGGACGACAAGCTGATGAGCGAGATCGAATCGCTTCAAGGCCAGTACGACGAAAGCCGTCGTCTGCTCGAGCAGCGCTTCATCGACAAGGTCGATAAGCTCCAGCGCGGCGACGAGCTTCCGCCGGGCGTGATGAAGATGGTCAAGGTGTTCGTCGCGACCAAGCGCAAAGTGCAGTCGGGCGACAAGATGGCCGGCCGTCACGGCAACAAGGGCGTTATCTCGCGCATCATGCCGGTCGAGGACATGCCGTTCCTCGAAGACGGTACGCATGTCGACATCGTGCTCAATCCGCTGGGTGTGCCTTCGCGCATGAATGTGGGGCAGATTCTCGAGACGCACCTTGGCTGGGCGGCTCGTGGCATGGGCCGCAAGATTGACGCGATGATGGAAGCCTATCGTCAGTCCAAGGACGTTGCGCCGCTCAAGAAGGAAATCAGCGGGCTTTACGAGGGCGACGACTATGTCGGCGATCTCGACGATGACGGCATCGTCCGTCTGGGCCAGCAACTTTCCAAGGGCGTTTCCATTGCGACCCCGGTGTTCGACGGGGCCAAGGAAGCCGATATCGTCACCATGCTCGAAAGGGCGGGGCTCGACGGTTCGGGGCAATCGACGCTCTATGACGGCCGTACCGGTGAAGAGTTCGATCGCAAGGTGACGGTGGGCTACATCTACATGCTCAAGCTGCACCACCTTGTTGACGACAAGATCCACGCCCGTTCGATCGGCCCATACAGCCTGGTTACCCAGCAGCCACTCGGTGGCAAGGCCCAGTTCGGCGGACAGCGGTTCGGCGAGATGGAGGTATGGGCGCTCGAAGCTTACGGCGCTGCTTACACCTTGCAGGAAATGCTCACCGTCAAGTCGGACGACGTTGCCGGTCGGACCAAGGTTTACGAAGCCATCGTGCGTGGCGACGACACCTTCGAAGCGGGAATTCCCGAGAGCTTTAACGTTCTCGTCAAGGAAATCCGCTCGCTCGGCCTCAACGTCGAATTGACCGACATCGAAGCGGACAATGACGAGGCCGGTGGCGACCCCGAACTCGCACCTCCTGCGGACGCGGCGGAATAATCCGCCGCATCCATTTGTTTTGGTCGCGTTTTCAAACCGAAAAAGTGGGACCACTTTTTCTGAAAACGCTCCAGACTGAACCGATGCTTTTGGCCCAGTAGGGCGGTGCGCAACCGATTTGCAGCACCGTCCGGGTCCCAAGGAGAGACACGATGAATCATCATCAGCACGTCATGGATCCGTTCAACTCGCAGGCGGCTGCGCCGACTTTCGATCAGATTAAGATCAATATCGCGAGCCCGGAAAAGATCCTGTCGTGGTCGTACGGCGAAATCAAAAAGCCCGAGACCATCAACTACCGTACGTTCAAGCCCGAGCGTGACGGCCTGTTCTGCGCGCGAATCTTTGGCCCGACCAAGGATTACGAATGCCTGTGCGGCAAGTATAAGCGCATGAAGTTCAAGGGCGTCATCTGCGAAAAGTGCGGTGTGGAAGTCACCCTGTCGCGCGTTCGCCGCGAGCGCATGGGCCATATCGAACTGGCAGCTCCTGTTGCCCATATCTGGTTCCTCAAGTCCCTGCCGAGCCGCATTTCGCAGCTGCTCGACATGACTTTGAAAGATGTCGAACGCATTCTCTATTTCGAGAACTACGTCGTCATTGAACCGGGTCTGACCCCGTTCACCCAGCACCAGCTGGTCACGGAAGAGGAGTATCTCGACGCCCAGGACAATTACGGTCCTGACGCCTTCACCGCCATGATCGGCGCCGAAGCGGTGCGTGAGATGCTGGCCGCTCTCGACCTCGAAAAGCTCGCCGCCGATCTGCGCGTCGAGATCGCCGAGGCGACCACCGAACTCAAGCCGAAGAAGCTGGCCAAGCGTCTCAAGATCGTCGAGCAGTTCATCGTCTCGGGCAACAAGCCCGAATGGATGATCATGACGGTTATTCCGGTCATTCCGCCCGAACTGCGCCCGCTGGTTCCGCTCGATGGCGGCCGGTTCGCGACGTCGGACCTGAACGACCTCTATCGCCGCGTCATCAACCGCAACAACCGTTTGAAGCGCCTGATCGAGTTGCGTGCGCCCGATATCATCATCCGCAATGAAAAGCGCATGCTGCAGGAAGCTGTCGACGCGTTGTTCGACAACGGAAGGCGTGGCCGCACCATCACCGGTGCGAACAAGCGTCCGCTGAAGTCGCTTTCGGATATGCTCAAGGGCAAGCAGGGCCGGTTCCGCCAGAACCTGCTGGGCAAGCGCGTCGACTATTCGGGCCGTTCGGTCATCACCGTGGGTCCCGAACTCAAGCTGCACCAGTGCGGCCTGCCCAAGAAGATGGCGCTCGAACTCTTCAAGCCCTTCATCTATTCGCGTCTCGACGCGAAGGGTCTGAGCTCGACCGTGAAGCAGGCAAAAAAGCTTGTCGAGAAGGAAAAGCCCGAAGTCTGGGATATCCTTGACGAAGTGATCCGTGAGCACCCGGTTCTTCTCAACCGCGCGCCGACGCTTCACCGTCTGGGCATCCAGGCATTCGAGCCGATCCTGATCGAAGGCAAGGCGATCCAACTGCACCCGCTGGTCTGCGCCGCGTTCAACGCCGACTTCGACGGCGATCAGATGGCCGTACACGTGCCGCTGTCGCTCGAAGCCCAGCTTGAAGCACGCGTTCTTATGATGTCGACCAACAACATCCTGCATCCTGCCAACGGTCAGCCGATCATCGTGCCGAGCCAGGACATCGTCCTTGGCCTGTACTACGTGTCGATCATGGCCGAGGGAGAGCCCGGCGAAGGCATGGCGTTCTCGTCGATGTCCGAGCTCGAGCACGCGCTGGAGAACAAGTCGGTCACGCTGCACACCAAGATCAAGGGCCGGATCAAGGCCGTCGATGCCGAAGGCAACATGACGACCTCGATCATCGAGACGACACCGGGCCGTATGATGCTGGGGCAGATCCTGCCCAAGACCGTGCCGTTCGATGTGGTCAATCAGCTCATGACCAAGAAGAACATCTCCAAGGTGATCGACACGGTTTACCGTGCCTGTGGCCAGAAGGAGACCGTGATCTTCTGTGACCGCGTCATGGATCTGGGCTTCAAGCAGGCCTGCCGCGCCGGCATTTCGTTCGGCAAGGACGACATGGTCATCCCCGATACCAAGGCCAAGATTGTGGGCGATACCCGCAAGCAGGTCGAGGAATTCGAGCAGCAGTACAATGACGGCCTGATCACCCATGGTGAGAAGTACAATAAGGTCGTCGATGCCTGGGCGAAGTGCGGTGACAAGGTCGCCGAAGAGATGATGAAGCGCATCTCGGCACACGAGAAGGACGCCAGCGGCCGCTCCAAGCAGATCAACTCGGTCTACATGATGAGCCACTCTGGCGCCCGTGGTTCGGTCGCACAGATGAAGCAGCTCGCTGGCATGCGCGGCCTTATGGCCAAGCCGTCCGGTGAAATCATCGAAACGCCGGTGATCTCGAACTTCAAGGAAGGCCTGACCGTTCTCGAGTACTTCAACTCGACCCACGGTGCTCGTAAGGGCCTAGCCGACACCGCGCTCAAGACTGCGAACTCGGGTTACCTGACCCGCCGTCTGGTGGACGTCGCCCAGGATGCGATCATCACCGAGGACGATTGCGGAACGGAACGCGGCCTGACCATGGAACCGATCATCGATTCCGGTCAGGTGGTTGCTTCGCTCGGCCAGCGTATCCTTGGTCGTGTGGCTGCCGACGATATTTACGTTCCCGGTACCGACGACGTTCTCGTTGCCAAGGGCACGTTGATGGACGAAGCCGATGTCGACAAGATCGAAGCGGCCAAGGTGCAGTCGGTGCGCATCCGCTCGCCACTGACATGCGACGTCCGTCAGGGTACCTGCGCGACCTGCTATGGCCGCGATCTTGCCCGCGGCACGCCCGTCAACATGGGTGAGGCTGTCGGTGTCATCGCCGCACAGTCGATCGGTGAGCCGGGCACCCAGCTGACCATGCGTACGTTCCACATTGGTGGAACGGCGCAGGTGGTGGACAACTCGTACCTCGAAGCCGGCGCCGAAGGTAAGATCACCTTCCGCAACAAGAACATTGCGACCAACTCCGATGGCCACATCGTGGTCATGGGCCGCAACGTTTCGATCGTGATCGTCGATGCCGACGGCAAGGAACGCGCCGTCCACAAGCTCGGCTATGGCTCACGCCTGCGCGTCAATGAAGGCGATCAGGTCAAGCGCAGCCAGCGTCTGGCCGAATGGGATCCCTATACCCGTCCCGTTCTGACGGAAGTAGAAGGCGAGGTGATCTTCGAGGATCTGGTCGATGGGGCTTCGGTCTCGGAGCAGACCGACGAAACCACGGGCTTTACCAAGCGTCTGGTCATCGACTGGCGTACCAACCAGCGTGGCGACGGCCTCAAGCCCGCCATCGCTGTTGGTGCTAAGGGGCAGGCCTTCAAGACCGAGCGTGGTTCGGATGCGCGGTATCTGATGAGCGTGGATGCGGTCATTGCCGTCGAGCCTGGGACACGGGTGTCCCAGGGCGACGTCCTGGCGCGTATTCCGCTGGAAAGCGCCAAGACCAAGGACATCACCGGTGGTCTGCCGCGCGTGGCCGAACTGTTCGAGGCTCGCCGTCCGAAGGATCACGCGATCATCGCCGAAGTCGATGGCACGATCCGCTTCGGGCGCGACTACAAGAACAAGCGTCGCATCATCATCGAGCCGACCGACGAGACTCTCGAGCCGGTCGAGTACCTGATCCCGAAGGGCAAGCCGTTCCATCTGCAGGAAGGCGATCCGATCGAGAAGGGCGAGTACATTCTGGACGGCAACCCGGCCCCCCACGACATCCTTGCGATCAAGGGCGTCGAGGAGCTGGCACGCTATCTCGTCAACGAGATCCAGGAGGTCTATCGCCTGCAGGGCGTGCTGATCAACGACAAGCACATCGAGGTGATCGTTCGCCAGATGCTGCAGAAGGTCGAGATCACCGAGCCCGGCGAATCCGGCCTGCTCAAGGAAGAGCAGCTCGATCGCATCGATCTGGACGAGCTCAACGAGCAGCTCATTGCCGATGGCAAGAAGCCAGCAGTGGCCGTTCCGGTCCTGCTCGGCATCACCAAGGCCTCGTTGCAGACCCGTTCGTTCATCTCGGCCGCGTCCTTCCAGGAGACGACGCGCGTTCTTACCGAGGCTGCCGTTTCGGGCAAGGGTGACCTGCTTGAGGGTCTCAAGGAGAACGTCATCGTGGGCCGCCTCATTCCAGCGGGCACGGGTGCGCGTATTTCCAACGTGCGCCAGATCGCGACCAAGCGCGACGATCTCATTCTGGACGAACGGCGCCGCCAGGCCGAAACGGTTGCGATTCCCGCACCCGAGGCCATGCCGGCAGCACCGGATTCGCCCGCCGAGTAATCGGTTGAACATCGCAAAGTTTAGGGAAGGGGCCTTTTGGCCCCTTTTCTTTGAATCGAGACCATCAAAGCTCTTGAAAATCGGGTTTCACGGCGCCACATCCGGCCCTGCGCTGGGTGCAGGGCTGGGGTTCGCAAGCCAATCGGGCTTTTTTCCCGGCAAAGCCTTGACGATTCTGAATCAACCCAGTAATACCCGCCCTACCTAAGCGGTCGGTCGTGATCCGGCACCGAATGTGAAGCGTCCAATGCGACACATTCAAGCCGATCAAACACACTGTCGGGTAGTTAGACGCAACAAGTCTTGGGCGCATGATTGCTTCCGCAGGGAGGTGATCCTCTGCATTCATGGCGCCACCGGTTCTTTATCGAGACCGGGAGGGCGCTGCTCGCTTGTTATGTCGAACAGGTTTTTGTTTGTACGGATGAAAAGAGGGTTCGAGCGATATGCCGACCATTAATCAGCTGATCCGCAAGCCCCGGCAGGCCAAGCCGAAGCGGAACAAGGTTCCGGCGATGGAGGCCAACCCGCAGAAGCGCGGTGTTTGCACGCGTGTCTACACGACGACCCCAAAGAAGCCGAACTCGGCTCTGCGTCGTGTGGCCAAGGTGCGCCTGGTCAATCAGCGTGAAGTCATTACCTATATTCCCGGCGAGGGGCACAACCTCCAGGAGCACTCCGTCGTGCTGATCCGCGGCGGCCGTGTGCGCGACCTTCCGGGCGTGCGCTATCACGTGCTGCGCGGTGTTCTGGATACCCAGTCGGTGAAGGATCGCAAGCAGCGCCGGTCGAAGTACGGCGCGAAGCGGCCGAAATAAGGAGATCTGTGAGCAATGTCCCGTCGGCACAGTGCAGAAAAGCGCGAGATTAACCCAGATCCCAAATTCGGTGATCTGGTTGTCTCCAAATTCATGAATTCGCTCATGAAGGACGGCAAGAAATCTGCCGCCGAGAGCATCGTCTATGGCGCGTTCGAGGTTATCGAAGAGCGGACCAAGCAGGACCCGATTCAGGTCTTCCATGGTGCTCTGGAGAACATCCGTCCGGCCGTTGAAGTCCGTTCGCGTCGCGTTGGTGGTGCTACCTATCAGGTGCCCGTCGAAGTGCGTACCGAGCGTCAGCAGGCTCTGGCCATCCGCTGGCTGATCGATGCCGCCCGCAAGCGTGGCGAGCAGACCATGATCGGCCGCCTTTCGGGCGAGCTTATGGATGCCGTCAACGGACGGGGTCAGGCCGTCAAGAAGCGTGAAGACACGCATCGCATGGCCGACGCCAACCGTGCATTCTCGCACTACCGCTGGTAAGGAGAGACGAGCATGGCCCGCGAATATAAGATAGAAGACTACCGCAATTTCGGCATCATGGCTCACATCGATGCCGGCAAGACCACCACGACCGAACGTATCCTGTTCTACACCGGCAAAAGCCACAAGATCGGTGAAGTTCATGACGGCGCTGCCACCATGGATTGGATGGAGCAGGAGCAGGAACGCGGCATCACCATCACTTCGGCTGCCACGACCACCTTCTGGCAGGGTCGTGACGGCAAGAAGCGTCGCTTCAACATCATCGATACTCCGGGCCACGTTGACTTCACCATTGAAGTCGAGCGTTCGCTGCGCGTGCTCGACGGTGCCGTGGCGCTGCTCGATGCCAATGCCGGTGTGGAGCCGCAGACCGAAACAGTCTGGCGCCAGGCCGACAAGTATCACGTGCCGCGTCTGATCTTCGTCAACAAGATGGACAAGATCGGTGCCGATTTCTACCGCTCGGTGGAAATGGTCGGAACTCGCCTGGGTGCCAAGGCCGTCGTTCTGCAGCTGCCGATCGGCGCTGAAAACGAATTCGCCGGCGTTGTCGATCTCATCGAGATGAATGCTCTGGTCTGGAACGGCGAACAGCTCGGCGCAAGCTGGGACGTGACCGACATTCCGGCCGACCTCAAGGATCGCGCTGAAGAATACCGCGAGAAGCTCATCGAAGCTGCCGTCGAAATGGACGAAGCTGCGATGGAAGCCTATCTCGAAGGCGAAATGCCCGACAACGATACGATCCGCAAGCTGCTCCGCAAGGGCATCTGCAACGTTGAGTTCTTCGGCGTTTGCTGCGGTTCTGCGTTCAAGAACAAGGGTGTTCAGCCGCTTCTTGATGCAGTGGTTGATTATCTGCCGTCCCCGATCGACATTCCGGCGATCAAGGGTATCGATGCTAAATCCGAAGAACCGATCGAGCGTCATGCCGACGATTCCGAGCCGCTTTCGATGCTGGCTTTCAAGATCGCCAACGACCCGCATATGGGCTCGCTGACGTTCTGCCGTATCTATTCGGGTCACCTCGAGGCCGGTGCGCAACTGGAAAACACAGTGAAGGGCAAGCGCGAACGCGTTGGCCGCATGTTCCAGATGCACTCCAACAGCCGTGAGCAGATCACCGAAGCCTTTGCTGGCGACATCGTTGCCATCGTTGGACTCAAGGATACCACGACCGGTGACACGCTCTGCGTGCCGTCCGCTCAGGTTATCCTTGAGCGGATGATCTTCCCCGATCCGGTTATCGATATCGCCGTCGAGCCCAAGTCAAAGGCCGACCAGGAAAAGATGGGTCTCGCCCTGCAGCGTCTGGCTGCTGAAGATCCATCGTTCCGCGTCAAGTCGGATGAAGAATCGGGCCAGACGATCATTTCGGGTATGGGCGAGCTTCACCTCGACATTCTCGTTGATCGCATGAAGCGCGAGTTCAAGGTCGAGGCCAATATCGGCCAGCCGCAGGTTGCGTATCGCGAGACCATTACCCGTGCCGCTGAAGTGGATTATACCCACAAGAAGCAGTCGGGTGGTTCGGGCCAGTTCGCTCGCGTCAAGCTGACGATCGAGCCCAACGAAACCGGTGCCGGTTTTGCGTTTGAGAGCAAGATCGTCGGTGGTTCGGTGCCCAAGGAATACATCCCGGGCGTTCAGAAGGGGCTGGAGTCCGTAATGGGCGCCGGTATCCTTGCCGGGTTCCCGATCGTGGACGTCAAGGCAACGCTGACCGATGGTGCCTACCACGACGTCGACTCCTCGGTGCTTGCGTTCGAGATCGCCGGTCGCGCAGCGTTCCGCGAGGGCCTTCAGAAGGCCGGTGCGAAGCTGCTTGAACCCATCATGAAGGTCGAAGTGACCACGCCTGAAGACTATATGGGCGACGTCATCGGCGACCTGAACTCGCGCCGTGGTCAGATCCAGGGCACGGAAAGCCGCGGTGTCGTGCAGGTGGTCAACGCCTTCGTGCCGCTGGCCAACATGTTCGGTTATGTGAACTCGCTGCGCTCGATGAGCCAGGGACGCGCACAGTACACCATGGTCTTTGATCACTACGAGCAGGTGCCCCAGGCGGTCGCCGACGAAGTTCAGGCGAAATACGCCTAGTTGGATAACAATTTAATCGGCGGCCAGTTGGCCTGCTGAAGATGGAGATATGTGATGGGCAAGGAAAAATTTGCGCGTAACAAGCCGCACTGCAACATCGGCACGATTGGTCACGTTGACCATGGCAAGACGTCGTTGACAGCAGCGATCACGAAGGTTCTGGCGGAGACTGGGGGTGCGACGTTTTCTGCGTACGACCAGATCGACAAGGCGCCTGAAGAAAAGGCGCGCGGGATCACCATTTCGACGGCGCACGTCGAATACGAGACCGAAAAGCGTCACTACGCGCATGTCGACTGCCCTGGCCACGCCGACTATGTGAAGAACATGATCACCGGTGCGGCGCAGATGGACGGCGCGATTCTCGTGGTTTCGGCTGCCGACGGCCCGATGCCGCAGACCCGCGAGCACATCCTGCTCGCCCGCCAGGTCGGCGTGCCGGCGCTTGTCGTGTTCCTGAACAAGGTCGACCAGGTCGACGACGAAGAGCTTCTCGAGCTCGTCGAACTCGAAGTGCGTGAGCTTCTCTCGTCCTACGAATTCCCCGGTGACGACATTCCGATCACCAAGGGTTCGGCGCTGATGGCGCTTGAAGACAAGCGTCCGGAAATCGGCCATGACGCTGTTCTCGAGCTGATGAAGACCGTTGACGACTACATCCCGCAGCCCGAGCGTCCGAAGGACCAGCCGTTCCTGATGCCGGTCGAGGACGTGTTCTCGATCTCTGGCCGTGGCACTGTTGTGACCGGTCGCGTCGAGCGCGGCATCGTCAAGGTTGGCGAGGAAGTCGAGATCGTTGGCATCAAGCCGACTTTGAAGACGACCGTGACCGGCGTTGAAATGTTCCGCAAGCTGCTCGATTCGGGTGAAGCCGGCGACAACATCGGCGCTCTGATCCGTGGTATCGACCGTACGCAGGTCGAGCGCGGTCAGGTTCTGTGCAAGCCCGGTTCGGTGACCCCGCACACCAAGTTCGTTGCCGAAGCCTACATCCTGACCAAGGAAGAGGGTGGCCGTCATACGCCGTTCTTCACCAACTACCGCCCGCAGTTCTACTTCCGGACGACGGACGTGACCGGTGTTGTGACGCTGAACGAAGGCACCGAGATGGTTATGCCTGGCGACAATGTGGAAATGAACGTGGAACTGATCGTTCCGATCGCGATGGAAGAAAAGCTGCGCTTTGCCATCCGTGAAGGCGGCCGCACCGTCGGCGCCGGCGTCGTCTCCAAAATCGTCGCTTAACGAGACAATTGAGAGCACGGTGCGCGATTGGCGCGCACCGTGGTCCTTTTTTCGGGATAGAACACAATGAACGGTCAGAATATTCGCATCCGGCTCAAGGCGTTCGACCATCGCGTGCTCGACAATTCGACCCGCGAGATCGTCAACACGGCCAAGCGCACAGGCGCGCAGGTTCGCGGACCCATTCCGCTGCCGACGCGAATTGACAAATACACCGTCAACCGGTCGCCCCACGTCGACAAGAAGAGCCGCGAGCAGTTCGAAATCCGGACTCACAAGCGTCTTCTGGACATCGTGGATCCGACACCGCAGACGGTGGATGCACTAATGAAGCTCGATCTCGCCGCCGGTGTCGACGTCGAAATCAAGCTCTAAGTTAAGCGTTTAGACGCGGTTTTCGCTTTAGTGGGTCCTCTTGGGAAACAATGACCCGGAAAGCCGCAAGATAAAGAGAAGGTAACAACCGATGCGTTCTGGATTGATCGCACAGAAGCTGGGAATGACCCGCATCTTCACCGATGACGGCGCTCATGTACCCGTTACCGTTCTGGCGCTGCAGGGCTGCCAGGTGGTGGGCCAGCGGACGCAGGACAAGGACGGCTATGTCGCGCTGCAACTCGGCGCTGGCTCGGTCAAGGTCAAGAATGTGAGCAAGGCCGAGCGCGGGCATTACGCCGCTGCCAAGGTCGAGCCCAAGCGTAAGGTCGTCGAGTTCCGCGTGAGCGAAGACAACCTCATCGAGGTGGGTGCTGAACTTCAGGCCGACCACTTCATCGAGGGTCAGCTCGTGGACGTCACGGGCACTTCGATCGGCAAGGGCTTTGCCGGTGCAATGAAGCGTCACAATTTTGGTGGTCTGCGTGCCTCGCACGGTGTGTCGGTTTCGCACCGTTCGCACGGCTCGACCGGTCAGAACCAGGACCCCGGCAAAGTGTTCAAGGGCAAGAAGATGGCTGGGCACATGGGTGCCGAGCGCGTCACGACCCAGAACGTCAAGGTCGTCAAGACCGATGTCGAGCGTGGGCTGATCATGGTTCAGGGTTCGGTTCCGGGCTCCAAGGGTGGCTGGATCCAGATCCGCGACGCCGTCAAGAAGCCGCGTCCGGAAGGTGTTGCGTTGCCTGGCTCGTTCAAGGCCGCAGCCAATGGGGAGAGTGCATAATGGAACTTCAGGTCACAACCCTCGAGGGTAAGTCGGCCGGCAAGGTCACTCTCGATGACGCCGTTTTCGGTCTCGAGCCCCGCGCCGATCTGATCCAGCGCATGGTGCGCTATCAGCTCCTCAAGCGCATGTCGGGTACCCACGACGTCAAAAATCGTGCCGAAGTTGCCCAGACCGGCAAGAAGTTCGGTCGCCAGAAGGGCGGCGGCGGTGCTCGTCACGGTTCGCGTCGTTCCAACATCTTCCGTGGTGGTGGACGCGCATTCGGTCCGACGCCGCGCAGCCACGCGATCGAGCTGCCCAAGAAGGTTCGCGCGCTTGCTCTCAAGCACGCTCTTTCTGCCAAGGCAAAGGCCGGTGATCTCGTCATCATCGACCAGGCCACGGCCGAAGCGCCCAAGACTGCCGCACTTCGTGCGATCTTCGGCAAACTCGGTTTTTCCAATGCGCTGATTATCGGCGGCACCGAACTGGACACCAATTTCGCGCTTGCCGCGCGGAATATTCCCCAGATCGACGTGCTTCCGGCGCAGGGCATCAACGTTTACGACATTCTGCGTCGTGAGAAGCTGGTCCTGACCAAGGACGCTCTTGCTGCGCTGGAGGGCCGGTTCCAATGAGCGCGCTCAAGCACTACGACATCATCCGCAATCCGGTCGTGACTGAAAAGTCCACCATGGCTTCGGAAAACGGTCAGGTCGTGTTCGATGTTGCCATCGACGCAACCAAGCCGGAAATCAAGGCCGCTGTCGAGGCGCTCTTTGAAGTCAAGGTCAAGGCTGTCAACACGATCGTCCGCAAGGGCAAGGTCAAGCGGTTCCGCAACATGCTTGGCACCCGCAAGGACGTCAAGAAGGCCGTCGTTACCCTCGTTGACGGTCAGACCATCGATATTTCGACCGGTCTGTAAGAAGGCGAGAAGGAAGAGTTCAAATGGCTTTGAAACAATATAATCCCACCTCGCCGGGCCGCCGCCAACTTGTCGGCATCAACCGGTCCGAGCTCTGGAAGGGTGGCCCGGTCAAGAAGCTGACCGAAGGCCTTACCAAGTCGGGTGGTCGCAACAATAACGGCCGTGTCACTTCGTTTGCGCGGGGCGGCGGACACAAGCGCAGCTATCGCATCGTCGATTTCAAGCGCACCAAGTTCGACGTCCAGGGCACCGTCGAGCGGCTGGAGTACGATCCCAACCGGACGGCATTCATCGCTCTGGTGACCTATGACGACGGTGAGCAGGCTTACATCCTGGCGCCGCAGCGTCTCGCTGCCGGTGACAAGGTGATCTCGTCGATGAACGCCGTCGACGTGAAGCCGGGCAACACCATGCCGCTCGAGCGCATGCCGGTCGGCACGATCGTTCACAATATCGAGCTCAAGCCAAAGAAGGGCGGCCAGATGGCTCGCTCGGCTGGCGCTTACGCTCAGTATGTCGGTCGCGATGCCGGCTGGGCGATCCTTCGCATGGGGTCGGGTGAACAGCGTCTGGTCCACGGCTCCTGCCTTGCGACAGTCGGTTCGGTTTCCAACCCGGATCACTCCAACACCTCGATCGGCAAGGCCGGCCGCAATCGTTGGCTGGGCCGCCGTCCGAACGTTCGCGGTGTCGCGATGAACCCGGTCGATCACCCCCATGGTGGTGGTGAAGGCCGCACTTCGGGTGGCCGTCATCCGGTTACTCCGTGGGGCAAGCCGACCAAGGGCAAGCGCACCCGCACCAACAAGGCGACGGACAAATTCATCGTCCGCTCGCGGCACCTCAAGAAGGGCAGGTAAGCCATGGCACGTTCCGTCTGGAAAGGCCCGTTTGTCGACGGGTATCTGCTGAAGAAGGCAGACAAGGTCCGGGAATCGGGCCGCAACGAAGTCATCAAGATCTGGAGCCGTCGCTCCACGATCCTGCCGCAGTTCGTTGGCCTCACCTTCGGCGTCTATAACGGTCAGAAGCACATCCCGGTGAATGTCTCCGAGGATATGATCGGCCACAAGTTCGGTGAGTTTTCGCCCACGCGCACCTATTACGGGCACGCGGCCGACAAGAAGGCGAAGAGGAAGTAACGATGGGCAAGGAAAAGCGTGAACGCGCGCTCAAGGACACTGAGGCGAAAGCCGTCCTTCGCATGGTGCGCACGAGCCCTCAGAAGCTCAACCTGGTTGCCGCACAGATCCGTGGCAAGAAGGTCGAGAAGGCTCTTGCCGAACTCGAATTCTCGCGCAAGCGGATTTCGCTTTCGGTCAAGAAGACCCTCGAGAGCGCCATCGCGAACGCCGAAAACAACCATGGTCTGGATACGGACTCCCTGGTGGTCTCGGAAGCCTTCGTTGGCAAGGCTCTGGTGATGAAGCGGTTTCATGCACGTGCCCGCGGTCGCGGCGCTCGCATCGAAAAGCCGTTCTCGCACCTGACCATCGTTGTCCGTGAAGTCGAGGAGGCCATCTGATGGGCCAGAAAGTTAATCCGATCGGGCTTCGCCTCGGCATCAACCGCACCTGGGACTCCCGTTGGTACGCCAACAAGGGCGAGTATGGTTCGCTCCTGCAGGAAGATCTCAAGATCCGCGAGATGCTCGAGAAAGAGCTCAAGCAGGCCGCTGTTTCCAAGATCGTCATCGAACGCCCGCACCGCAAGTGCCGCATTTCGATCCACTCGGCTCGTCCGGGCATCGTGATCGGCAAGAAGGGCGCGGACATCGAGAAGATCCGCAACAAGGTCAAGAAGTTCACCAATTCCGAAGTGCACATCAACATCGTTGAAGTGCGCAAGCCGGAAACCGACGCAACGCTGGTTGCACAGGGCATCGCCCAACAGCTGGAGCGCCGCGTGGCGTTCCGCCGGGCCATGAAGCGTGCCGTCCAGACGGCAATGCGCATGGGCGCCCAGGGCATCCGTGTCAACGTTGGTGGTCGTCTTGGCGGCGCCGATATTGCCCGGACCGAATGGTACCGTGAAGGCCGCGTGCCGCTTCACACCCTTCGTGCCGACGTCGACTATGGTGTTGCCGAAGCCGCGACCACCTATGGCATCATCGGTATCAAGGTCTGGATCTTCAAAGGCGAGATCATGGAACACGATCCGATGGCTCACGAGCGCCGCGCCACCGAAGGTGGTGATTCGGGCGGGCAGGGCCGCCGCGGTCCGGCTGCAAGCTGATAGGACTATAAAAAATGCTGCAACCGAAACGTACAAAGTTCCGCAAGGCCCACAAGGGCCGGATCCACGGCGCCGCCAAGGGCGGCACCGACCTGAATTTTGGCGAATATGGCTTGAAGGCTCAGGAACCTGAGCGTATAACCGCCCGCCAGATCGAGGCCGCACGCCGCGCGATGACACGCTACATGAAGCGCGCCGGCCGTGTGTGGATCCGGGTGTTCCCGGATGTGCCCGTGTCGTCCAAGCCGACCGAAGTCCGTATGGGTAAAGGTAAGGGTGCTCCCGAATATTGGGCAGCCCGCGTCAAGCCCGGCCGGATCATGTTCGAAATTGACGGCGTAAGTGAAGAGATTGCGCGTGAAGCTCTGCGTCTGGCGGCCATGAAGTTGCCGATCAAGACGCGGTTCGTCAGCCGCATTGCAGATTAAGGACGTACAGCGATGGCAAAGCCGAGCGACGTTAGAGCAAAGACGGTCGACGAACTCAAGGACGAGCTCGTCAATCTGAAGAAAGAGCAGTTCAACCTGCGTTTCCAGCGGGCTACCCAGCAGCTGGAAAACACCTCTCAGGTGCGCAAGGTCCGCCGCGATATCGCGCGCGTCCAGACCGTGATCGCCGAGAAGGCGCAGGCCGGAAAGTAAGGAGACACGAATGCCCAAGCGTATCCTGCAGGGGACAGTGGTCTCCGATACGAATGAGAAGACGGTTGTGGTGAGCGTCGAGCGCCGTTTTACACACCCGATCATGAAAAAGACCGTGCGCCGGTCCAAGAAGTACCACGCCCACGACGAGGCCAATGCGGCCAAGGTCGGTGATGTGGTGCAGATCCAGGAATGTGCGCCGATCTCCAAGAACAAGCGTTGGACGCTGGTCAATCCGGCATAACGCAAGAGCTCACAAAGAGATCTAGTGCCGTGCCGGATACCGGACGCGGACCAGTAATTAAAGAAGGCAACCAGTCATGATTCAGATGCAGACGAACCTCGACGTCGCCGATAATTCGGGCGCTCGTCGTGTTATGTGCATCAAGGTGCTGGGCGGTTCGCATCGCAAGTATGCGTCTGTTGGCGACATCATCGTTGTGTCGGTCAAGGACGCCATCCCGCGCGGCCGCGTCAAGAAGGGCCAGGTTATGAAGGCTGTGGTGGTTCGCACCGCTTCCGACATCCGGCGCCCCGATGGCACCGTGATCCGTTTCGACCGCAATGCGGCGGTGATCATCAACAACAACAAGGAACCGATCGGCACCCGTATCTTTGGCCCGGTTCCTCGTGAGCTGCGTGCGAAAAGCCACATGAAGATCATTTCGCTCGCGCCGGAGGTGCTGTAATGGCTGCCAAGATCAAAAAGGGTGACAAGGTCATCGTTCTGACTGGCAAGGACAAGGGCAAGACCGGGCAGGTCCTGCAGGTCATGCCGACCGACACCAAGGCCCTGGTTTCCGGTATCAATCTGGTGCGTCGTCACCAGAAGCAGACGCAGAGCCAGGATGCGGGCATCATCACTAAGGAAGCCCCCATTCACCTGAGCAACATCGCTCTGGTCGATGCCAAGGACAACAAGCCGACCCGCGTCGGCTTCAAGATCGAAGACGGCGTCAAGAAGCGCGTCGCAAAGCGTTCTGGAGAAGTGATCGATGGCTGAGACATACATTCCGCGCCTGCGCACGCATTATGAAGATGTGGTGCGTGCCGGTCTCACCGAGACCTTCAACTACGTCAACCCGATGCAGGTTCCCAAGCTTGAGAAGGTCGTTCTCAACATGGGCGTCGGCGAAGCGGTTGCCGATTCCAAGAAGGTGAAGGCAGCCCTTGCCGATCTCGAAAAGATCGCCGGCCAGAAGCCTGTCGTCACCTATGCGCGCAAGTCGATCGCGGGCTTCAAGGTCCGCGAAGGCATGGCGCTGGGCGTCAAGGTCACGCTGCGCCGTGCCCAGATGTACGAATTCATCGACCGCCTGGTCAACGTCGCGCTGCCGCGCGTCCGCGACTTCCGCGGCCTGAACCCCAAGAGCTTCGATGGCCGCGGCAATTATGCCATGGGCATCAAGGAACATATCGTGTTCCCCGAGATCAACTATGACCAGATCGATCAGGTCTGGGGCATGGACGTGATCGTCTGCACCACGGCAAAGACCGACGACGAAGCGCGTGCGCTTCTCAAGGCTTTCAATTTCCCGTTCCGCCAGTAAGCGGATAACTGGAAAAGAGACGAAAGAGAGACTTAGATGGCTAAGACTAGCTCCATCGAGAAAAACAAGCGCCGCGCCAAGCTCGCCAAGCAGTATGCGCCCAAGCGGGCTGCGCTCAAGGCCAAGGCAAAAGACGAGTCGCTGAGCTTTGAAGAGCGTTTCGCCGCCCAGCTCAAGCTGGCCGAACTGCCCCGCAACGCTTCGCCGGTTCGCGTTCGCAACCGCTGCGAGGTTTCGGGTCGCCCGCGCGGCTATTATCGCAAGCTCAAGCTGAGCCGTATCGCGCTCCGCGAGCTTGGCTCGATGGGCATGATCCCCGGTTTGGTCAAGTCGAGCTGGTAAGGAAAGAACGAAGATGACTCTTACAGATCCTCTTGGCGATATGCTGACCCGCATCCGCAACGCGCAGATGCGCCGTCGCGATGTCGTCCGTACGCCCGCTTCGAGCCTTCGTGCTCATGTTCTCGACGTTCTCAAGGCCGAAGGCTACATTCGTGGCTATTCGGAAGGGACCAGCGAAAACGGCCTTCCCGAATTCGCCATCGAGCTCAAGTACTCGGAAAACGAACCTGTTATCCGTGAAATTCAGCGCGTGTCCAAGCCGGGTCGCCGCGTTTACGCGTCGGTCAAGAATATCCCGGTTGTCGGTAACGGCCTGGGTGTTTCGATCCTGTCCACCCCCAAGGGTGTAATGGCCGATCACGCAGCTCGCGCTGAAAACGTCGGCGGCGAGGTTCTCTGCCGCGTCTTCTAAAACGTGTTTCATGCCGGTCGTTTCAATTGGCCGGCGTGGCGCACATACGTTTGGAGTTTCCGTGAGATCGGAAGCGGGCAGGGCTTAAATCCTGCCTTCATAGAACGAAAAGGCAATTTAATATGTCGCGTATTGGCAAAAAGCCGGTAGCACCGGTCAGCGGCGTGACGGTCACATTGGACGGCCAGAAGGTCACCGCAAAGGGCTCAAAGGGTGAGCTTTCAGTGGTGCTCGTCGATCTGGTCAAGCCTGAGATGACCGATGACGGCGTAGTTGTTACCCCCATCGATGACAGCCGTGAGGCGCGCGCCGCCTGGGGTTTGTCGCGCTCGCTCGTGCAGAACATCGTGACCGGTGTTTCGACTGGCTTTGAGCGCAAGCTCGCCATCACGGGCGTCGGCTATCGTGCCCAGATGCAGGGTTCGGACCTCAAGCTTTCCCTCGGTTTCTCCCATGAAGTCATCTTCAAGGCACCGGACGGGATTTCGCTTGCAGCGCCCACCCAGACGGAAATCGTTGTCACGGGCATCGACAAGCAGCAGGTTGGCCAGGTTGCGGCCGACATTCGTGAGTTCCGTCCGCCGGAGCCCTACAAGGGCAAGGGTGTGCGCTATGCGGATGAGCACATCTACCGCAAAGAAGGCAAGAAGAAGTAAGGATTGGTCGAGATGGCTAAGCTCTCTGGTATCGAACGGCGCAAGGCGCGTGTTCGTCGGGCTCTCAAGGCCCGTGCCAACGGTCGTCCGCGCTTGTCGGTCTTCCGTTCGGAAAAGAATATCTACGCACAGATCATCGACGATGCGAATGGCGTGACGCTGGCGTCCGCTTCCTCGCTCGAAAAGGATCTCAAGATCAAGAACGGCGCCAATCAGGCCGCTGCTTCTGAAGTTGGCAAGGCACTTGCTGCCCGCGCCACCAAGGCCGGTGTTTCGGACGTCGTGTTCGATCGCGGTGCCTATCTGTTCCATGGCCGCGTCAAGGCGCTGGCCGATGCCGCCCGCGAGGGCGGGCTGAGCTTCTAAGCGAACGCTCCTTACAAGATAAAAGAGAAAAAAGACTGGTAGGAACGATGAGAGACACTCAAGAACGCGATAGCGAATTCGTCGATCGCCTGGTTCACATCAACCGTGTTGCCAAGGTGGTCAAGGGCGGTCGTCGCTTTGGTTTTGCTGCCCTGGTGGTGGTTGGTGATCAGAAAGGCCGTGTTGGTTTTGGCCATGGCAAGGCGCGTGAAGTGCCTGAAGCCATCCGCAAGGCAACCGAGCAGGCCAAGCGCCAGATGATCCGCGTACCGCTGCGTGAAGCCCGTACGCTGCACCACGACGTGCAGGGCCGTCACGGCGCCGGCAAGGTGATCCTGCGTGCGGCTCCGGCCGGTACCGGCATCATCGCGGGCGGCCCGATGCGCGCCGTCTTCGAAACCCTTGGCATCAACGACATCGTTGCCAAGAGCCAGGGTTCGGCAAATCCTTACAACATGGTTCGCGCCACGTTCGATGCGCTCAAGAACGTCGACAGCCCGCGTTCGGTCGCGGCCCGTCGCGGTCTGAAGGTTTCCGAGTTGCAGGCACGTCGCGGTGAAGCCGCCGTCGAGGCTTGAGACAGCGCTCGAGGAGAGAAACAATGGCTAAGAAGACCGTTATCGTCGAGCAGATCGGTTCGCCGATCCGCCGCAAGGAAGATCAGCGCGCGACACTTGTGGGCCTGGGCCTGAACAAGATGCATCGCCGCAGCGAACTGGAAGATACGCCGTCGGTGCGCGGCATGATCTCCAAGGTCGCTCACCTCGTCCGCGTCGTGGACGAGCATTAAGAGGGATTTGGTATTATGAAACTCAACGAGATCGCCGATAACGCCGGCGCCACCAAAGCCAAAGTTCGCGTCGGTCGCGGCATCGGCTCTGGTCTTGGCAAGACCGGCGGTCGTGGCGTCAAGGGTCAGAAGTCCCGTTCGGGCGTTTCGATCAATGGCTTTGAAGGCGGCCAGATGCCGCTTCACATGCGGATGCCCAAGCGCGGCTTCAACAATCCCTTCGCCAAGAAGTGGAATGCTGTCCGTCTCGACCGCATCCAGGCCTATATCGACAGCGGCAAGCTCGACGCCAAGGGCGTCGTGGATGCCGAAGCATTGGTCAAGGCCGGCGTCATCCGCCGCGCCAAGGACGGTGTGCGGCTCATCAACAGCGGTGAATTCAAGGCCAAGAAGGTCACCTTCAAGGTCAACCACGTTTCCGCTGGTGCCGCCGCTGCTATCGAAGCAGCCGGGGGCAAGGTCGAGCTGATCGGCAAGCCTGCCGACGCCGAATAATTCGTTGCAATGTTTCGAGCGCGCCCCGGCGATCTTCCTGAATAGGGGGATTGCATAGGGGCGCGCTCTGACTATATCAGAGCATTGTCTTTTTTGCGGGCCCGTGTGGCCCGTTCCTTTGCTCTATAAGCCACTTCAGAGGGAGCCGTCATGGCGTCTGCAGCCGAGCAACTGGCCCGAAACCTGAGTTTTTCAACCTTTTCGAAGGCCAAGGAACTCCAGAAGCGGATTTTCTTCACCCTTGGCGCGTTGCTGGTTTATCGGCTCGGCACCTATATTCCGATTCCGGGCATCGACCCTGATGCCTTCGCGGCGACGTTTCAGCAGGCGCAGGGCGGCATTTTCGGGCTGTTCAACATGTTCGCCGGCGGCGCTGTCGAACGTCTCGCGATTTTTGCGCTCAATCTGATCCCCTACATTACGGCCTCCATCGTCATTCAGGTGATGTCGACGGCCTCTCCGCGCCTTGAGGCATTGAAGAAGGAAGGGGAGAGCGGCCGGCGCAAGCTCAACCAGTACACCCGGTATCTCACCGTCGTCTTCTGCGCCGTGCAGGCCTATGGCATTGCCGTAGGGCTCGAGGCCAGTGAAGGCGTCGTGGCCGATCCGGGCTGGTTCTTCCGCATTTCCACCGTCATCACCCTGGTTGGCGGCACCATGTTCCTGATGTGGCTGGGCGAGCAGATGACTGCGCGCGGTGTCGGCAACGGCATTTCGCTGATCATTTTCGCCGGTATCGTTGCATCCCTGCCAGCAACAATTGCCCAAACGCTCGAGTTGAGCCGCACCGGTGCTCTGCCGACGCTTGCTGTCGTCGGCATTCTGATCGGCGCCATCGTGGTGATCGGGGTTATCGTGTTCTTCGAGCGTGCCCAGCGCAGGCTTCTGATCCAATATCCGAAGCGCCAGGTGGGCAACAAGATGTATCAGGGCGACACTTCGCACCTGCCGCTTAAGCTCAACACTGCGGGCGTCATTCCGGTGATCTTCTCGTCCTCGCTGCTGCTGTTGCCGGCGACGATTGCGACGTTCTCGGCCCAGGGCGATGCCCCGCAATGGCTGCAATACATCTCGGCGCTGCTCGGACGCGGCCAGCCGCTCTATCTGGCGCTGTTTGCCGGAATGATTATCTTCTTTGCGTTCTTTTACACTTCGATCGTTTTCAATCCGACCGAGACGGCGGACAACCTCAAGCGGTCGGGCGGGTTCATTCCCGGTATTCGTCCGGGCGAAAGAACGGCGCAGCATATCGACTACGTGCTGACCCGCATTACCGTCGTCGGCGCGATCTATCTGACCATCGTCGCGCTGATCCCGGAAGTGTTTTTGAGCCAGCTTAACATCTCTGCCTTCCTGGGCGGCACGTCGCTGCTCATCATGGTTACGGTGACGCTGGATACGGTGAGCCAGATTCAGAGCCATCTGATCGCGCAGCAATATGAGGGCATGGTCAAGAAATCGCGTCTAGGGGGACGGAAAAGATGAGACTGGTTCTTTTGGGGCCGCCGGGGGCAGGCAAGGGCACTCAGGCACAGATCCTGGTATCGACCTATTCCATTCCTCAGCTTTCGACTGGCGACATGCTCCGGGCGGCGATCGCCGACAAGACCCCGCTCGGGCTTGAAGCCAAGGCGATCGTCGATCGGGGGGATCTGGTTTCCGACGATATCGTGTCGGGCATCATTTCCGAGCGCATGGATCAGCCCGATTGCGAGAATGGGTTCATCCTTGACGGGTTTCCGCGCACCATTGCGCAGGCTGAGGCGCTGACCCACATGCTCGACCGTAAGGGGCTCCACCTCAATGCGGTCATTGAAATCAAGGCCGATCCCGATGTGCTCGTCGAGCGCATCATCAATCGGGCCAAGGAAAGCGGCGGCGCGCGGGCCGACGACAATGAGGAAGTGCTGCGCAAACGCCTTGATGTCTACACCCAGCAGACAGCGCCCCTGGTGTCGTTCTATTCTGAGCAGGGCCTGCTCAAATCAGTGGATGGAATGGCGCCGATCGGGGAGGTCACCGCCGCGATCAAGTCGGCGATCAGCTGACCGAAACGATTGGGCTTGCGGCAGTGTTGACTTTGATGCCGTGAGTCCTTAGAACCGCGCCCAGTCTCAGAAATTTCGAGGGCTGGATTCGGTTCCTTCCGTATAGAGAAGGGGGTCGGATGCCGGTCCCTTGTTGTTGAACGAAACGGGGCGGTAACGTCCTCATATCAATTTAGGAGATCCGACGTGGCTCGTATTGCTGGCGTCAATATCCCGACGAACAAGCGCGTGATCATCGCGTTGCAGTATATTCACGGGATTGGGCCGAAAATGGCCTCTGAAATCTGCGAAAAGGTGTCCATTCCAGCCGAGCGGCGCGTGAATGAACTGACCGACGCGGAAGTTATCCAGATCCGCGAAACCATCGACCGTGACTATCAGGTCGAGGGTGATCTTCGCCGTTCGGTTGCCATGAACATCAAGCGTTTGATGGATCTGGGCAATTATCGCGGCCTGCGTCATCGTCGCGGTCTGCCGGTGCGTGGTCAGCGGACCCACACCAACGCGCGCACCCGTAAGGGCCCTGCAAAGGCCATCGCGGGCAAGAAGAAATAAGAAAAACGGGATGGAGCGGCAAGGTCGGGTGATATGGTCCGGCCGAGACGTTCTGTTGCGGGTTTCTTGAGGTGTAGCCGCTGGAACCACGGCGGCGCTAGAGATCACTAGAGGAAGTAAATGGCTAAAGCAGAGACCACACGCGTTCGCCGTCGCGAGCGCAAGAATATCAGTGCCGGCGTTGCACACGTAAACGCCTCGTTCAACAACACCATGGTCACCATCACCGACGTTCAGGGCAACACGATCTCCTGGTCCTCCGCCGGTACGATGGGGTTCAAGGGTTCGCGCAAATCGACCCCTTATGCAGCCCAGATGGCTGCCGAAGACGCCGCCAAGAAGGCGCAGGAACACGGCATGAAGACCCTAGAGGTCGAGGTTCGTGGCCCGGGTTCGGGTCGTGAATCGGCACTGCGTGCCCTTCAGGCCGCCGGCTTCACTGTCACTTCCATCCGGGACGTTACATCCATTCCTCACAATGGGTGCCGGCCGCGCAAGCGCCGTCGCGTCTGATGTGAATGGACCTCGGCAAGGCCAGCCGGGGTTCTTTTACGGTTTGCGGCATGGCGGCCGGGCAGGGCCGCGATTTTGAAAAGGAAGTTGGACGTGATGATCCAGAAAAACTGGCAGGAACTGATTAAGCCGACCAAGCTCGACGTCGTTCCGGGCAGCGATTCCGCGCGCGTCGCCTCCGTGGTCGCCGAGCCGCTTGAACGCGGCTATGGCCTGACCCTGGGCAACACGCTGCGCCGGGTTCTGCTCTCGTCGCTGCAGGGTGCGGCGATTACCGCCATCCAGATCGATGGCGTATTGCATGAATTCTCGTCGATTCCCGGCGTGCGTGAGGACGTGACCGATCTCGTTCTCAACATCAAGGAAATCGCCATCAAGATGGAAGACGAAGGGCCAAAGCGCCTGACTCTTTCCAAGCAGGGTCCGGGTGCCGTCACCGCTGGTGACATCAAGACCACCGGCGACATCGAAGTACTCAATCCTGATCTCGTCATCTGTCACCTCGATGACGGTGCCGAGATCAATATCGAGTTTACGATCAATACCGGCAAGGGTTATGTCCCGGCCGACCGCAACAAGCCAGAAGACGCCCCGATTGGCTACATCGCCGTCGATGCGTTGTTCTCGCCGGTCAAGCGCGTCAGCTATAAGGTCGAAAAGACCCGTGAGGGCCAGAACCTCGACTTCGACAAGCTGAGCATGCAGATCGAGACCAACGGCGCGATCAGCCCCGAAGACGCGCTGGCCTTTGCGGCCCGCATCGTCCAGGACCAACTGTCGGTTTTCGTCAATTTTGAAGAGCCCACCAAGGAAAAGGCCGAGGATTCGACCCCCGAACTCGCTTTCAACCCGGCGCTGCTCAAGAAAGTCGACGAGCTCGAACTGTCGGTGCGTTCGGCAAACTGCCTCAAGAACGACAACATCGTCTATATCGGCGATCTCATCCAGAAGACGGAAGCGGAAATGCTCCGCACACCGAACTTCGGGCGCAAGTCGCTCAACGAGATCAAGGAAGTGCTGGCCCAGATGGGGCTCCATCTCGGGATGGATGTCAACAACTGGCCGCCCGAAAACATCGAAGACCTCGCCAAGCGTTACGAAGATCATTATTGATCCTCCGCTGCGACCAGAAGAACTTTAGGAGAGTATCATGCGCCACGGTAAAGCCGGCCGCAAACTGAACCGGACCTCTTCGCATCGCAAGGCGATGTTCAAGAACATGTCCGCATCGTTGATCAAGCACGAACAGATCGTGACGACCTTGCCCAAGGCCAAGGATCTTCGCCCGATCGTTGAAAAGCTCATCACCCTTGGCAAGCGCGGCGATTTGCATGCCCGCCGCCAGGCCATCGCCCAGATTGGCGATGAAGCCATGGTCAAGAAGCTGTTCGACGTTCTCGGACCGCGCTACAAGGACCGAAATGGTGGATACACCCGCGTCCTCAAGGCCGGTTTCCGCCACGGCGACAATGCGCCCATCGGCATCATCGAATTCGTCGACCGCGACGTCGAAGCCAAGGGCAAGGATTCTGGCCCGACCGCTGACTTCACGCGCGATGAAGAGAACGAAGCCGCGTAAGCGGTTTCCGCCTCAGGCAGGATTGAAAAGGGCGGCTTTCGGGCCGCCTTTTTTTGTTGCCTTGCCCGATTGCCCGCCAACAATTGCCTATGGCCTTTGAAGACCCCATTGCGCATACAGGCGATTGAGGGAGGCCATGCTTTCGACCCTTGCAAAGGGCAGGCCGCTGGCTTTGACGATGTGCTCGAGGCCTGAGCGGCGTTTGGGCTGGACGAATACGATGTGGTGGATCATCAGCCATTTGATACTGTCCTGGCCGCCCTCGAGGGCGCCGATCCTGTCGCGTTCAAACAGCGTGCGGCGAAAATAGCGCCAAAGATTGCCGGGCATCGCCGTATCGACCCAGACGATACCGGTCGCACGCCGGAGGCGTTGAAGCATGAGGCGGGAATAATTGCCTTCCATTACCCAGCTCTCGCCAGCGATCGCCTCATCGTGCAGACGCTCGAATTCGTGGGCCGGGCGAGGCATCCAATCGGTATTCGGCTGATGATGGAGCAGATCGAGGTGGACGGCTGGGACGCCCAGCGCGTTGCCCACCGCCACGGCGAGCGTCGACTTTCCGGAATTGGATGGTCCGAAAATGCAGATTCGCGACCCGAGTGTTTCGGGCCGCGGGAATTGGCCGATGCCGGCGGCCATCAAACCAGAATATCGTCGACCCAATAGAGGTCGCGACGGTCGAAACCGTTGAACGGGGTAAGGGAGGCCTGGGTGTAGGCGCCCATCAGGCCGAATTCGATGTAGTCGTCCTCGGCGATGGCGGCGGGCAGGATGAATGTCTGGGGCATGACGTCATAGCTGTCGCAGGTCGGCCCGAAGATCTTGAAATCCCAGCTTTCGCCGGTCAGCACCTTGTCGCCGCGCCACACGCGGATCGGCGGCATGAACTCGAGGATCATCGCCTCCATCAGCGAGCCATAGACGCCATCGTTGAGATAGACCGATTGCTCGCCGCGCACGTGCTTGACGCGCAGCAGAAGCGAGGTGCATCCAGTGGAAAGTCCACGCCCCGGCTCTGCTATCAGCTCGGGCTTGTTCGAGCCGAAGGTATCGGTCACCGCGTTGCGGATCGTCTCGAAATAGACGTCGAGCGGAGGCGCCGAGTTGGTTATGTAAGGGGCCGGGAAGCCGCCACCGATATTGAGCCTCTTGAGCTCGATGCCGGAGGCTTGCGCAATACGCCCCGCCGCGGCGATGTGGCGCTCGTAGGCATAGGCTTCCTCGCACTGGCTGCCCACATGGAAGCACAGCGAGGTGGAATACCCCATCGCCCTGGCCAAGGTGCAGATCGCGATGGCGCCTTCTTCCATCACGCCGAACTTGGTGCCGAAATCGTAGGATTTGAGCGCCTTGCCGGCCTTGAAGCGGACCGTCACCTCGACGTCCTCGCTGGGCTGGATGACGGCGGCGAGCTGGTCGAGCTGGGCCACGTGATCGATGGTGAACGAGCGCACGCCGAATTCGGAATAGGCGCGCTCGATCTCGCGGCGCGACTTGATGGGGTTGTTGTAATGCATCCCGGCGTCGGGGGCGTATTTGCGGATCAGGGCCATCTCGGTGTTAGAGGCAACATCGTAGGCCTTGAGCCCCGCACGATTCATGATCTCGAGGATATGGGGCGAAGGGTTGGATTTGACCGCATAGGTCAACAGGCCGTCAAAGCCCGCCTTGAAGGTATTTATGGCATCGACCAGGAGCCGTTCGGAAAACAGGAAACTCGGGTAATCGGGTTCCTCGGTGGCGATCAGTTCTGCGGTGTTCGCGTATGTGCGAGACGGCGCGTGGTCCATTGACCTTGATACCTTGTGTGGGGGTTGAAAGCGCGCGTGTATAGGGCTCATTGCCCCCCTCTGCAATGGCCAATTTCGCCTATAGAGACAGGTTGTGACGATTCTTTGTGCGGGGTCAAAATTGCCACGCTTTTGCCGCCAACCTTACGGGCTTGACACTTGAAACCGGGGCGGGAGGTTCTAACCTTTAGCGCGTTGCAAGCTCTGGAGTCTGACCCATGTTCCGCACCTCGATTATTGCCGTTCTTCTGGTTCTGGTTCCCGCCACCGCCTTCGCTCAGGCTGAACGGGCCGTCCCACAGAGCCAGGCGGAAATTCAGCTTTCCTATTCGCCGGTGGTGCAACAGGTCGCGCCAGCGGTCGTCAATGTCTATGCCACGCGGGTGACACAGCAGCAGAGCGGTTTCAACGATCCGTTCTTCGACCAGTTCTTCGGGCGCTCTCCGCTGTTCAACCAGAGACCGCAGACCTCACAATCGCTGGGTTCGGGCGTGATTGTCAGTGCGGATGGGATGATCCTTACCAACAATCACGTCGTAGAGGGGGCAACCGACATTCGGGTCGTGCTCAATGACGGGCGGGAATATCCCGTCGAACTGGTGTTGACCGATCCCTCGACCGATCTGGCGGTGCTCAGGGCCGATGACGGGGCCGGGGAGTTTCCCTTTGTATCGTTTGCCGATTCCGACCAGTTGGAGGTCGGCGATCTCGTTCTGGCCATCGGCAATCCGTTCGGGGTGGGACAATCGGTGTCCAGCGGCATCGTTTCGGCGCTGGCGCGGACCGGGATGGGGATGACCGACTATCAGTTCTTCATCCAGACTGATGCGGCGATCAATCCGGGCAATTCGGGTGGCGCACTGGTCGATATGAACGGACAACTGGTCGGTATCAACACAGCGCTGTTTACCCGCTCGGGTGGTTCTCAGGGCATCGGGTTTGCCATACCGTCGAACATGGTGCGTGTCATCGCCGATGCGGGCGCCGCCGGTGGCGAGATCGTGCGGCCCTGGCTGGGTGCGCAGATGCAGACGCTTGACGGGGAACTGGCCGCCAGTTTGGGGCTGACCACGCCGCGCGGAGCGCTGGTGACCGAAATCGCGCCCGATGGGCCGGCAGAGGCGGCGGGGCTGGTTTCGGGTGATGTGATAACGGCGATCGATGGGGTGGGCGTTCAGGACCCCGAAGCGCTCAATTATCGCGTGGCGACTAAGCCGGTCGGCTCGATCTCCGAATTGACGTTGTGGCGCAACGGCGCCGAAACGATGGCCGCACTGGAACTGGGGGCGCCGCCCGCAACCTCGGAGCGGCAGGCGACGATTGCGGGCAATACGCGATTTGCCGGGGTCACGGCCGCGGAGTTGACACCCGCTTTGGCGCAGCAATTGGGGCTGGGCTTTTCAACCCAGGGTGTCGCCGTGATCGGCGTCGAGGCAGGGAGCCCGGCGGCGCGCATGGGGCTTGAAGAGGGCGATTTAATCGTCGCGCTGAACGGCATGGAAATCCGTGATATTGAAACCTTCGAATCCATTGCCAGCCAGCGTCCACGCGCCTGGCAGATCATCCTGCAACGTGGAGGCAGGGTCATCCGCTCCGTGGTGAGCGGATGAGACCAATGTGAGGTGCGATGAGCGACCTTTTTCCCGAGGACCTTCCGGCCTCGCGACCGACCGATGCACCGGGCGCCGACCGGCCGCTGGCCGACCGGCTGCGGCCGAAATCGCTCGAGGAGGTGATCGGGCAGACCCATATCATCGGTCCCGATGGCACGCTGCGGCGGATGCTGGCTTCGGGGCGGCTGGGTTCGCTTGTTCTGTGGGGACCGCCGGGGACGGGCAAGACCACAGTCGCGCGGCTGTTGGCCGATGCGGTCGACTATCGGTTCGAGCAGATTTCGGCGATCTTTTCGGGCGTGGCGGACCTTAAGAAGGTTTTCGAGACGGCGCGCACGGCGCGGCGGGCCGGCCAGCGGACGCTGCTGTTCGTCGACGAAATCCATCGCTTCAACCGGGCGCAGCAGGACAGCTTTCTTCCCGTCATGGAAGACGGCACCGTGGTGCTGGTCGGGGCGACAACGGAGAACCCGAGTTTCGAGCTCAACGCGGCGCTCTTGTCGCGGGCGCAGGTGCTCAAGTTTTCCAGCCTCGACCGCGACGATCTCGATGCCTTGGCTCGGCGGGCGGAAGAGGAGCTGGGTAAGGCATTACCGCTCGATGAAGACGCGCGGCAAACGCTGATCGGTCTGGCCGATGGCGATGGGCGCGCAATGCTGGGGCTGATCGAGGAAATCATCTCTGCGACGGCGCCAGACGAAATTCTGGACCCGGCGGGGCTGGCCAAGCTCGTCCAGCGGCGGGCGCCGATCTACGACAAAAGCCAGGATGGCCATTACAATCTGATTTCGGCCTTGCACAAGACGGTGCGCGGATCGGATCCCGATGCGGCGCTCTATTATTTCGCGCGCATGATCGATGCGGGCGAGGACCCTATGTATCTGGCGCGGCGGCTGATCCGCATGGCGGTCGAAGACATCGGCATGGCCGATCCGCAGGCGCTGCCGATCGCCACGGCTGCCAAGGACGCCTATCATATGCTCGGGTCCCCTGAGGGAGAGCTGGCCCTGGCCGAAGTTGTGGTTTATCTCGCTACGGCGCCCAAATCGAACGCACTTTACAATGCATACAATCGGGCGCTGGCGCTGGCCAAGACGACCGGCTCGCCGACCCCGCCCATGGCCATTCTCAATGCCCCGACCAAGCTGATGAAATCCGAAGGCTATGGCGAGGGCTATATCTACGATCACGACACCCCCGAGGGCTTTTCGGGTCAGGAGTATTTTCCCGAAAAGATCGGGCGGCGGGACTTCTATCAGCCGGTCGAGCGCGGGTTCGAGCGCGATATCAAGAAGCGGATGGATTATTTTGCCAAACTGCGTGCGGCGAAGCGCGGCGGTTAGCTCCATACCCCATGACGGGCCGGCAATTTCCCGCTAGAAGGGCCGCGAATGGCAAAGGACAGGGTTTCATGAGCGGCGTGCAATTGCGGGAAGTGGCGGCGGATGAGGACGGGATGCGGCTCGACCGCTGGTTCTCGGTGCATTTCCCCGAATTAAGCTTCGGGCGCCTGCAAAAGCTGCTGCGATCGGGACAGGTGCGGGTCGACAGCGGACGGGTTGCCACCAATGCGCGGCTGGTTGCCGGGCAGACGGTGCGTGTGCCGCCGCTGGGCGATGCGCCGGTGCGTTCGCCGGACGCGCCGCGTATCAACCAGAAAGACGCCGACTTCCTGCGCGATCTCATCCTCTATGAGGATGACGAGGTTTATGTGTTCAACAAGCCGCACGGGCTGGCCGTGCAGGGCGGATCGGGCACCAAGCGCCATATCGACGGCATGCTCAAATCGCTGCCCAACAAGAAGGGCGAGCCGCCCCGGCTGGTCCATCGGCTCGACCGCGATACCTCGGGGTGCCTTCTGGTGGCCAAGACGCGCGCTGCAGCAAGCCATTTCGGCACCGTGTTCCGCTCGCGCTCGGCGCGCAAGATTTACTGGGCGATAACGATCGGTGTTCCCCATCCCCGCCAGGGGCGGATTTCGTGCTTTCTGGCGCGCCAATCGACCCAGGACGGCGAGCAGATGGTGGTTGTCGAAAACGGCACCGAGGGCGCTCAACATTCGGTGAGTTATTATTCGGTGACCGAGAGCGCTGCCAACCAGTTCGCCTGGGTGACGCTCAAACCGGTAACCGGTCGCACGCACCAGTTGCGTGTGCACATGATGGAGCTGGGCACGCCGATCCTCGACGATCCACGCTACAATACGCTGGAAAACTGGAATTTCGAACGGCCAGAGGAACTGGGCAACGGGCTGCATCTGCACGCGCGGCGGCTGGCCATTCCGCTGCGCAGCGGCAGGAGGCTCGATATTACCGCACCGCTGCCGCCGCATATGAAGGCGAGCTTCGAGACGCTGGGGTTCGATGCCAATCAGTACGATGTGCAGGATGTCGATCCCGAGGATGACGCATGATGGCTGATCCACGCCTCATCATGTTCGATATGGACGGCACGCTGATCGACTCCGGCGCGATCATCGCCGAGCACATGGCGGCGACCTTTCGTGACCATGGATTGCCTGAGCCGACGCGGGAAATGTCCCATTCGATCATTGGCTTGTCGCTGGAACTTGCCATCGAGAATCTGGCGCGGTGCGACGCCGAGACGGCGATCCTTATGGCTGTCACCTATCGTCAGCACTATCGCGCCATGCTGGCGGAGGGCCATCGGCACGAGCCGCTTTACGCCGGGGCGATGGACGCACTCGATCGGCTGAAAGCCCATGATGCCTCGATCCTCGGCATCGCCACGGGCAAGGGGCTGCATGGGGTCCATCGCATCCTGGCGCTGCACACGCTGGCCGACCATTTTGTGACACTACAAACGCCCGACCACAATCCGTCGAAACCTCATCCGGGGATGATCCTGCGGGCCTGTGCAGAAACCGGGATCGATCCGTCCTGTACGGTGATGATCGGCGATACCACCTTCGATATGGAGCTGGGCCGGTCGGCCGGGGCGCGGACGATCGGGGTGAGCTGGGGCTATCACGCCCGCGTTGCGCTCGAGGAGAGCGGTGCCCATATCATCATCGACGATTATGCCGATCTCGACGATGCAATAGAAAAGGTGTTGAGCTGATGCGCGAATTTCTCGAAGACGCACTCAGGCATCAGGATGCGGGGCAGGGCCGCAATCAGAAGGATCTGATCCGCGAATTGCCCAGGCGCTTCTACAAGACAGTCGAGGTGGCCGAGGCCGACGGGTTTTTCACCGTATTGCTGGACGGCCGCGTGACCAAGACGCCAACCGGAAAGCAGGTTGGCGTTGGCCATGCCGATCTTGCGGCGCGCATGCGGGAGGAATGGGATGCGCAGGGCGATCAGATCGACCCCGATATGATGCCGCATGTCAAACTGATCAATTCGGCCGTCGAGGCGGGCGATGAATCGCGGATCGCACTGCTCGATGAAGTGGTGAAATATGCGGGCAATGATCTGCTGCTCTATCGCGCCGACAGCCCTCGCGAGCTTGTCGAGAAGCAGGAGCAGGTCTGGGACGATGTGCTTGTGCGGATTGCACGGCATTTTTCGGTCAGCTTCCAGCCAACTGTGGGGATTGTGCACAAGGCGCAATCTCCCGACATGCTCAAAAAGCTCAGAGATGCCATCGAACCGCTGCACCATGTGCCTGCCACTGCGATGGTGTCGGTGACGGGGCTGACGGGCTCGGGCCTGCTGGCGATTGCGTTGCGCGAAAAGCTGGTCGATGCCGATGCTGCATGGACGGCAGCCCATGTTGACGAGGATTACCAGATTTCGCTCTGGGGTGAAGATTACGAGGCTGCGGCGCGGCGTCGGCAGCGGCGCCTTGAATTCGATGCCGCGGTCAATGTTATCAACTTGTTAGGCTGACTTGTTGTCTGTCTGAATCATCAGCCAATCGGCCATGTCCGGCGCGATTTCGCGCAACGGATCGAGCACAAAGTCGCGCTCGTGCGCATGAGGATGGGGCAAGGTCAGACGCTGGCTGTCGATCACCAGTTCATCGTAAACGATGATGTCGATATCGATGAGGCGCGGCCCCCATTTCTCGATGCGGACGCGGCCGATTGCGGCCTCGGTGGCAAGACAGAAATCGAGCAGTTCGAGCGGGGCAAGCGTGGTTTCGATCAGAACGGCACCATTATGGAATCGATCCTGATCGGTCTTGCCCCAAGGCTCGCTGACGATCAGCGTGCTTTGCTTCAACAGGGAAATCTGCTTGTGACCGGCGATGGCTTCGATGGCCTGAGCAATCTGGAGCGCCGGGTCGCCCATATTGGCGCCCAGCGCCAGGACTGCGTGGGCCATTAGATCTGTTCCCTGGTCCTGACCATTTCGATGGCGGCTTCGCCAGCCACGATGGGCAGGGGCGCCTCGGGCTTTCTGACCTTGATGCGGATCCAGTCGAGTTTGTCGAAGCGTTCGAAAAGGCGTGTCATGATGTGGTGGCCGAGCGCTTCGATCAGCTTGAAGCGTCTTTCCTCGAAGGCTTCCTTCACCAGATCGTAGATATGGGCATAGGAGATGGTCGAGGCGACCTCGTCGGTGCGGGCGGCTTCGGACATGTCCAGCCCCAGCTCGAGATCGATGCGGAAGCGCTGGCCCAGCGCGTTTTCCTCCATCATGACGCCGTGATAGCCGTAAAAGGCCAGCCCGGCCAGTATGATGCGGTCGCGATCGGCAAAGCTGTCCATGGGACTCACGCCTCCTGTTGCGGCGGACCATAGAGCGCGGCGGCAGCAACGCGCAAGGCGTCGCGATTGGCGCGCACGTCGTGGACGCGGAAAATGTGCCCGCCCTTCATGTAGCCGAGAACCGAGGTCGCGATGGTGCCCGATACGCGCTCTTTTGGCGGCACGTCGAGCAGGTTGCCGATCATGCGCTTGCGCGAGGTCCCGACCAGCAGCGGGAAGCCGAGCGCGTGCAATTCGTCGAGGCGATTGAGGAGTTCGTAGTTCTCGGCGAAGGATTTGGCAAATCCGAAGCCCGGATCGAGGATGATCGCTTCCCTCGCAACCCCCGCCTTGAGCGCGATCTCCACCGATCGGGAGAGCCAGCGCTTCATTTCATCGATCAGGTCTCGCGCGGTGTCGCGCTCGGTGTCCCAATGCATGGCGATGATCGGGGTGCCGTGATGGGCGGCGACGTCGGCGATTTCCGGGTCACGCTGAAGGCCCCAGACATCGTTGATGATTTTGGCGCCCGCCTGGACCGCCTGATCGGCGACCAGGGCCTTGTAGGTGTCGATGGATATCGGGGCCTTAAAGCCGCACTCCGCAAGGGCGTCGAGTACGGGCATGACCCGGTCGAGTTCGTCCTGTATGCCCACTTCATCGGAGCCGGGACGGGTGCTCTCGCCGCCGATATCGACGATGTCGGCACCCTCGGCAACGAGTTCGTGGGCATGGGCAATGGCGGCGTCGAGGGCAGAGAAATCACCGCCATCGGAAAAACTGTCGGGGGTGACGTTCAGAATGCCCATGACGAGCGGGCTGCGGCCCAGGTTCAGCGGGCCGCCGGCCATTGGGACGTCATAGACGCTGTGGGTCACTGCACCGAACCGGCCGGGACCGCGTAGAGGTCGTATTCGTCGGAATCGACGACGTTCACCGAGATCATGTCGCCCGGTTTGATGCCGGTGGCGTTCTCGACGATCACATTGCCGTCGATTTCGGGGGCATCCCATTGCGAGCGGGCGATGACGCGCTGCTCTTCGGGTTCGACATCATCGACCAGAACATCGATGGTGCGGCCGACGCGGGACGCGAGGCGCTCGGCCGAAACCTCCTGCAGCGCTTCCATCAGGCGGCCATAACGTTCCTGCTTGAGCTCTTCGGGGATTTCATCAAGGCCCAGATCGTTGGCGCGGGCGCCGGTGACCGGCTCATAGGGGAAGGCTCCGGCACGGTCGATCTTGGTTTCGTGAACCCAATCGAGCAACATCTGGAAGTCTTCCTCCGTCTCGCCGGGAAAGCCGACGATGAAGGTCGAGCGGATAGCGAGATCGGGACACACTTCGCGCCATTTGCGGATGCGGTCGGCGGTCTTTTCCTGGTTCGCCGGACGCCGCATGGATTTGAGAACCTGCGGGCTGGCGTGCTGGAAGGGAATATCGAGATAGGGCAGGATCACCCCGTCGGCCATCAAGGGAATGACGTTGTCGACATGGGGGTAGGGATAGACATAGTGCATGCGCACCCAGGCGCCCAGCTTGCCCATTTCCTCGGCAAGGGTCTGGAACCGCGCTTCGACCTGGCGTCCGCGATAGGGCGATGTGGCGTATTTGAGGTCCACACCGTACGCCGAGGTGTCCTGCGAGATGACCATGATTTCCTTGACGCCGGCCTTGACCAGCCGCTCGGCTTCATAAAGCACCGAGGCGATGGGACGCGAGACGAGGTCGCCGCGGATCGAGGGGATGATGCAGAAGGTGCAACGATTGTTGCAGCCTTCGGAAATCTTGAGATAGGCATAGTGACGCGGCGTCAGCCGCAGGCCCTGTTCGGGCACCAGATCGACAAAGGCGTTGGGCACGGGCGGTACGGCACTATGGACGGCATCGACCACCGCTTCATACTGGTGCGCGCCCGAGACGGCGAGAACGCCGGGATGGGTCTTGCGGATCAGCTCTTCTTCGCCACCGAGACAGCCTGTAACGATCACACGGCCGTTTTCGGAAATGGCTTCACCGATGGCATCGAGACTTTCGGCCTTGGCGCTGTCGAGAAAGCCGCAGGTGTTGACGATGACAACGTCCGCCCCCTCATAGGAAGGCGAAAAGCTGTAGCCCTGGGCGCGCAGGGTGGTGAGGATGCGTTCTGAATCGACGAGGGCCTTGGGGCAGCCGAGGCTCACGAGGCCGATCTTGGGGGCGTTCTGCGTTGATGTTGGCGCGCTCATGGGCGTCCGTCGTTCCTTGAAAAGGCGAGATTGCCAAAGGTGCCGGGCCAAGCGGACCGGCGCCATGGGATATGAAACTCGCATGAATTTGAGCGTGTCATACCGCAAAGCGCGCAAAGGTCAATCTTTGCGCGCTTCATAGCTGCCTTGATGTCAGGGCGGAGCCTTTTGATTTCAAGCCTTGGGTGCCGCCTTGGGCGAACTCGCGCGCCGTTTGGCCGCGGGCTTTGGTGCATCGGCATCGGGCATCACTGCCGGTTCTTCGGCCGTGGGCGTGGTGGGCGCCGGCGGCGTTGGCGCGACCGGAGCAGGCGCCACGGGCTCGACGGGATCGGGCTCCTGATCGGCCAGATCCTCGATCGCCTCGCGCACGTCGTCGATCAGGGAAGCGCCCATGTGTGTGGGCTCGTAGGTTTCCGCCTCGACGCTGTTGGCGCGGAAAAAGACTATGACTGCCTCGCAGACAATGCGGAGCGCTACGAAAGCCAATAGCCCGAACACTCCAATTTCGAGCAGGCCCCACAGCCCGTTGCCGAAACCGAACCGGAAGCTCGAAAAGAAGTGATTGACCGCCCAGAGCCCTATGGCGGCAAGGCCCAGAAGATACAGGATCGTCACGAGACGGGGCGAGATGATCCGGCCCAGATTGAACAAGACGCTGCCCGTTGCCAGCTTCCGCAGATCGTCGAAGCGCATATTTGTCCCCTTGCACCCAGAAATAGTGAGGATTGCTTTGCCGGTCACCTTGTCGCGATCAGAGCGTGGAGGCAAGCCTTGCCGGTCCGAAGTGCGTTTCAAAGCGCGATTTGAGAACCGAATCCACTTCGGCCATCGAAACGATCTGCCCCAGATCCTCAAAGCTCGTCACGCCATGCTGGCTGATGCCGCAAGGCACGATGCCGGAGTAATGATCGAGATCGGGGCTGACGTTGAGGGAGATGCCGTGAAAGCTGACCCAGCGGGAAACCCTGACGCCGATGGCGGCGATCTTGTCTTCGGCAAACGGTCCCTTGTCGGGGCGCTTGACCCAGACCCCGATGCGGCCATCACGCTTCTCGCCCTTGATGTTGAAGGCGGCGAGGGTATCGATGACCCAGTTTTCCAGCCCTGAGACCAAGCAGCGGATGTCGCGCCCGCGCTCGCGCAGGTCCAGCATGACATAGGCAACCCGCTGGCCGGGGCCGTGATAGGTGAACTGTCCACCACGCCCTGCCTCGAACACCGGAAAGCGGTCGGGAGCCAACAGGTCTTCAGTCCTGGCGGACGTGCCAGCTGTATAAAGAGACGGATGCTCGAGCAGCCATATGGCTTCGGATGCCTCGCCAGCCGCGATGGCTCGCGCGCGCTCCTGCATCGTAGCGAGAGCATCGGGGTAGCTCACGGCGGAATCGGCGATGACCCA
This sequence comes from Pelagibacterium sp., assembly GCF_965249125.1. Taxonomy (GTDB): domain Bacteria; phylum Pseudomonadota; class Alphaproteobacteria; order Rhizobiales; family Devosiaceae; genus Pelagibacterium. Next base: position 1,399,445 of record NZ_OZ252217.1, read on the forward strand.
ATTGGCCGGCTCCCCATCGGCGCGCCTGAGTTTTGGGGCGCTGGTGCAAATTTCCGTCTCGTCTGTCTTTAACGCTTCACTAACCATGACACCTCAATGTCAGACCTGACGCGCGGGAAAAGCCGATTCTCGCCGTATTGTGTGACTTTGGCGTTCCGGACCTGTTGATGAATACGCTTGAAACCATCGAAATTGATGTCTCCGTGGAACTGGGGGCGGCCGTATTGCCGATCCATCACCTGCTGCGCATGGGGCGCGGCGCGGTGATTGAACTCGATGCCTTCGAGAACGACGCCATGCGTATCTATGCCAACAATACGCTGATCGCAAAGGGCGAGGTTCAGGTCGACGAGGGCCAGCTTAATGTGGTGGTGACCGAGAAGGTCATCAAGCCCGCCTGAGCTTGAGCTGAAAACTTTATCCCCAAACGGCGAAATAGCCCTTGAGGGACACCAAACCATTTGCTACATGCAGCCTCGCTTCGCCCAAGGGCGCAGCATTCCCCAGACAGTGCGGTCGTGGCGGAATTGGTAGACGCGCAGCGTTGAGGTCGCTGTGGGGTAACTCCCGTGGAAGTTCGAGTCTTCTCGACCGCACCATCTCTGGCCCGAATGGGAGCTTTCTTCTTTCATCTCTGGATTTGCCATGGCGCTCCGCAGAGCGCCGGGTGTTGCAGATTTGTCGCGCTTTTCGGGCAGAGCGCACCAAAACGGCAATCGGTTCGTCATGCGGCGGAATTATGGTGAGAGAAGTTTTAACCCTTATGGTTAATTATTGCTCACGTTGTTGATTCTTTGCCTGGGTAACTATCGATGAGCCTGACACGACGCGGATTTCTTGTAGGCCTTCCGCTTTTACTGGCTGCGTGTTCGACGCGCACCCCTTCCTCCGTTTCCTCGATGTCCATGGTCAGCGCCTACGGGCCCGTAACCAATGAGCCGTTTCCTCTCGCGGCGCTGAATCCCCGGCTCATCAAGCCTGAACTGCGGCGGCAGGTGGTCGATTACGAGACCAACCACGCCAAGGGTACCATCGTCGTGGATACGCCCAATCGGTTCCTGTACCTGGTGGAGGAAGACGGCAAGGCGATGCGTTATGGCGTCGGGGTTGGCCGGGAAGGGCTCGCACTGCGCGGCAATGCCTATGTCGGGCGCAAGGCCGAGTGGCCGAGTTGGACGCCGACCGCCAATATGCTGCGCCGCGACCCGGAGGCCAACGGTCCTTATCGCAATGGCATGCCGGGTGGCCCCAACAATCCGCTGGGCGCCCGCGCGCTCTATCTTTATCGCAGCGGTGGCGACACGATGTTCCGCATCCACGGCACCAACCAGCCGCAATCGATCGGGCTGGCCATGTCATCGGGCTGCATTCGCATGCTCAACCACGATATTATCGATCTATACGAGCGCGTGCCGTCGGGGACCCGCGTGGTCGTCATTCAGGCCTAAGGGCCCGTCCCCCAATCCGCGATCTCCAACGGCTCCTCAGACCTCAGAGGGGCCGTTTTTTGTGAAGGGCCTGCTTAGATATTTGCTGTCGGGCAGGCCGAACCGCCAGGGAAGGTCCACGGCTTTGGTGATGCCGATGCGCGGACCGGTGGCGACGGGGCCCTCGACCTGGGCGGGGGTAAAACCGAAGGGATGGTCGGAGAGGGGGCGATCGTTGTGGCTCAGGTCGATGCCGAGCGCCTGTGTCAGTCGTCCCGGACCCGCGCAAAGCTTTCGAAGGTCGGAAAGGCCGCGACGATCGATCATCTCCTCCACGCCCTCGGTTGGCACAAGCGCGCGGATGAGCACGGCACTTCCGGGGCGGCACACGAAGTTGACGCACCAGTGAATGCCGTAGATGCGATAGACATAGACCGTGCCGGGGGCGCTAAACATCGGCCTGTTGCGCGGCGTAGGACCGCGAAAACTGTGCGAGGCGGGCTCATCCTGGGTATAGGCCTCGGTCTCGACAATGGTGCCGCCGACGCCCTCGACAACAAATCGCGCGCCGATCAACCGCTGGGCAACGGCAATGGCGTCATCGTCGAAATAGCGGTTGATAAAGGAAGGATCGGCCATTTGGCCTAGATAGCCTCAGGCATCGAGTATTGCAAAGCCGGAGCCGCTGGTCGCGCAACCGATAAGCCTTACTGTGTTGCGGCCCTCGTTCTTGGCGACATAGAGCCGTTCGTCAGCGAGTTTGAACAAGTCTTCAAAGCCGGTGCGGCGGTCGAACACCACACCGCCGACGCTGACCGAGAGCTGGTGACGATGGCCGTCCGCCACAAAGGCCAGCTTTTCCACGGCGCGGCGAAGCCGTTCGGCCACAATTTCCGCTCCGTAGCGGTCGACAATGGGCAGGAACACCCCGAACTCCTCGCCGCCCAGTCGTCCGACATTGTCGCCAGATCGGACCGATGAGCGTATGGCTCTGGCGATCAGGGTCAGGGCGATGTCACCATTATGGTGTCCGAAGCGGTCGTTGATCTGCTTGAAATTGTCGGCATCAATGATGAGCAGGGCCCCGTGGACCTGATCGCCTTTGGGAACCAACGCCTCAAGCCGGGCTTCAACGAGCGCCGTGAAGGCCGTACGGTTCAGGCAACTGGTCAGCCCGTCCGTGGCGGCGAGAAGACTGAGTTGTCTGTTGGCCGATGCAAGTTCACCCAGTTTGATCGAGAAATAGAAAAAGAACGGAGTGGCCAGTCCGAGCGGTACGACGATCGCGGCAAAGGCCGCGCGGAGCCCGATTTCTACGGGAAAGCTCGCAAATGTCATGACGTTGTAACCAAGCGCAACCAGAACACAGAACAGCGGCCCGCAGATGGTCCACCCGACGATCTGCATCCACCCTTTGTGCCTATGCCCGCCGTTACTCATCCCAGCCTCCGTCGCTGCCGGCAACGTGCGGCTCATGCTGATAAGGGCGTGCTTATATGGCTTTAGGCTAAACTACTTAGCCTATGGCGGTAGCGGGCAGGTGCCATGCGATTGTGCTGTGGCAAATGGCAGGCGGATGGGTTACGCCATAGCCAGAGCCAAGAGTCGCGCCCGTCGCGAAAACCCGGGAAGGAGAGTTGCATGGAAGACGCTGCATCGACCGGACCGGAACCCGACGAAAATCCAGAAACGATCTACGACGCAGACGGTCGGCTTCGTTCCGATTGGTATGAGGCGCTTCGCGCGGAGATCGATCTTGGGGATTCCGAGGCGCTGCGAAAGCGCATGGAGCCGCTCCATGAATCGGAAACGGGGGACGTGATCGAGGCGTTGCCGGCCGATGATCGGGTTCGGCTCGTTATGCTTCTTGGCGATGCCTTCGATTATTCGGCGCTGACCGAGGTCGACGATTCGGTTCGTATCGACCTGATGGAAGAATTGCCCAATGCCGAGATCGCGCGCGGCGTCGCCGACCTCGACAATGACGATGCCGTCTACATTCTCGAGGATCTCGACGAGCAGGACAGGGACGAAATTCTGGCTCAGATGCCGGCTTTCGACCGCATCTCGCTCAAACGCAGCCTCGATTTCCCCGAAGACTCCGCCGGGCGGCGGATGCAGACCGAATTCATCGCTATTCCGCCGTTCTGGACGGTTGGACAAACGATCGACTATCTGCGGACAAACGACGATCTGCCGGACGATTTCTATCAGATCTATGTCGTGGATCCCGGGTTCAACCTGTTGGGCACTATCCCGCTCGACCGCATTCTACGGGTGCAACGGGCGACTCACATCGAAGAGATCATGAACACCCAGATCCGCCTGATCGACGCTACCCTCGATCAGGAAGAGGCGGCGCGCATTTTCGAGCGGTACGATCAGATCGAAGTCGCTGTAGTCGATGAGAGCAAGCGCCTGGTGGGCGTTCTGACCATCGACGACATCGTCGACGTCATCAATGAAGAGGCCAATGAGGACATTCACCGGCTTGGCGGCGTGGGCGATGAAGACATCTCCCGCACTGTGCCGGGTGTCGTGCGCAGCCGTGCGACGTGGCTGCTGGTCAATCTGGGAACGGCAACGCTCGCCTCGCTGGTGATCGGTCTGTTCGACGGCACCATTGAGCAGATGGTTGCGCTGGCCGTATTGATGCCCATCGTGGCTTCGATGGGGGGCGTTGCGGGAACCCAGACCATGACGGTGACGGTGCGCGCCATATCGCAAAAAGAACTCGACAAGAACAATGCCTGGCGCCTGATCCGACGCGAACTGCTTGTCGGGCTGACAAACGGTTTGATCTTTGCGGTCCTGCTCGGGGTCATCACCGGACTCCGCTTCGCCAACCCGGCCCTGGGGCTGGTGATCGGTATGGCGATGGTGGTCAACATGATCGTTGCCGGTGGCTGCGGCATCCTGATTCCGATGCTGCTCAACAGGCTCAAGATCGACCCCGCGGTGGCATCCTCGACCTTTGTGATGACGTTTACCGACGTTATCGGCTTTTTCGCTTTCCTGACCCTGGCCGGGTGGTGGTTTGGCCTGTTCTGACGGTGATTCGGCAGCCATGCGTGAGTTGCAAGCGTGAATTGCGTGAATGTGGCTCAATCATGGCTTGCGGAACGGGCGTTGCGTAGTTAATTAGGCGTTACCGGTGAGCGGCAGAGATGGCGCTCACCGCTTTTGCAACAGCGCAAGGAGCTTGCATGCGTAGCCAATCCAAGGCCGTATGCTGGCGAGCCGCAAGCTGGACCTGTGTCGGCTTGATCTCGCTCGGTTTCATTGTCTCTGTCATTGCTGGTGCCTGATACGGCCTTTCGGCAACAGACAGATTCAGATACGACAATGGGGTGCCCGGAAACGGTCGCCCCATTTTCTTTTTGGGTGGTTCCCCATGCATATCATCAAGCTCTGCGTTGGCGTTTCCTCGGTCGAGGAGTTGATCGAGTGGCGGGCCCTGCGCCGCGAGCAGGGTTTCGGACGTCCCGACGGGCTCAACGTTCATCGCACCCGCATGATGCCCAAAAAGGCCAACGAGATTGCGGGGCAGGGATCGTTATACTGGGTTATCGCCGGTGCGGTGCGGGCCCGCCAGGTTATTGCGGACCTCAAAGCGGAAACGGACGGTGAAGGCAGGTCGTGTTGCGACATCCTGCTTGAGCCTGAACTGATCCGCACAGCGCCCTATCCGCGCCGCCCTTTTCAAGGTTGGCGCTACCTGCAGACCAAAGATGCTCCGCCTGATCTTGCCCGGGCCGGCGAGGATGCTCCACCCGAGGGCATGGCCGAGGAATTGGCCCAACTGGGGCTTCTTTGAGCCGGTTCGATGGCTGGTTGCCTTAGTTGCGTGGCGCGGGAACTCCACTGACTCCATTCCGTTGACTGTGCAGTGCAACAAGCGACGGAGTTTTGAAAATGGATCCGAGAACAGACAACGGGCTGAGGGCGCGCGATCTCGATCGCCGCGAGAGTGGCAATCTGATCGGAAGCGACAAGGTCGAAGGAACGGCTGTCTACAGTCTGGCCAATGACAAGATCGGCACCATCGAAAGGGTGATGATCGACAAGCTCAGCGGCAAGGTTGGCTATGCCGTTCTCAGCTTCGGCGGTTTCCTGGGTATCGGGGACGATCACTATCCCATCCCGTGGGCCAAGCTGACATATGACGAGGCCATTGGCGGCTATCGTACGGACATTTCAAAGGCGGATCTCGATACCGCGCCGCGTTATGGGTCCGACGACGATTTCGAATGGGACGACCGCCAGCGCGCCATGGATATCTATACCTACTACGGTGTGCCACCATACTGGATCTGAGCGGCACCCTGGTTGCGATTCGACACGGTCGGCGCTCGCCGCGGGCGCCGGCCATTCGTTTATAAAATGTAAATCAAATACGAACTAAGCTGGGGTTGAGGCGAAAAATTCGTACTTGTGCGGGTATTGCGAAGCACCCAAGCTGTGCAACGCTTTTTTTGGGGGCAGGGGTTAGAGTCGGATAAATGCAGCGATCGAACGCGCATGTCATCGTTCTGGGCAATGAAAAAGGTGGCTCGGGCAAGTCGACCACGGCGATTCATCTTGCCGTCCATCTTTTGTATGAAGGCTTTCGCGTTGCCACTATCGATGCCGACAGTCGCCAGCATACGCTGACGACCTATGTGCGCAACCGCCGCGAGTGGGCCAGCGCCCATGGGCTTGCCGTTCCCCATTCCACCCATTTTCATCTGCCGCAGGGTCGGGGCGACTCGCGCGAGAAAAATGCGGATATCGAATTTGAAATGTTTCGCCAGGCGGTGGCGGAAGTGGAGCGCGATGTCGACTATCTCATCATCGATACGCCCGGCTTCGATACGCATCTGACGCGTATCGCCCACTCGCTGGCCGATACGCTGATAACCCCGCTCAATGACAGCCTGATCGATCTGGACGTCATCGCCCGCATCGAGCCGGACAGCGGCAAGCTGATCGAGTTGAGCCATTATACGCGCTTGGTCCAGCGGTCCCGCCGTGAGCGGCTGGCCATCGATGGTCGCACGATTGACTGGGTGATGGTGCGCAACCGCATTTCCACGCTCAATTCGCGCAATACGCGGCTGGTGCAGACAGGGCTGGACAATATTGCGGAGCGGGTGGGGTGCAGGGTTGCGGATGGCATTGCCGAGCGGGTGATCTTCCGGTCGCTGTTTCCAATCGGCATGACGGTGTTCGATCCTCTCGACGAAGACGCGCTGGGCGGGGCACCCACCATGAGCCATATTAGCGCGCGTCAGGAATATCGGCTGTTGCTGGACGCTCTCAATCTTTCCGGCAAGCGCCGGAGCGACGAGCAGATGCTCGGCGAGAAACGCGTGCTGGCCGGAAGCGTATAGGCGTTCTCAAACAAGCAGCGACTGGGCTCCGTCGATCCAGACGGGTGTACCCGTTATGTGTCGCGACGCGTCCGAGGCCAGGAAACTCACCAGTTGGGCAACGTCTTCCGCCTTGCCCGGCGCCCCGTCGGTCAGCGGAATGTCGCCATCGGGGTAGAGGGCCGGTTCGCCAGCCTTTTCCAAATTGCGCCGCTCGGTGTTTTCTTCGATCTGGCTCTCGATGGCGCCTGGGCAGACGGCATTGACCCGGATGCGGTATTTGGCCAGTTCGAGCGCGGCCATCTGGGCCAGCGCCAATTGCCCCGCCTTGGTGGTCGAATAGGCCGATGCTCCGGCCGTCGTAAATGTGCGAGTGCCGTTTATTGACGAGGTGATGACGATGGAGCCGCCGCGTTCCTTCATCAGCGGTATGGCGTGATGGAGTGTAAGGAAGGTGCCGCGCAAATTGACCGCGATGGTCCTGTCCCAATCGTCGACGGCAAGGTCCTCGAGTGGCGCCCATGTTCCGTTTATACCCGCATTGGCAAAAACGATATCGAGTCTGCCGAATGTCTCGGTGATCTGATCGAACGCTGCCTGCATGTCGGCGACGTCCGAGATATCGGCATAGAGGGGAAGGGCCCTACGGCCCAATCGGGTGATTTCAAGGGCGACGGCGTCGACTTCCGCCATCGTGCGGCTGAGCACGGCGATGTCCGCACCTTCGCTGGCCAGCTTGATGGCGCTGGCCCTGCCCAATCCGGAGCCGCCGCCAGTCACCAGTGCGACTTTTCCCGCAAGCTCCATATTTGCCTCCGTTGCCGATACCCAAGGCAACGCGAGCAGGGGCGGGCGGTTCCGTCGGGTCAGTCTTGCTGGGGCATATACATGCGCAGCGCGCGGCGCCCCGCAGGGTCGAAAACGTCAACGTCCACCGAAACGCGAGGGAGAACCATGCGGCGGGTGCGGGAAGAAAGCGCCAGCACGACCGAGAGCATGTCGGACATGCGGCGGTGGACGGGCTTGTTTTCTCCGAGACCGCGCGCCAGCATGCGCAGGGACTGGGCGCGCACGGCGTCATCGTCCGAGGCCAGCGGAGAGCGGGGCTGGAACTGGCCAAGCTCAGAAAGTCGGGTCATTTCGCTCATTGGGCTACTCCATACATCTGCGCCAATCGTCGAAGACTGTCCGGTTGTTTTGTTCGCTACCCCTGGACTGTGAGGCAGTTTATCGAGGCTTGCGAGAGCGCATCGCAGGTCGTTCTGGCCTGGGTGCGGTCGGCAAAGCCGGCGAAACGGGCACGATAGTAGGTGACGCCGTTGCGCTCGAAGGTTTCCACATAGCTGCGGAGGTTGGCGAGTTGATCATAGGTCTGCGTCGCTTCGCTCAGCATGCGCTCGGCGTTGTCCTCGCTGTCGGCGGCGCCGACTTGGACCACCCAGCCACCTGCAGAAACGGTCGCGGCGCTGTTGGTGCTCATGGTGTCGAGCGCCAGGCCATCCGGACGGGCGATGGGTGCTGGCGGCACGAGAATCTGACCGGGCTGGGGGCCGAGTTGAAGGGACTCGGCGATCCATGCGCCGATCGGATCGTCGGCAGGATAGACCGGTGCCTCCGAAGGCATGACGCCGGTCGCGACATATGTCGCCTGATCCAGGGCGTTGTCTCCGGGACGCGACGGAATGTCGTCGGCCGATACGATCTGGAAGGGAATATTTACAGGCTCGTTGGACGCCGGGGCAGGGGCCGAAGCCGATTGGCTAAGGGCGGCCACCTGCATGGCCTGCTCGGCCGTAATGACCGGCAGAAGGCTGACGGGGCGGCCCGGTGGCAGGCGGTTGAGGGGAACGGCGGCGCCGGCCGAGGCCACGGCAATGCCGTTGCCGAGCAGAGTGGGGCGCGGGATCATCGCTTCGCGCCAGTAATCGCCCTGGCGCGCCTTGGGCAGGTAGGTCCGCACGAGTTCGGCGACGCGGGCGTTACGGGCGGCACCGGTGTTGAAGCCCAGCCCGATCACGACGATATGGCGGTTGTTGGCGCGGGCGGCGGTCATCAAATTGTAGCCCGACGCATTGATATAGCCCGTCTTGATGCCATCGACGCCGTTCTGGCCCAGCAGCGCGTTGTGGTTGCCGTACGTCTTGGAGCCGTAAGTGAAGCTGCGGGTCTGGAAATATTCGTAATAGGTCGGGAAATGCAGGTAGATGGCGCGGGCCAGGGTGGCCTGATCGGCGGCAGTCGTGACCTGTCCGCTATCGGGCAGGCCCGAAGCGTTCTTGTAGGTCGTGCGGCTCATACCCAGGGCGCGGGCCGTCTGGGTCATACGTTCGCCGAACTTGCTTTCGGTGCCGGCGATATTTTCTGCGATGACGCGGGCAACGTCGTTGGCCGAAAGGGTAACCAGCGCCTTGATTGCGTTTTCGACGCTGATTGTCGACCCCCGCTGCACATAGAGCTTGGTGGGAACCGCCGCCGCGGCATGGGCGGATACGGAAAGCTTGCTGTCGAGCTTGAGGCGCCCGGCCTCGAGTTCTTGGAAAAGAATGTAGAGCGTCATCACCTTGGTGAGTGAGGCGGGATAACGCAGTTCATTTGCATCATCCTGGTAGAGGACCTGGCCGGTCTTGGCATCAACCGCGATGCCCGCAAAGGCGCGCGGCACACTCTGGGCGGCGGCCGGAGCCGAAGCGGCGGCCAATACCATCGCCGCGATGATGACCGCGAGAAAAAGGCGCACAAAAGGGACGCGTGCGGAATCGATACGCAGAAGGGTCGGCACCCGATACTCCAACTCTTTACTCATCGGTACGAAAAACGCCGCACCGTTACTCTACTCTCGAATTGCCGTGCACCCGTCCCCCGAGTGAGCGCCGGAAACCCTGACTCGCAGGCACTTTAGGACGATGCGGTTACAAATCGGTAAAGTGCATAAAACTTGAAGCAAAATTCCCCTGGCGCGATCACACCTGATTGATCGGATTTTCGCCCCTTAACATGGCCGAGATTTTGCCTACATAATGGGGCCATCTTGCCTTTCTGATTTGGGACGAAAGTGCCGTGCTAATGTCTATCCCCTCCACTGGTCTGGAACTGCCGCGCGGCGACGGTTTCCGCTTGCAGCGTGAGACGCTGGGGGCGAATTGGGCCGGCCCGGGGCAAGACGACAATGATCGTGACCCGGGTGGCAGCGGCCAGACCGGGGTCGCGACCAAGACCAGAACGAAAACGAAAAAGCCGAGCCTTTATCGGGTTCTGCTTCTCAATGACGACTACACGCCCATGGAGTTCGTCATTCTGATTTTGGAAGAGGTCTTCAGCAAGTCCCGGGAGGATGCGACGCGCATTATGCTCAGCGTCCATAATCAAGGTGTGGGGGAATGCGGGGTTTATCCATACGAGGTGGCCGAAACCAAGGTCACCAATGTCATGGATGCCGCGCGCCGAAACCAGCATCCGCTGCAATGCGTGATGGAAAAGCAATAGGATAGAACCAACATGCCTTCATTCTCTCGCGGTCTCGAAAAGGCGTTGCATCAGGCCATGAATTTGGCTCGGGAGCGCAGCCATGAGTTTGCGACCCTCGAACACCTGCTGCTCGCGTTGACCGAGGATCGCGATACGATTTCGGTTCTGACCGGGTGCGATGTCGATATCGAGTCGCTCAGGGCCGATCTCGAGGAATTCATCGACGAGGAACTCGATAGCCTCGTCGTGCCCAACGGCCAGGACGCACGTCCAACGGCTGCCTTTCAGCGCGTCATCCAGCGCGCGGTCATTCACGTTCAATCGTCCGGCCGCGAGGAAGTGACAGGAGCCAACGTGCTCGTTGCGATCTTTGCCGAGCGCGAGAGCCATGCTGCCTATTTCCTCGAGCAGCAGGATATGACCCGGCTCGACGCGGTCAATTTCATTTCCCATGGCATCGCCAAGTCGGGCCGCAACGCCGACCGGCCCGTACGCGGCGCCGAAGAGGGCGGGCCGGGATTTGATGGTGAACAGGAACGCGGCGGTGGCAGCAGCCCGCAGCAGAGTTCCGCGCTTGCCGATTTCTGCGTCAACCTCAATGACAAGGCGCGGGCCGGAAAGATCGATCCTTTGATCGGCCGCGGCATTGAGCTGGAGCGCACCATCCAGGTTCTCTGCCGTCGTTCCAAGAACAATCCGCTCTATGTGGGCGATCCCGGCGTCGGCAAGACCGCCATTGCCGAAGGGCTGGCGCGCCGGATCATCGAGGGCGATGTGCCCGAGGTTCTGGAAACCGCCGTCATCTACGCGCTCGACATGGGCTCGCTTCTGGCCGGCACACGCTATCGCGGCGATTTCGAAGAACGCCTCAAGGCGATCATGAAAGAGCTCGAAAAGAAGGACAACGTCATTCTTTTCATCGACGAAATCCATACGGTGATCGGCGCGGGGGCAACCTCGGGTGGAGCGCTCGATGCTTCCAACCTTCTCAAGCCTGCCTTGGCTTCGGGAGCGATCCGTTGCATCGGCTCGACCACCTACAAGGAATATCGTCAGTTCTTTGAAAAGGACCGGGCTCTCGTGCGCCGGTTCCAGAAGATCGACGTCAACGAGCCCACGATCCCCGATGCCATCGAGATCATGAAGGGCCTGCGTCCGTATTTCGAGGATTACCACAAGCTCAAATACACCGACGACGCGATCAAGGCCGCCGTCGAGCTTTCGGCACGCTATATCAACGACCGCAAGCTGCCCGACAAGGCCATCGACGTTGTCGACGAGACAGGTGCCCGACAGATGTTGGTGACCGAGGACAAGCGCAAGAAAACCATTGGCGTCGAGGATATCGAGGCGACCGTGGCCACCATTGCCCGCATCCCGCCGAAATCGGTGTCCAAGTCCGATACCGAGCTGCTGGGCAATCTCGAAGCCAATCTCAAGCGCGTGGTGTTCGGGCAGGACAAGGCGATTGACGCCCTCTCGTCGGCCATCAAGCTGGCCCGTGCCGGTCTGCGTGAGCCCGAAAAGCCCATCGGTTCGTACATGTTCACGGGTCCGACGGGTGTGGGCAAGACCGAGGTGGCAAAACAGCTCGCCGATACGTTGGGCGTGGAACTGCTGCGCTTTGACATGTCCGAGTACATGGAGCGTCACACCGTTTCGCGGCTGATCGGCGCGCCTCCAGGCTATGTCGGGTTCGACCAGGGCGGGCTGATGACCGATGGCGTCGACCAGCACCCGCACTGCGTGCTGCTGCTCGATGAGATCGAAAAGGCCCATCCGGACCTGTTCAACATCCTCTTGCAGGTGATGGACCACGGCAAGCTGACCGATCATTCGGGCAAGCAGGTCGATTTCCGCAATGTCATCCTCATCATGACCTCGAACGTCGGTGCGACCGAACTGGCGAAATCGCCCATCGGCTTTGGCCGGGTGCGCCAGGAAGGCGACGACGAGGAAGCGATCAACCGGATGTTCACGCCGGAGTTCCGCAACCGTCTCGATGCGATCATCTCGTTCGCACCGCTGCCGCCCTCGACAGTCAACCGCGTGGTGGAGAAGTTCATTCTCCAGCTCGAGGGCCAGCTTGCCGAACGCGGCATCACTATCGAGCTGACGCCCGAAGCCTCCGACTGGCTCGCTGCGCGCGGCTATGACGAGAAGATGGGTGCCCGTCCTCTGGGCCGGGTGATCCAGGAATACGTCAAGAAGCCCCTGGCCGAGGAAGTGCTGTTCGGCCTGCTCCAAAAGGGTGGATCGGTTAAGGTGACAGTGGTCGGTGAGGGTAGCGAAGCCCGGCTTGAGCTGGTCTCGGTCCCCCCGCGTCCGGCGCGGCCAAAGGCGATAACCGGACCCAAGGGCGGCAAAAAGCCAGCCCGCAAGTCCAAGCCCAAGGACGCCGAGCAGAACACTTAAGCAAGGTTTCTTGCTCGGTCGCGGGTCGAACGCATATGAAAACGGCCGGTCTTTCGACCGGCCGTTTTTGTGGGGTTTTCCCCGCTCTTATCCCCAGAGTTATCCCCGCTAATCCCCCAATTTTCCACAGGCTCAAAACGCTGCCCTGATCTTTTCCGCCTGCGCGGCCAATTCGTCCTGATCGGCCATCTCGCCGGTGTGGGGTCGGAGCGGAACGCCCTCATACATCGGGATGATGTGAAAATGGAGGTGGAATACGGTCTGTCCGGCGGGGGCCTCGTTGAATTGGGCGAGGCGCAGACCGTCGGCATCCATTGCGCTCATCACGGCCCTGGCGACCCGTTGTGTCTTCTGGATCAGATTGGCGAGTACCTGAGGCTCGGCGTCGAACAGATTGCGCGATCCGGTCTTGGGAATGACCAGGGTATGGCCGCGAGACTGGGGCATAACGTCCATGAAGGCCACCGTGTCGTCGTCCTCATAAACCTTGTGGCTCGGAATTTCGCCTTTGAGAATCTTGCCGAAAATGTTGTCCGGATCGTAAGCGGTCATCGCGCGCTCCCTTGCTGATTGGCTTGAGCTATAGCCGATTGGCGGCGGGAAGGGCCACTATCCTTTGCGGAAAGGCGTGTAATCGGCCAGTTCCTGGTTCTGCAGATCGATATATTTGCGTTCGTCCTCGAGATATTCGGCAACGGCGCGGCGCAGACCGGGGTGGACGATGTGATGGATCGAACGCGTGGTTGCCGGTGCGTAGCCGCGCGCCAGCTTGTGCTGGCCCTGCGCACCCGCTTCGACCCGCTTGAGACCGTGTGCGATGGCGAAGTCGATGGCCTGGTAATAGCAGAGTTCGAAATGAAGGAACGGCACGTCCCGGATGGCGCCCCAGTTGCGGCCGTAAAGCGTGTCGGCGCCAAGGAAATTGAGCGCTCCGGCGATATAGTTCGCGCCATCGCGGGCCAGCATCAGGACGACGCTTTCGGCCATGGTTTCTGTGATGCGTGAGAAAAATTCGCGATTGAGATAGGGGCGGCCCCATTTGCGCGCGCCGGTGTCCATGTAGAACTGATAGAAGGCATCCCAGTGCGCTTCGGTCAGATCGTTTCCCGTCACCCATTCGCAGGTGATGCCATCGATCAGCGCCTCGCGGCGTTCACGACGGATGGCCTTGCGCTTGCGCGATTGCAGCGTGTCGAGAAAATCATCGAAGGTTTTGAACCCGTTATTGGTCCAGTGAAACTGGGTGTCGTGGCGCACCAGCCAATCGGCGCTTGCCGCTATCGCTTCCTCGTCGCTGGTGACAAATGTCGCGTGCACCGAGGACGCGCCGAGCCGCTCGGCCAGCGCCTCCGCGGTTTGCAACAGAAGCGTTTGGGTGTCGGCGCTGCCATCGCGCGTCAGCAGCTTGGGCGCACTGGCCGGGGTGAACGGCACCGAGGATTGCAGCTTTGGGTAGTAGTGGCCACCGGCCCGCTGGATGGCGTCGGCCCAGGCGTGATCGAAGACATACTCGCCCATCGAGTGGGATTTGAGAAACAGCGGCATCAGCCCGACTGGCGTGTCGCCGCGTGAAATCAGGATGTGCTGAGGCTGCCAGCCGGTCGCGCCCGTGGCGCATCCCGATTCCTCCAATGCAAGAAAAAAGGAGTGTGACAGGAATGGGTTGTGGGGATTTTCTCCACCACAGGATGCCAGTGCGTTCCATGTGGCGGAGGGGATGGAGGCCGTTGATGGATGAACCGAGATTGTCAGTTCGGAATTGTCACTCACGCTTCGGGATCGAATCCTTCAAACACTATCTGGTCGGCGTGCTGCAAGGCCGCGTCCGCTTCGGCTTTGGAGCGCACCGTCCAGCTCATCACCTTGATGCCCAAAGCCCTGCGCAGGCGGATCATCGGGGTGGTCAGCGCCGTGCGCTCGCACGATACGAATGTGAAGTGCGAGACGGCCCTGTGCAAGGTGTTGCGCAGCACAAATTTCTGCGTGCCGTTGAGGTGGTCGGCATGGCTGCTGTAGTCGTAGGTGATGATCCCGAGCGGGCCGCGATAGCGCTTTTGGTGCAGAACGCTGAGCGCCAGGGGATCGAAGGATTTGAAGGCGATCGGCCCCCCATATCCGGCAATGTCGGACAGGACCTTTTCGGCCAGCATCCGGGTTTGTGCGGGATGTTCCTGCTGCTTGATTTCCACGACCAGGCCCACTTGCCCGGCAATGCCGGTCAGAAAATCGGCAAACCGGATCGGGGTATCGCCATTGGCGCTGCCGGTGAGCGGCAGCGCGCACAGCGCTTCGGCGGTAATTTCCGATACCAGACCTTCGCGGCCGGTCAACCGGTTAAGTTCCTTGTCGTGAAAGACCACGGCCTCCCCGTCCTGGGTCAACTGGACGTCGCATTCGATGGCAAATCCCCGATTTATCGCGGCTTCGAAGGCGGATCGGGAGTTCTCGATAATGCCGTTGGTCTTGTCGTGAAGGCCGCGATGGGCAATTGGGCGGTTGAAAGGAAACTCGGTCATGGGGCCTGATTGCAATCGGAGGTAGGGTTATTCGATCTCGATGATGGCGTCGATTTCAACTGCGGCGCCAAGGGGCAGGGAGGCTACGCCAAACGCGGCGCGGGCGTGCTTACCCGTGTCGCCCAACAGTTTTATGAACAGATCGGAGGCCCCATTGGCCACGATATGCTGCTCGTTGAAATCGGGTGTCGAGGCAACGAGAACCGTCAGCTTCTGGATGGCCTTGACCTGGGACAGCGCCACGACAGTGTTGACCTGGGCCAGAATGTTGATGGCGCAGAGTTCAGCGGCTTTCTGCCCGGTGGCTACGTCGACATCTTTGCCGAGGCAGCCCTTGATGAGCCCGTCGGGGCCCTGGGAAAGCTGGCCTGACACGAACAACAGCTTGCCGGACTGGCGGACCGGGACATAGCTGGCGGCCGGGGCCGATGGGGTGGGCAGGGCGTAACCCAGGTCATTGAGTTTCTGTTCGATCGTCATCGTCGCTCTCCGGTTTTGTCTCTCTGGTTTTGCTTTGGCGGTAGAGTTTGCCGCGCACCAGGGCTTCGCGGCCATATTTGTCCCGCACCTTGTCCATGGCCCGCTCGGCGGCCGCCTTGCGGGCGATCTCGGGTTCGATAAGATCGACCGGATCGATGCCGGTGGCCGCTTCCAGACCGGTAACACCGATGCCGAGCAGGCGAAAGGCCGTGCCGTCCACTTCGCGGGCCAGCAGTTTCACGCCGGTCTCGTAGAGCGTGGTCGCGAGCTGGGTGGGCAGCATGATGTGTTGGGCGCGGGTGCGGGATTTGAATCCGGCCGTCTTGAGTTTCACCGTTATCGTGTCGCCGACCAATTGTTGCTTCTTGAGCCGCTCGGACAACCGCTCACATAGGGAGAGCAGGGCGGTCGAGAGCGACTCGAAATCGGACAGGTCGGTGAAAAAGGTCGTTTCGGTGCTCACCGATTTGGTTTCGCGGTCGATCGAAACGCGCCGGTAGTCCTCGCCACGGGCCAGCTTGGCCAGCCGCGCTCCCATCTCGCCGTAACGGCGCATGAGATCTTCAGGCGCGCGCTGCTGGAGCTGGCCGATGGTGACCAGGCCGTCCTTGCGCAGCGTTTCGGCCATCACCTTGCCGACGCCGAAGATCACGGTAATCGGCTTTTCGGCCAAAAGCGATACGGTCTCGGCTTCCCCGATAATGGCAAAGCCGCGCGGCTTGTCGAGTTCGGAGGCGATCTTGGCGAGGAATTTGTTATGGCTCAGCCCGATCGAGATGGTCACGCCGATCTCGTCCTCGATGCGTTTGGCGAGGCGGGCCAGTGAGACCGCCGGTGCGGCCTTGTGCACCTTTTCGGTGCCGGAAAGATCGAGAAACGCTTCGTCGATGGAGAGCGGCTGGACCAGTGGGGTCAGCGAATCCATCAGCGTTCGGATCTGGCGGCTGACGCCGACATATTTCGCCATGTCGGGCTTGATGATGACCGCCTGCGGGCACAGGCGCCTTGCCTGGAACATCGGCATCGCCGATTTCACCCCGCTCATGCGGGCGATATAGCAGCACGTCGATACCACGCCGCGCTGTCCGCCGCCGACGATCAGCGGCTTGTCGAGCAGGCTCGGATCGTCGCGCTTTTCGACCGAGGCATAAAAGGCGTCGCAGTCGATATGGGCGATGGAAAGGGAGAACAGTTCGGGATGGTGCAGGATGCGGGGCGAACCGCATCTGGAGCATCGGGCAGGCGCTTTCGAGCCTTCCCCGGTTGCAAAACAATCGCGGCACAGATGTCCGCCGGCAGCCATGCCATCAACTCTGCGGGTTGAGGCCGTGCCAAAGCCGCATGACACGGTTCACGTCGAGACCGGCATTGGCGCACATGGCCAGCAAGAGGGATTCGTGGCGGCCAAAATAATCGACAAGGCCCTCGGCCAGGGAGCGTGTGCCGACCGAATCCCGCAGGCGTTGCGGCGAAAAGCCGGCGAGCGCCATGAACCGTTCAAGCTCGTTGACGTCGGCAGCGAGCCAGGTGAGGCAGGCATCGCCAACGGCCAGAAGCTCTTCGGTATCGACCCTATCGCGCACGGTGGCAGACTCAGCTTATTTCTTGTTTCGTAACACATTGCTGTTAGCGCAAAGCAATGACAACTCAAAGCACCCGATTGCCGGTGCCGGACGAGGGTAGATGGCCAAGACCGTCATGATCGTGGAAGATAACGAGCTCAACATGAAGCTCTTTCACGACCTGCTCGAATCCCGTGGGTACGATACCATCCAGACCCGCAACGGGCTGGAGGCGCTCGATCTGGCGCGCGAGCATCGCCCCGATCTGATCCTGATGGACATTCAGCTTCCCGAAGTTTCGGGACTGGTTGTCACCAAATGGCTCAAGGAGGACGACGACCTGGCCCACATTCCGGTGATCGCGGTTACCGCCTTTGCCATGAAGGGCGATGAAGAGCGCATTCTTTCGGGCGGATGTGAAGGCTATATCTCGAAACCCATTTCGGTGCCTCACTTTTTGGAAACGATTGAAAGCTATATTGGCAAGGCCGAATAGCCAGCAATTTCTTCATTCAGGGCCGAAGGGACGCGCGCCGTGACTGCACGAGTGCTCATCGTCGATGACATTCCCACCAATGTGAAACTGCTCGAAGCGCGCTTGCTTGCCGAGTATTTCGATGTGGTGACGGCAGCATCGGGAGCCCAGGCTATCGAGATCTGCCGCGGCCAGGACATCGATATCGTTCTGCTCGACGTCATGATGCCGGAAATGGACGGGTTTACCTGCTGCCAGATCCTCAAGCGCGACGCGCTTACCTCTCATATTCCCATCGTGATGATTACGGCGCTCGATCAGCCTTCCGACCGCGTGCGGGGCCTTGAGGCCGGAGCCGACGACTTTCTGACCAAGCCCGTCGATGACGTGCAACTGCTGGCGCGGGTCAAGAGCCTCGTCCGTCTCAAGGGATTGAGCGACGAGTTGCGGGCCCGCAGCCGCACCAGCCACGAGCTGGCACTTGAGGACACGGCGCGCACCGAGTTCGGCATCGCCGTAGATGGCGGACGCATTCTGGTGATCGATACCGAACGGGCGCGGGCAGAGCGCATCGAGGCGTATCTGCGCAATTCCCACAAGGTTTCTATCCTCATCGATCCCTCTGAGGCGGTGTTCCAGATGTCGGGGGGAGAATTCGAACTCGCCATCGTTTCCATGGCGCTCGAAGGTTTCGATCCGCTGCGCATCTGTTCGCAGATCCGCACGGTAGACCAAACGCGTTCAATTCCCATCATTCTTGTCGCCGAGGACAGGGACCGCGCGCAAGTCGTCAAGGCGCTCGATCTGGGGGTCAACGATTTCATCATGCGCCCTGTCGAGCGGCATGAGCTTTCGGCGCGGGTCAAGACCCAGATCCGGCGTCAGCGCTATACCGTCGAATTGCGCGAGAGCCTCAATTCGACAATGGCCATGGCGGTCATCGATGAACTGACAGGGCTCTATAATCGGCGCTATTTCGAGCGGCATCTGGCGATGGTGCTCAACAAGGCACAGGAGCAGGATCGCGACATGGCGCTGATGCTGCTCGATATCGACTATTTCAAGCCGGTCAACGACACCTATGGGCACGATGCCGGCGACATGGTGCTCAAGGAGTTCGCCACGCGGCTGCAGCGCAACATTCGCGGTGTGGACCTTGCCTGCCGGTTTGGCGGCGAAGAGTTCGTCGTGGTCATGCCCGATACCGATATGCGGGCGGCGCAGGGCGTGGCCGAGCGGGTGCGGAGCGCCATTGCCGATGAGGGGTTCCAGATCGGTACCGAAGGGGCGCTCAACATTACCGTCAGTGCCGGATTGGCGCTGAACGACCAGGACAACGATACCCCTGAATCGGTCATCAAGCGTGCCGACATCGCGCTCTACAGAGCCAAACGGTCGGGGCGCAATCGCGTCGTCCACGACGCGGCCTGATCCTTGGGCTTGGTAAGGTTAACACTTCATTATTAATGGTGAAACCGGCACTTGAGAGCCCTGCAATGCTTGGCGTTGGGGCCGGCTGAGAGTAGGTTGCAAGCACTGAGACGGACGTGCTTACGCGATCCAGTTCAGTACAAACCCCTACGGTTCTCAGGTCCGCCGCAACTCCTGACCCGTAGGGCGGCTGGCCCGGTATCGGACAAGAGTGGCCTCTTCGACAAACCGGACCGGGTCAGCCAACCCAGCCCCCAAATCTACCCTAAATTGGGAACGCAAACGCTTCTTAGCGCTTAAGCTACTGCATGTAGGGCTGCTCAAGGAGGATCGAATGCGACTTTCCCTGACCGCTGCGCTGCTCGGAATGTTGCTCTTTGCCGGCGCAGCATATGCGCAGACACAAGAGCTGCCGAACGCCGATGGGCACGTCTATTCGGGCTCCGTGGCTGTGTTCGGCGGTTCCTACACCACTGGCGATTTCGGTCAGTCTTTTAATCCCGCCGCCGTTCCTTATGAGGACAATTATGTGCTTGGCATCGGCGTTCGGCAGCAAGAACCTGTCCCGGAAGACGGAATCGTTGTCGGATGGGAAGTCGGCGGTGCCGTTCGCGCCGGTGAGTCGACCAGTGCAGAAGTCTGGTCTGGCCCATATTTGGGCCACGACGGAATCGAACTGGGCGACGCAGTGAAACTATCACCCTCGCTCACTTTCGGTCTCAGCGCCGTCACAGGTTCGATGGGCACCGAACAGCGGCGTGCGCTTTCCGATGGCGGCTCGCCAGAGCTGTTGTTTTACCTCAGCCCGGAAATCGCCCTGTCATCATCGCAAGATTCGGACACAGAGGTGTTCTGGAGACTTCATCACAGATCCGGCGCCTGGGGCACACTCGGGGGCGGCTCGGCGAATGCGACGACAGCCGGTCTTCGCCAGCACTTTTAGAGCGCTTCCAGGATAAGTGGGCACCACTTATCCGGTTCGGAAGCGCGACAAAACAAGGACTTAGAGCAATTGGAGCGATTCGAAGAAGCGCTGAAATGCTCTAGGGCCTATGATGGATTGTTTGGCGCAAACAACAAAAAACCCCGCTGCGTGGCGGGGTTTTTCCTGTTCGGCAGATGCGCTCGATCAAATTATTTGATCTTGGCTTCCTTGAATTCCACGTGCTTGCGGACCACCGGATCGTACTTGCGGAAAGAGAGTTTTTCGGTCGCGGTACGGGTGTTCTTTTTGGCGACGTAGTAAAAGCCGGTGTCGGCGGTCGAAACCAGCTTGATCTTGATCGTGTTGGACTTTGCCATCGCGGTAGCCTTTGAAACAAACAGGCCGCGCGACGGTTTTGCGCACGGCTCGGAAAATGAGTTGGGCGCAAACTATGCATTTCGCGCCAAAAGTCAAGCGGATCAACTCCGCTCCTCGTCCTCGAAATCATCATGGGCACCCACGGGGTCGAAGCCGTGCATGTAGCGTGCCCATTGCAGTCCGACGACAGCCCCCTTTGTCACTGGCAGCAGCAGCAGCGAGGAGATGATGATGAGCGGGATCATCACCCACAGATAGGTCAGGGGATGGAGCGGGGTCGAGCTCATCTCCATATGGAGCACGGCTCCAACCGCCAGATGGCCGACAATGGTGATCACGATATAGGGTGGGGCATCATCGGCCCGATGGTGGAAAAACTCCGTCCCGCAGACATCGCACTGGTCGGCGACCTTGAGGTAGCTCGAAAACAGCTTTCCCCGGCCGCAATTGGGGCAGCGGCACTTCATGCCATTGAGCATTGCCGGCCAGGTGGGCCGGGCCGGGCGCAATGTCAGATCGGTATATGGCATCTTCTATCTCCTCGCGCGGTGTCCGCGCGGTGTCGGCTTGCCTTTGCGGGCCTTGCGACCGCGTGTCGGTCCGGGCGGCTTGACCCTCTCCCCTTCAGATAGAACTTCAAACCGCAGCGCGCCAGCCATGGGCGCCGCTTCAAGCAGTCGCACCTCGACACGGTCGCCGATTCTGAAACGCTCGCCGGTGCGTTCGCCGATCAGGGCCTGCTGATCTTCGAAGTGCCGGAAATAGTCCTGGCCGAGCGAAGAGACGGGCACGAAACCGTCCGCCCCGGTCTCATCGAGCCGCACGAAAAGCCCGGCACCGACGAGGCCCGCGATCTTGCCGGTGAACCGGGCGCCGATATGGGCCGCCAGATACTGGGCGAGCAGCCGATCGGCGGTTTCGCGCTCGGCGACCATGGCGCGGCGTTCGGTGGCCGAAATATGCTCGCCGATCGCGCCGAGCCGCTGTTCCTCGGCGACGGTCAGCCCGTCATCGCCGAGGTCGAGGGCGCGGATGAGGGCGCGGTGCACGATCAGGTCGGAATAGCGGCGGATGGGCGAGGTGAAATGGGCGTAGCGGTCGAGATTGAGACCGTAATGGCCGTAATTGCCCGGCGCGTATTCGGCCTGCGCCTGGCTGCGCAGAACCATCTCGTTGACCTGCTGGCTCTTGCCGGCCTTTTCGGCGCGGTAGAGGATCTGGTTGAAATCTTTTGGCCGCAACGCCTCGCTGCGCGGGACGGGCAGGTCGAGGGATTTCAGGAACTCACCCAGCGTCACGACTTTTTCCCGGCTCGGCGCGTCATGGACGCGATAGAGCAGGCCCAGCTTGTGTTTTTCCAGCGTCTCGGCGGCGCAGACGTTGGAAAGAATCATCATCTCCTCGATGAGCTTGTGGGCGTCGAGCCGCTCTGGAACGTAAACGCCCTCGACCATACCGTTGGCATCGAGGCGGATACGGCGTTCGGGCAGATCGAGAGCCAGCGGGCCGCGCCGGTCTCGCGCTTTTGAAAGCGCGGCATAGGCCGCCCAGAGCGGTTTCAGGACCGGTTCGAGCAGGGGGCCGGTCACATCGTCGGGCTGGCCGTCGATCGCCGCCTGCGCCTGCTGGTAGCTGAGCTTGGCCGCCGAGCGCATCATCACCCGATGGAACGAGTGGCTTTTCTTGTTGCCCTCGGCGTCGATAACGATCCGCAACGCCATTGATGCGCGGTTCTCGCCTTCGCGCAGCGAGCACAGATCGTTGGAAATGCGTTCGGGCAGCATCGGCACGACGCGGTCGGGGAAATAGACCGAGTTGCCGCGCAGAAACGCTTCGCGGTCCATAGCCGAGCCGGACTTCACATAATAGGAAACGTCCGCGATCCCCACGCGGATGATAAAGCCCCCGGCATTGGAGGGGTCGGTATCGGGTTCGGCATGGACGGCGTCGTCGTGGTCCTTGGCATCGGCGGGATCGATGGTGACCAGCGGGATGTCACGCCAGTCTTCGCGGCGCTTGAGTGTCGCTTCCTGCGCCTGCTCGGCCTCCTTGAGGACAGAGGCGGGGAAGCGATAGGGGATGTCGAGCGAATGCAGCGCGATCAGGCTGACGGCGCCCTCCGATTGCGGGTTGCCGACCACGCTCACCACCTTGGCGCGCGGGATCATCATGCGTCCCGATACGGTCACTTCGACTTCGACAAGGTCGCCATCTTTGGCATCGCCGAGATCGCCGGCCGAGATCCGCATCTCGCGGGCCTTGCGCTCGATGGGCACCAGCCGCGCGCCGTCATCGTCCATGCGCACGATGCCCAGATCGGCCTTGCGGGGCTTGTCGAGCACCTTCATGGGCCGCGCGGTGTAGGTGGGCACCGTGCCGCCATCGCGCTGGATGCGCGCGAGGATACGGTCGCCGGGCGCGGGAACGACGCGGGCATCCTTGCCGACCGACACCGCAACGCGGGGCTTTTGCCCTTCGTCCTCGTCCCATTTGGCCGGGAAGGCGTGGAGGTTGTCGGGATCGGCATCGGCGGGGATGTCGAGCACGGTAACGGCGGGCAATTCGCCAACCGGGCGCAATTCCTTGCGCTTGCGGGCCAGAAGGCCCTCCTTCTCCATGTCGCGCAGCAGCGCCTTGAGCGGCACGCGATCGTCGCCCTTGATATTGAAGTGCCGGGCGATCTCGCGTTTTGAATTGATGTCGGGAAAATCGGCGATCGCTTCGAGAATCTGTTCGCGGGTCGGCAATTGACCGGGTTTGAAACTGGCCGAACGCCGGCCCTTACGCGGAGCAGGGGCCGAAGGGATTTGTCCTGTGCGTTTGGCCATTTCTATCCTTTAGGCCTCGGCCTTCTTCTTGGCTGCGGGCTTTTTGGCAGCCGTCTTTTTTGCCGCCGGCTTTTTCGCAGCGGCCCTGGGCTTGGCTTTCGCCTTGGTCTTGCCCTTTGAACCGCCCTTGGCGGCGATCAGTTCCAGCGCGCGCTCGAGCGTAACGGCTTCGGGCGCCAGATCCTTTGGCAGGGTAGCGTTGACCTTGCCCTGGTTGACATAGGGGCCGTAACGGCCGGCGCGCACAGTGATCGGGCCGTCGTCATGCTCGAAGGTCTGGATCGCTGCCATGGCAGCGCCGCGCCCTCCGCGACCGCCACCAGCCCGCTTCTGAGCGATCAGGTCAACGGCGCGGTTGAGCCCGACCGTGAAAACCTCCTCCACATCAGGGAGATTGGCGTAGGTCTTTTCGTGCAACACGAAGGGGCCGTAACGGCCGATCCCGGCGCTGATCGGCTTGCCGTCCTCGGGATGCATACCCACTTCGCGCGGCAGCGACAGCAGTTTCAGCGCCTTTTCGAGATCCATCGCGCCCGCATCCCAGCCTTTGGGAATCGAGGAACGCTTGGCATCCTTGGCGTCTTCGCCAAGCTGTACATAGGGGCCGAACCGGCCGGTCTTGAGATAGATTTCCGCGCCGGTTTCGGGGTCCGCGCCCAGAACGCCATCGCCTTGTGCCGCTTCGGACGCCTGCCCGGTGGCGCTTTCGGCCAATTGCTGGGTATGCCGGCATTCTGGGTAGTTCGAGCAGCCGATAAAGGCGCCGTACTTGCCCAGTTTCAGCGAGAGCTGGCCTGTGCCGCAGGTCGGGCAGAGGCGCGGATCGGTCCCATCGGGCTTTTCGGGGAAGATGTGGTTCCCCAAAAGGTCGTTGAGCGCATCGAGGACTTCGGAAACCCGCAGATCCTTGATCTCGTCGGCCTGATGGGAAAAATCCTTCCAGAAGCGCCGCAGCACTTCCTTGTAGTCGATCTGGCCCGCCGAAATCTCGTCGAGTTCTTCCTCGAGCCCGGCGGTAAAGCCGTACTCGACATATCTGGTGAAAAAGCTCTGCAGGAATGCCGTCACCAACCGCCCGCGATCCTCGGGCATGATGGCGCGTTTTTCGAGCTTGATATAATCGCGATCCTGGAGCGTCTTGAGCGTCGCCGCATAGGTCGACGGGCGCCCAATGCCGAGTTCTTCCATCTTCTTGATGAGGCTCGCTTCGGTATAGCGCGCAGGGGGCTGGGTGAAATGCTGATCGATCTCGACTTTTTCGAGCGCCGGGGTGTCGCCGACATTGAGCGCGGGCAGGTCCTTGCCGTCCTCGTCGTCCTCGTCGGTCTTTTCCACGCCGTAGACGCCCAGAAAGCCCGGGAAGGTCACGACCGAGCCGGTGGCGCGCAGCGTGATGGCGCGACCGGCGGCGATGACGTCGATATCGGCGGTGGTGCGCTCGATTTCGGCGGAGCGCATCTGGCTGGCCAGGGCGCGGCGCCAGATCAACTGATAGATCTTGTGCTGGTCGGGGTCGAGATTGCGCAGCGTATCGGGATGCTTGCCCAAGTCTGTGGGCCGGATCGCCTCGTGCGCCTCCTGGGCGTTTTTGGCCTTGGTGCTGTAAAAGCGCGGTTTTTCGGGCACGTATTCGGTCCCGAACTCCTTGCCGATCACCCGGCGCACCGCCTCGATGGCCTCGGGCGCCATCTGCACGGCGTCGGTCCGCATATAGGTAATCAGCCCGTCCTCATAGAGGCGCTGGGCGATCTGCATGGTGCGCGAAGGCGACAGCGACAGCCGCGAGGAGGCGTCCTGCTGTAGCGTCGATGTCGTGAACGGCGCGTAGGGATTGCGCTTCGTGGGCTTCTTGTCGACGCTGGCAACCTTGAAATTGCCTTTCTCGATCGCCGCCTTCAGCCCCTCGGCGTCCTCGCCGGTCTTGATGGCGAGCTTGTCGGTCTTGTCGCCATCGACCGAATACAGCCGCGTCGCAAAGCTCTTGCCGGCCTGGTTCAGGGTCGGGACGACGCTCCAGTATTCCTGCGGCTTGAAGCGCTCGATCTCTTCTTCGCGCTCGGTGACCAGTCGCAGCGCGACCGATTGCACGCGGCCCGCCGAGCGCGAGCCCGGCAGCTTGCGCCACAGGATCGGCGAGAGGGTGAACCCAACGAGATAATCGAGCGCGCGGCGCGCCAGATAGGCATCGACCAGCGGCGCATCGATATCGCGCGGATGCTGCATCGCGGTGGTCACCGCATCCTTGGTGATGGCGTTGAACACCACGCGCTTGACCGGCATGTCGGCCTTGATCGCCTTTTTCCCCTTGAGCGCATCGAGCAGGTGCCAGGAAATGGCCTCGCCTTCGCGATCCGGGTCAGTTGCCAGAATCAGCTCGTCCGCCCCCTTGAGTGCGCGGGTGATGTCGGCCAGACGCTTTTTGGAGTTGGTATCGACTTCCCAGCTCATGGCGAAATCGTCGTCGGGCCGCACCGATCCGTCCTTGGCGGGCAGGTCGCGCACATGGCCAAAGCTGGCCAGAACCTCGAAGTCCTTGCCCAGATATTTGTTGATGGTCTTTGCCTTGGCCGGGCTTTCGACGATGACGACTTTCATGCCTGTGACGGCTCCGCGAATAAGAGAGAATTGCCTTGAAGGGGTGGAGATAGGGCGGAAGACACCCGCCCACAAGGTCCGGGCAAAATGGTGAAACCGTCGGCGTCTGTCAATTGCGCGTGGTTATTGCAGCTTTTCGGCTGCGGCTTGGGATGCCTTGCGGCGCTTTTCGATGAAGGGGCGTATGGCTTCAATGGCCTGCGCCAGACTGGCATCCGACGTCGTTCTTGGCGATCCGCCCGCGAATGGCGGCTGGGGATCGTATTCCATCCCCAATTGCGTCATCTTCGCGCGGTCTTCGCCGAACAGTTGCGCGCACAGGCCCAGCGCAAAATCGATTCCCGAGGTCACGCCGGCCCCCGTTATCACATCGCCGTCGATCACCACGCGCTCGGCAACCGGAGTTACGCCGAACAGCGCGAGTTGGTCGAGCGAGGTCCAGTGGCAGGTCGCCCTGCGCCCCTTGAGCAGTCCTGCCGCCGCGAGAACCAAAGAACCGGTGCAGACCGAAGTGACATAGCGCGCCGTCCGCGCCTGTTGGCGCAGGAAATCGAGCGTTTCAGAATCGTCCATAAGCTCGATCTGCCCCGGTCCGCCCGGCACGAAGACGATATCGGCGGGCGGGCAGGTCGAAAAGGTATGGGTGGGCACAATGGCCAGCCCATTGGCGTCACTCACCGGGTCGAGCGCTTTCCAGACGCGATGCAGCTTGAGCTCGGGATAACGCGCCATCACCTCGAACGGCCCGGTGAGGTCGAGCTGGGTGAGGCGCGGATAGAGCAGCATGGTGACGTTCATAAGCGCTCCCTTATGCCCGCAGCGCGAAGAGTTGTCCGGCCGATCGCTCTATCCGTCCGGCGAGTTCGAGTTCGAGCAGCAGGATCTGCATCACCGGGGCTGTAATGCCTGTCGTTTCGATTAAAAGATCGGTCGCCGTCGGGGCGTGGCTGAGCGCCGTCAGCAGTCGGGTGCGTTCGTCCTCGGACGGGTCCGTCGTTGCAATGATGGCGGGAGATGAATCCAGCGCCTCGTTTTCAAAGAGCGGCAGGCGCGCCGGATCGGCATGGGTGAGTTCGGCGACGATGTCGCGCGCCCCGGTCACCAGCTTTGCACCCTGCTGGATGAGGTGATTGCCACCTTCGGCGCGCGGGTCGAGCGGCGAGCCGGGCACCGCGAAAACCTCGCGGTCCTGCTCCAGCGCAAGCCGGGCGGTAATGAGCGATCCCGACCGCTTGGCGGCCTCGACGATGACCACTCCGAGACTTATGCCGGCCACGAGCCTGTTGCGGCGGGGAAAATCGCGGGCGCGGGGTTCCCAGCCGAGCGGCATTTCGGTGACCAGCGCGCCCCCGGCATCGACTATCGATTGCGCGAGCCCCACATTTTCATGAGGATAGATGTGATCGAGCCCGCCCGCCATCACGGCCACCGTGCCGGTCTGCAGCGCGGCGTGGTGGGCGGCGGCATCGATGCCGCGCGCCAGGCCGGACACGATGACATAGCCCTCGCGCCCCAGATCGGCGGCGAGAAGCTGCGCCATGCGCCGCCCCGCGGCCGAGGCGTTGCGCGCGCCCACAATGCCCACCGTTCGCTTGCCGGACAGCGCCGGGCCGCCCATCACTGTCAACAGCGGCGGAGGGCCGGCGACATGGCGAAGATGGGGCGGATAATCGGGGTCGTTGATCGCGACCAGCCTTGCGCCGATCGCTTCGGTGCGCGCGATTTCGTCCTCGGCTTCGTCCCTGCTGGGAATTTTGAGGTGCTGCCCGCCTCCGCGCCGGACCAGATGGGGCAAGGCATCGAGCGCCGCATCGGCCGATCCGAACCGGTTGATGAGCGTGCGGAACGTGGTCGGCCCGACATTGTCGGCGCGGATAAGGCGGAGCCAGGAAACGCGCTGGGTCGGGGATAAACTCGAGCGCGTCATGTGCTCGGCCTACCCTTTGGCGTTCTTTTTGCCCGAGACCTTGCTTTCGGTCCCCCTGGCCAGCCTTACGATATTTTCCCGGTGGGTGATGAACAGCACGATCGAGAGTATCGCTGTGACCCATGTCAGCTGCACGCCCGAGAAGGCGAAAGCGAACATGGGGGCGGTGGCCGCGGCGGTCAGGGCGGCGAGCGATGAGTAGCGCTGGGCGAACAGGATCAGCAGCCATGTGGCGCAAAAAATCAACCCGATCGGCCAGTTGAGCGCCAGAAGGATACCGACATAGGTCGCAACGCCCTTGCCACCCCTAAAGCCGAGCCAGACCGGAAATATGTGGCCGAGAAAGGCAGCAATCCCGGCGATGGTCGCGACCTCATAACCCCACAGCCAGTTGGCGATCAGAACCGCGACCGCGCCTTTGCCGGCATCGAGGACCAGCGTGAGCGCGGCGAGGTCCCGCCGACCGGTGCGCAACACGTTCGTTGCCCCGATATTGCCCGAACCGATCGTCCGCACGTCCCCCAGTCCGGCCAGATTGGTCGCCAGAAATCCGAAGGGGATCGAGCCGAGCAGATAACCCAATATAAGGGCCAGCGCATATTGGGTCATGCGAAGGCTTCCTCTCTATAAACGATCCGCCCGCCGACCAGGGTCGCCATGACCTTTCCGGACATGCGGGCGTTCTCAAAAGTCGTGTTGGTCGAACGTGAACGGATGGTAGCTTCCTCGACAATCCAGGGATAGTCCGGATCGAAAAGGCAAAGATCGGCCTTGGCGCCCTTGGCGATCCGCCCGGCGCTAATGCCAAGGATTTCGGCGGGCCGGGCTGTCATGGCGCGCAGGATGGTCATCAGATCGGTATCGCCCGAATGCACCAGCCGCAATGCGGCGGCCAGCAGCGTTTCCAGTCCAATGGCTCCGGTCGCGGCGTCCGCAAAAGGCTGGCGCTTGCCCTCGGCATCCTGGGGGTCGTGATCGGAGACGATCACGTCGATCGTCCCGTCCTTGAGCGCTTCGACCAGCGCCAGCCGGTCGTCTTCGGCGCGCAGGGGCGGGTTGAGCTTGAAGAAGGTGCGGTACGAACCGATGTCGTTTTCATTCAGGCACAGATTGTTGATCGAGGCGCCCACCGAAATCGCGCTGCTGCGCCGCTTGTAGAACGCGGCCAACTCGGCCGAACGGGCCGTCGAGATGGCGGCCGCGTGATAGCGGGCGCCGGTCATCAGCGCCAGTTGCAGGTCGCGGTCGAGCGGGATGGTTTCGGCCTCTGCCGGAATACCCTTGAGGCCCCGGAAGGTGGCCAGTGGTCCCGAGTTCATTACGCCGTCGGATACGAGGTGCGCATCTGCGGGCAGGTGCATGATCGGCATGTCGAAATTGGTCGCATAGACCATGGCGGCGCGGATGACCGAACTGCTCTGGAGCGCATTGCGCCCCTCGGTAAAGCAGACAGCACCCGCTTCTTTGAGCAGCCCGAACTCGGTGAGGTCCTTGCCCTCGGTGCCGGTGGTGATCGCGGCGGTGGGCAGGACGTTGACGCAAGTGGTCGCGTCGGCATGGCGGGCGATGAATTCGACAAGGGCGCTGTTGTCGATCACCGGCTGGGTGTCGGGCATGACGAGGATCGATGTCACCCCGCCCGCCGCCGCCGCGCGTCCGGCGCTTTTGAGCGTTTCGCGGTATTCGTGGCCCGGCTCGCCGGTAAAGACCCGCATATCGATCAGGCCCGGCGCCAGCACCAGCTCTTTGGCATCTATGGTTTCGGCTTTTTCCGGAGCGCCCGGCGCCTTGCCCTCGGCAATGTCGGTGATGGTTCCGTTCTCGATCAGCACCGCGCCTTTAAAATCGGCATTGCTGGCAGGATCGACGATGCGGGCGTTTTCTATAAGGAGGGGCTTATTCATTTATCCTCCTCCTTGTTGAGCAGCGCATCGAGCACCGCCATACGCACCGCCACGCCCATCTCGACCTGTTCGGTGATCACCGATTGCGGCCCGTCGGCGATGGCGGGATCGATTTCCACGCCACGGTTCATCGGTCCGGGATGCATGACCAGCGCATCGGCATTGGCTCTGGCGAGCTTGTCGGCGTCGAGCCCGTAAAAGCGATAATATTCGCGCACCGAAGGGATCAGCTTGCCCGAGGCGCGCTCGTTCTGCAGCCGCAGCATCATCACCACGTCGGCGCCTTCGAGGCCCTTTTCCATGTCGGTGAACACTTCGGATGCCATTTGCTCGACGCCGCGCGGCAGGAGCGATTTCGGCGCGATCACCCGCGTGCGGGCCTGCATGGCGCCCAGAAGGATCAAATTGGAGCGCGCAACGCGCGAATTGGCGATATCGCCGCAGATCGCCACGGTCAGCCCGTTCAACCGTCCCTTGTGACGCCTGATGGTCAGCGCATCGAGCAGCGCCTGTGTGGGGTGTTCGTGCGCGCCGTCCCCGGCGTTGAGCACCGCGCATTCGACCTTCTGGCTCAACAATTCCACCGCACCGGACGATCCGTGCCGCACGACGATGGCGTCGGGCTGCATGGCGTTCAGCGTGGCTGCCGTATCGATCAGCGTTTCGCCCTTGGCAACCGAGGAGGTCCGCACGGCCATGTTCATGACCGTCGCCCCCAGCCGCTTGCCGGCGATCTCGAAGCTCGCCTGGGTGCGGGTCGAATTTTCAAAGAACAGATTGATCTGGGTCTTGCCGGCCAGGCTCGGCAGCGTCTTGCGCTGGCGCGAAATGGGGATCATCGCCTCGGCCCGGTCCAAAAGATCGATGATCTCTACCGGGTTGAGCTGGGCGATTCCCAACAAATGCCTGTGGCGGAAAGGAAGGAAGGAGCCGGACGCGCCGGTCTGCGTGTCGGAAGATTCTGGCTGTCGTCGTGCCATCTGATGTCCCACTTGCGACTGCCGGTCCCTATCGCATGGGGGCGGGGGCGGCAAGGGTCGCAAGTGAGATTTCTGTGATTCACGGCCTATGGAGGGACGGTGCTGCCCGCCACCAAAGGGCCGCGCCGCCCATGCCCAGAACAAGTTCGGAGGCCGCCGCGATCATCAGTCCCGCACCGGGCAGCCCGTCGAGGGCGATCGAAATACCGCGCGCCGCCGCGTAGCTGAGATAGAAAATCGCCGCCGTCCCCAGCGAGAGGCGCCGCAGGTCGGGCCTGAATGCGCCAAGGCCGATAACGAGGCCGGTCATCACGAGCCAAAGTCCCGGCGACCGCAACTCGTTTGCCAGATCGACCGAAATGTGTGGGTCAATTCCATAGCTGCCATAGAAGGCGTTCGGCATGGCGACCATGCCCAGCCCTATCGATGCAACGACAGCCCCCGCGACCAGCAGATAGCCGGTTGCCACGCGCGCGATCATGCTGCCTGTCTCCAAGCGCCATTGGCGATTGCGGCGGCAAGATAGTCGGCAAAGTCGCGCGGCTCACGCCCCAGCGCGCGCTGTACTCCGTCGCCGAGCCATTCATTGCGTCCGTCGAACACTTCGGCGCAGAGATCGGCCAGCAGATCGGCACCGTCTTTGCCGATGGCGGGCAGCAGGGCCGCGTGGAAGGCTTCGACACTGAGGGGAACGTAGGTGACATCCAGTCCGGACGCCGCCGAAATCTCCCTTGCGATATCGGCAAACGTCATGAGCCGCGGCCCCGTCACCTCATAGGTTGCGCCATTGTGCCGCTCATCGAGCAGCGCGGCGACGGCAACATCGGCAATGTCTTCGGCATCGACGAAGGGCTCGAGCTTGTCTCCGGCGGCCAGCGCCAGCGTGCCCGAAAGGATCGAGGGAAGCAGCATGCCCTCGTCGAAGTTCTGATTGAACCAGCTTGCCCGCACAATGACATGGTCAAGGCCGCTCTGGCGCACCTTGTCCTCGGACAGTTCGGCGCCGTGCTCGCCGCGCCCCGAGAGCAAAACCACTTTCCGCAGCCCGGAGGCCTCGGCAGTGGCGGTGAACTGTTCGATGATTTCGGGTGCGCCGGGGGCGGCCAGGTCGGGCACATAGGTGACGAAGGCGCTGTGCATGCCTTCCATCGCCCTTGCCCAGCCTGCCGGGTTCTCCCAGTCGAATGCCGGTGCGGTGGAGCGCGAAACGGCCCGATGGGGATGGCCCCTGGCGGCAAGGCGATCGGCCACGCGGGAGCCGATCTTGCCGGTGGCGCCGATGACGAGGATTGGATTGTCGATTGGCATTTTCTGTCTCCTGTTGACGACAATGCCAATGTCATCGGGATTTTTTGGACGAACAATGATCTTTATGCCGTATCTATTTGCTGTTCGTCCGAATAGCTGGACTATCGAAGAGCACCGCGTTAGTTTTCGGAAATGGACGATTGCTTTAAACCCGCGCCGTTGGCCGATCCGCTTGGCGAAGTGCTGCATATGCTGCGGCTTACGGGGACGCTCTATTGCCGCGCGACCATGACGGCCCCCTGGGGGCTCGTCATGCCGAGGCTTGTCGATTCGATGATTTTCGTGATCGTCACCGCCGGACGCGGCGTTGCTGAAATCGATGGTGAGAGCGTGCCGCTTTCGGCCGGCACCATGGTGCTGCTGCCGCACGGCGACAGTTTCAGGCTTTTGAGCGAGACCGGTGCCCAGGCAGAACCGTTGTTCGACCTGCCGGTGGAAAAGATCAGCGAGCGGTACGAATTGATGACCCATGGAGGCGGCGGCGAGATGACCCGCGCCATGGCGGGCGTCGTACAGTTCGACAGCGTTGCCGGACAGCGTTTGATGAGTGTCCTGCCCAATGTCATCCGCATCGACGGTTGGGACGAGTCGCTTGGTGACTGGGTGCAAAGCACGCTGGCGCTGATTGCGCGCGAGGCGAGTGCGCTCAAGCCCGGTGGCGAGATCGTCATGACACGGCTTGCCGACATTCTGGTCATTCAGGCCGTTCGGGCCTGGCTCGATTCGGCGCCAGAAAGCGAGCAGGGCTGGCTTGCCGCGCTGCGCGATCCGCAATTGGGGCGGGCGCTGGTCGCCATTCATCGCTACCCGCGGACCGACTGGACACTCGCACAACTGGCCGGACAGGCCGGCATGTCGCGTTCCGCTTTTTCCGCACGGTTCAGCGCGCGGCTGGGGCAGTCGGCCATGGCCTATCTTGCGCAATGGCGGCTGCATCTGGCGCGGGCGCGGCTCAGGGAAACAGCCGAGACCCTTGCCGTGGTGGCGCGGGAGGCGGGGTATCAGTCAGAAGCTGCTTTCAGCCGTGCCTTCCGGCAGCACTTCGGTATTCCACCCGGAGCTATGCGTCGCTCAGTTGCGGCGTAAGCGGTCCAGCGCACCCTGCAGAATGTAGCTTGCGGCCAGTTTATCCACGACCTCGGCCCGCTTGGCGCGCGAAAGATCGGCCTCCAGCATGGTGCGGGTAACGGCCATCGTGGACATGCGCTCGTCCCAGAACACGATGGGAAGATCGGTCTTTTGCTTCAGGTTGCGAACAAAAGCCCGGGCCGATTGGGCGCGGGGCCCTTCGCTTCCATCCATGTTGAGCGGCAAGCCCATGACGATGCCGGTGACGTTGTTTTGCGCGATCAGCGCCAGCAACCTTTCGGCGTCGGCGGTGAATTTCGTGCGCTTTATGGTCTCGACCGGCGTCGCAGCCATGCGCAGGGAATCGGAGATGGCCACACCGATGGTCTTGGTGCCCAGATCGAGCCCCATCAGCTTACCCGCGGGATGCAGGTCGGCGAGGGGAGAGGGGGCGTCGGTCATCGTGTGGTTCCTTGCGGAGATCTCTGTGTCGGCTTATCAGCAGTTTGCGCCGCACTGGCAAGGGAAATGGAATGAAGATCACCTGGTTTGCCGATATGACCTTTCGCATCCAGATCGCCGGGAGGATCATCGTCACCCATGTCGAGGGCGCGCCCGAGAGGATCGACCGCACCGAGCTGATCGCCGGGGCCCAGACCGTCATTTCCACCCAAAGTCCCGATCTCGCGCAGTTCGATCCCACCGAATGGCGCCCGCGCCGTCGTCCGCGCCTGATCGATGAAGAAGCGGGCGACGAAGGGCTCGACCTCTACCGGTTCGGTGCTCGCGGCCTTGTCGCCTATTCGGTCGATGAGGGGCTGCTGGTTCTCGAAGACGCCGGGGCAGAGGCTCAATGGAATCGGTTCGCGGACAAAGGTGTTGCCGTTCTTTCCGGCTCTGGCGCGCAATGCGCCGCACACGGCACTGCCCTGCTCGATATCGCCCGTCCGCGTCTGATTGCCCTGGCGGTCGATGATGGTGAGATCGACACAGCTTTCGACGCGCTCGCGCCCAAATTGGGACAGGCCAGCCTGATCGTGCTGGAGTCCCGGCTTGCCGTGGAAGTTTAAGATCGGAGCCATAAAGCCTTTCGATGGGCGGATTTGCCGATTGCGTTTGCCGGACGCCCATTGCTAAAAGCCCATTCAACACCAAGCTTGCTAGGAGATGGCTATGTCGGTCGACGCCGATACTGTAAGACGCATCGGGCGTCTGGCCCGCATCCGGATCACCGAAGACGAAGTCGCCGCCTATGAGGGCGAGCTCAACGCCATTCTCGGTTTCGTCGAACAACTCGGCGAAGTCGATGTCGAAGGCGTCGAGCCCATGACTTCGGTCACTCCCATGACCCTGCGCCGCCGCGACGACGCGGTGACCGATGGCGGCTATGCCGACAGGATCGTCGCCAACGCGCCGATTTCGGAAGACAATTTCTTCATGGTCCCCAAGGTCGTGGAGTAGGCAGTGGCCGCAACCATAGCCATCGAGACGCCGTTGACCGATGAGGTGCGGGCGCTGGTCAAGGCGCTCAACGCCTATCTCAACCCGCTCTCGCCGCCGCAATTCCAGTTCCAGATGACCGTCGAGCAGATGGCGGGCGAGGACACTACGGTGTTTATCGCCCGCGACGAGGCCGGGCGGCCCGTTGGTATGGGCGCACTGAAAACGTTTGGCGAGAACATGGCCGAGGTCAAGCGCATGTACACGCTGCCCCAAGTTCGCGGCCAGCGCGTTGGAGCTGCGCTGCTCGACGCCATTGAGGCGCTTGCCCGGCAAAAGGGGGTGACGTTGCTCAAGCTCGAAACCGGAAGCGTGGCCGGGTTCGAACCGGCCTGGCGGCTCTACGAGCGCGGTGGTTTTACCCGCTGCGGCGCCTTCCTCGATTACCCCGATAGCGAATATTCGGCCTTTTACGAAAAGGCCCTGATCTAAGGATTTATCCGTGACCGATCTTACCCGTCTGAGCCTCAAAGCCCTGCGCGATGGCATCGCTGCCAAGGAGTTCACAGCGCTCGAAGCCACCGATTCCTATATCTCGGCGATCGAGGCCGGAAACGACAAGCTCAACGCCTATGTCGCCGTCACCGCCGACCAGGCGCGCGACATGGCCAAGGCATCCGACGCCAAAATCGCGTCCGGCGACAACGGCATGCTCGAAGGCGTGCCGCTGGGCGTCAAGGACCTGTTTGCGACCAAGGGCGTCCACACCCAGGCCGCCAGCCACATCCTCGATGGTTTCAAGCCCGAATATGAATCCACGGTCACCGAACACCTCTGGGCCGACGGCGCTGTCATGCTGGGCAAGCTCAACATGGACGAATTCGCCATGGGCTCGTCCAACGAGACCTCCTACTACGGCCCGGTGGTCAATCCCTGGCGCGGCGAGGGTGGCAACAAGGATCTGGTGCCCGGCGGATCGTCCGGGGGCTCGGCTGCGGCGGTTTCCGCATGGCTGTGCGCCGGGGCGACAGCGACCGATACCGGCGGCTCGATCCGCCAGCCGGCGGCCTTTACCGGCACGGTAGGCATCAAGCCGACCTATGGCCGCTGCTCGCGCTGGGGCACTGTGGCCTTCGCCTCCTCGCTCGATCAGGCCGGTCCGATTGCCCGTACCGTCGAGGATACGGCACTGATGCTGCAGTCGATGGCCGGGTTCGACCCCAAGGATTCCACTTCGGTCGATATGGCCGTCCCCGATTTCGCCGCTGCCGTCGAGCGGGGCGTCAAGGGCATGACAATCGGCGTTCCGGCCGAATATCGCATGGACGGGATGCCTTCCGAGATCGAAAAGCTCTGGAGCCAGGGCCTCGAATGGCTCAAGGCCGAGGGCGCGACGGTCAAGGATATATCCCTGCCGCACACCAAATACGCGCTGCCCGCCTATTACATCGTCGCGCCCGCCGAAGCCTCGTCCAATCTGGCGCGTTATGACGGCGTCAAATACGGCCTTCGCGTTTCGGGCAAGGACATCGCCGACATGTACGAGTTGACCCGCGCCGAAGGGTTCGGCCGCGAGGTCAAGCGCCGCGTGATGATCGGCACCTATGTGCTTTCGGCCGGCTATTACGATGCCTATTACGTCAGGGCCCAGAAGGTGCGCACGCTCATCAAGCGCGATTTCGAGGATGCCTTCAACGCGGGCGTCGATGCCATCCTGACCCCGGCCACCCCGTCGGCCGCCTTTGGCATCGCCGATCAGGAGTTGCACGCCGATCCGGTCAAGATGTATCTCAACGATATCTTCACGGTCACCGTGAACATGGCCGGCCTGCCGGGCATCGCGGTTCCCGCCGGCAAGGACGGGCAGGGGCTGCCGCTCGGGCTGCAACTGATCGGTAAGCCGTTCGATGAGGAAACGCTGTTCGCCGCCGGCCGCGTTATCGAAAAATCCGCCGCGCTCGAGCTGGCCCCGGCCAAATGGTGGTGATGACCCAGGGTCTGCTCGAAGAGCTGATCCTTGCGAAAAAGCCTGTCGAGAACGCCGACCTGTCGGCGATCGACTGGTCCGATCTCCTCGATGGCGCGCTTCATGCGCGCCATTGCGTTTTCCGCGACGCCCATCTGACCGACGCCGAGCTGGCCGGTGCGAAATTTGAGAACTGTTCCTTCGAGCGGGCCCGGTTCGGCGGCGCCAATTTCACCGATGCCGTATTTTCCAATTGCTCGTTCTTCGATGCCGAAACCCGGCAGGGCTGCGATTTCTCCCGCGCCGATTTTGAGGGCGCAACATTTGAAAACTGCAATCTGGCAACGGCGAAATTCGGGCTGGCGAGCCTGTTCGATGCCACCTTCAAGCATTGCAAGGCGGCTGGGGCCGATTTCGAGGATGCGCGTTTTGCCAAGTCGTCGGGCAGGGTGGCGGTGTCCCGCGTGCGGTTCATCGGCACCCAGCTCGATATGTCGAGTTTTCGGCAGGCGCGGCTTGAGGACTGCATGTTTTCCGAATGCAGCCTGCGTCAGGCAGATCTGAGGCAGGTAACGCTCGCGAGTGCCGACATGCGCGGCTCTGACCTATCCGAAGCCAATTTCAACGGCGCCATCCTCGACAACGCCGATCTGCGCGACGCGACGCTGCTCGGCCTCGACGTGACCCAGCTCACCAGCTTCGAAGGCGTCAAGGTTTCCGCCGATCAGTTGACCGACATCGTGCGCCCCCTGGGCATCAGGGTCTTCCCACGGGCCCGCTGAGTCACCATGTTGCGCTCAAGGCCCTTAGCGGCTAACTGACATCTTCAACTGTTTTCCGGTACCTACGAAACTCATGTCCGATATCTTCACCACCCAGGATTGGTCGGCCCCGCCCAAGGATCTCAGCATGCCGCTTCAGGCGCTGTGGTGGATCCGCAAGGGCGAATTCCGCATGGGGCCGGAATGGGAGGAAGCCCATCGGATCGTCGTTCAGATGGAGGGCGTTGAAGCCTTCGATTGGGTTCACGCCCTTTTGCACTGGATCGAAGCCGATATGGGCAATGCCGATTACTGGTATCGCCGTTCGGGCAAACGCCGCGCCGCGCCGTCGGTCTCTCAGGAATGGGAGCATATCGCGATGACGCTTTCGGAAGCGTCGCGGCATTAGAGCGCTTCCAGGATAAGTGGCTACCACTTGTCCGGTTCGGAAGCGCGATAAAACAAAGACTTAGAGCAATTGAAGCGATTCAAGAAAGCGCTGAAATGCTCTAGCCGTCCGCCCTCCCGTCGGGTGCTCCGCCCGCGACCCCATCACCGCCACCGCTCACCCACCCGCGTCATCGCGGGGCTCTCCCCCGCAGCTCCATCGCCACCACTCCCCGGCCCCCTTCGTCATCCTCGGGCCCGCCCCCCGGCGGCTCCATCACCGCCGCTCATCCCACCCCCGTCGTCATCCTCGGGCTCGACCCGGGGATCCGCAGGGCGTCCGCAGGCGCGGCAGAAGTGGTGATCCTTGGCGCGTCATCGGTCCCCAACCCCTTCACCGGCTCGCCGGGCGCAGCAGATCCCGGGTCAAGCCCGAGGATGACGCGGGTGAAGGTGGAAGCGCTGCGAAAAATCTTATCCCCGCCCCATCACCCCCATGCCATTCTCCCCTCACGGTGTCGCCAGGGACGAGGATGCATACGAGCTTCCGGCGAGACCGATCCGGGTTCCATGCGGGTCGCCGCAGGGAAGGCCCAAAGCGGACGGATGGCCGGACGAGGAACCAGGCGTTCCACGTCGTACTCCCGAAAGGGAGAGGGGCACCGACGGGAGGTTGGCAGGGAAAGTGGGCACCGGTTTCCCGGTTCGCCAACCGACCCACTAAAAATGCCAATATCCCGGACGACAAACCCCAGCCCGAGACGCCGCCATAAGCCCAAAACCCCGGATGCGTGGGGCGATGATCGCTTCATATACTAAATAAACATGCGGAGCGTTCATCGCCCCATGCCGTCTCTGAGTTTTGCGACAACCGCGGTCCGATGGACCGGCGGGCGATTTGCCGTGCCGGTCCATCGGCGCTACTCAACGGTTATCCGTCTGCCCGCGCACCAACATCACGCCCCGCCTGGTTATCCGATAGGGGCCACCATCCTGAGAGGCGATGGTTTTGCGGCGGCGCAGCTTCTTGAACAGCGCCATGTCGCACTGGGTCAGGAGCCAGCCGTCGCGGTTGTAGCACTCGATGTCGGCGATCTTGCCGCGTGCGTCCTTGAGCGGCTGGATGTAGCCGCCCTGTGCCAACGCGTGCAGCACGCGCTGTTCGTCTCGGGAAATGTCCATGAAAGTCTGTCTGCAAATTTGGCGGAAAGGACCGCCAGCCGATCGAAACCGTGCCGCCCGCATAACGCAGGGAAGCCGGTGGGTTCGATTTTCAGCCCAGCCTGGTTCGGCCGGGCCTCAGCGGAGCTCAGACAGATTACACATGAGGCGTTTGCTTAAACCCGTGGAGCCGGACAGGCAAGTGGCCGAACAGGGTGGTTGAAAATTGTCGTCCGCCGATGCACACCTGCATCACTGCCAAAATGGGAACACCGCAATGACCGCCACAAAACTGCCCGCCGACTGTGAAACCAAGGACGATGTGCGCGCCGAGATCGACCGGATCGATCATGCGCTGATCGAGCTTTTTGCCGAGCGGCATGCCTATGTGACCCGGATGGCAGAGATCAAGACGGACCCGCACGAGGCCAACGATCCTACCCGGATCGAGGCGGTCGTCGCCAAACGGCGGGCCCAGGCTCTTGAGCTCGATCTGGACGAAGATCAGGCCGAATTGCTCTGGCGCACATTAATTGACTGGAACATCAACTACGAAAAGGGCATCATCATTGCCCGGACCCGGAAAAAATAGAGCGCCAAGGGAAATGCTCGACAATCTGATCCTTCGCCGCGCCTCCATCGCCGAAGCCGACAAGCTCGGCAAGTTGGCTTTTGCGTCCTGGGATTCGAGCATGCGCCACATCATCAGCCCTGAATCCGAAGAGGGAATGGCCGCCGAACGCGCCGCGCTCGAGCTGTCGTTCCAGCTGTTCTGCATCACAGCCAGTGACGCGATTACCGTGGCCGAGCAGGGTGGCGAACTCGTCGGCTGGGGGGCTCGCGAACCGATGAGCGATTATATTTCCGATCTCTGGGTCATCCCGGCCCATCAACGCAACGGCATTGGCCGTTCAATTCTTTCCGCCGTGGAGCAGGATATTTTCCGTGCGGGACATGATGTTGCCGTGCTCGAAACCCATGCGGAAAATGGCGGCGCAATCCGGTTTTACGCCCGCGAGGGGTATGGGATCGTCTGGCGGGGCATAAAATTCTCCCGCATGCTGGGCCAGCGCGTTGAAAAAGTACGCATGGAAAAGCAATTGGTGGTCACGGCCCACTAGCTTGACGGCGGCAATTGTTTTATCCCCCACATCATATTTCCGCGCACAATTGCGCCTGAACAATCAAGCAGGTTCCCGCCTCCATGACACTGGTCGATACACGCACCCCCACCCCGAAATATTTCATCTCCGGCGCCACCGGCGATTGGGAAATGGTCATCGGTATGGAGGTGCATGCCCAGGTGACATCGGAGTCCAAGCTGTTCTCGGGCTCGTCCACCGAATTCGGCAATCCGCCCAATTCCAACGTGTCGTTCGTCGATGCCGCCATGCCTGGCATGCTGCCGGTCATCAATGAGGAATGCGTGCGCCAGGCCGTGCGCACGGGGCTGGGGCTTAAGGCCCAGATCAACAAGCGCTCGGTGTTCGACCGCAAGAACTATTTCTATCCCGATCTTCCTCAGGGCTACCAGATTTCCCAGTTCAAGGACCCGATCGTTGGCGAGGGCAAGGTGATGCTCGACCTCGGTGAAGACGGTGAGGTCGAGATCGGCATCGAACGGCTGCATCTCGAACAGGACGCCGGCAAGTCGATTCATGACCAGCATCCAAACATGAGCTTTGTCGATCTCAACCGCTCGGGCGTGGCCCTCATGGAGATCGTCTCAAAGCCCGATCTGCGCTCGTCGGACGAAGCGAAAGCTTATCTCTCCAAGCTGCGCACAATCCTGCGCTATCTTGGCACCTGCGACGGCAATATGGAGCAGGGTTCGATGCGCGCCGATATCAACGTTTCGGTTCGTCGTCCGGGCGGCGAATTCGGTACGCGCTGCGAGATCAAGAACGTCAACTCGGTCCGTTTCGCAGGTCAGGCGATCGAATATGAAGCGCGCCGCCAGATCGACATTCTGGAGGATGGCGGGGTGATCGACCAGGAAACGCGGCTTTACGATCCAAAGACCGGCGCCACCCGGTCGATGCGGTCCAAGGAAGAAGCGCATGACTATCGCTATTTCCCCGATCCCGATCTGCTGCCGCTCGAATTCGACGATGCGTTCATCGCGATGCTGGCCGAGAACCTGCCGGAGTTGCCCGACGAAAAGAGTGCCCGTCTGGTAGCCGATTATGGCGTTACCCATTACGACGCGTCGGTGCTGGTCTCGGACCGGCGCTATGCCGATTTTTACGAGGATGTCGCGAGAGGACGTGACGGCAAGTTGGCCGCGAACTGGGTCATCAACGAATTTTTCGGGCGTCTCTCCAAGGAGGGGCTTTCCATCGACGACAGTCCCATGGATGCCCACCAGCTCGGCGGCATCGTGGAGTTGATCTCCAAGGGCGAGATTTCGGGCAAGATCGCCAAAGACCTGTTCGAGATCGTGTGGACCGAGGGTGGCGATCCGGCCGAACTGGTCGAATCGCGCGGCATGAAGCAGGTGAGCGATACCGGCGCGATCGAAAAGATCGTCGATGAGATCATCGCCGGCAATCCCGGCCAGGTCGAAGCGGTCAAGACCAAGCCCGGCCTTTTGGGGTGGTTCGTCGGCCAGGTCATGAAGCAGACCGGTGGCAAGGCCAATCCGCAGGCGGTCAACGAAATCCTGAAAGCCAAGCTGGGGCTGGAATAAATAGGGAACACAGGTGACGGGGTTGCCGTTGGATGGGAAAGGAGGTCGCCATGACCAACCCGCCACCCGACAACCCCATTCCCAACCCCGATCCCGTTCCGCCGATTCCCGGGCCGAACCCGGATCCGGTGCCGCCGCCGCCCGATAGTCCGATCCCCGATCCAACCGATCCCATACCGCATCCGCCCGAGCCGGAAATTCCGCCCAATCCGGGGGATCCGGTTCAGCCGACGCGAAGCTAATTGGCAGCGCGGGAGCGCATCCCCAACAAGCGGGGCAGGCGGCCGTCGATCATCAGAAGGCCGATGAAGATGGCCAGCATGCCTATGAGGTGGGTTGGCAGAATGATTTCCCCGAGCAGCACGAAGCCGAATATGATGGCTGAAACGGGAGCTATGAAGGTCACCGTCGAGAAGTTGGTCGCTCCGATACGGGGAAGGATGCGATACATGATGATGAAGGTGAACGTCGTGGCCACCAGCCCGATTCCCAGGGCGGCCAGCCAGGTTTCGGGCAATGTGATGACAGGGGCTCCCTCAATCGCAAATGCCACCACAGCCGAGCTCAGCCCTGCGCCCGAAAGAGCCATGACGGCAAAGGCTGTCGGTTCCACCGACTTGAAGCTGCGGGTGATGTTGAGCGAGAGCGCATAGCAGACGGTCGCGCCCAGGCAGGCCGCAATGGCCCACAGCTGCGAATTCCCGCCGCTGCCGAGGGCTGGAGAGGCAAGAATTGCCACGCCGGTAAACCCGCAAACCACGCCGACGAACTTGAGCACGCTGGCTCGCTCCCCGTCACGGAAGAACAACGAGATGATAACCGTCATGATCGGGGTCAGGGCGTTGATGATCGCCGCGACTCCACTTGCGAGGCTCCCTTGGGCCAGGGGATAGAGGGCAAATGGGATGGAATAGGCCAGCCAGCCCAGAGCGCCGAGCTTTAGCCAGAGAACTGGGTCGCGCGGTATGGGCTTGCGCATGACGAACAGCGCCACCCAGCAGCCCAGCGCGCCGATGCACACGCGCAGAGCCGACACCCAGAGCGGGCCGAGCTCGC
This sequence comes from Pelagibacterium sp., assembly GCF_965249125.1. Taxonomy (GTDB): domain Bacteria; phylum Pseudomonadota; class Alphaproteobacteria; order Rhizobiales; family Devosiaceae; genus Pelagibacterium. Next base: position 1,441,940 of record NZ_OZ252217.1, read on the forward strand.
GGATCAGGATTGCGTTGAAAATGAAGGAAAAACCCCAGATTCCACCGAGAAGGAATATCCAGAACCAGTCGCGTGTCGCCATAATTTCATGCCAATAAATAGGAAAGAACGACGCTACGCCTTCGCCAGCGCGATGTCGAAGCAGTTATGGAAATGACAGGTATCAAATCGGGTGATGTAAGCGACCCGATTTTGACATCAGTCCTGATAGGTTACGGCGCCTGATGCGAGCAGCCGCAGAGCCTCGGGATAGAGCCTGTGTTCTTCGACCAGCACGCGGGCGGCAAGCGTTTCGGCAGTATCGCCGGGCTGAACAGCCACCCTTGCCTGCAAGATTGCGGGTCCCTCATCGAGGCCCGGCGTCACGAAATGAACGGTGCATCCAGCTTCCAGTACGCCATCGGATATCGCCCGCGCATGGGTATCGAGACCCTTGTAGGCCGGGAGCAGCGAGGGGTGGATGTTGATTGCCTTGCCCAGCCAGTGCGTAGTGAATTCTGGCGTAAGGATGCGCATGAAGCCGGCCAGGCAGACATAATCGACCGCCCAGCCTTCCAGAATGCCCGTCAAGGCATTTTCGAAATCGAGACGGCTCTCGAAACTGCTTTGCGCCAAACTGGCCGCTTCGATTCCCTGCGAGCGGGCCGTTTCAAGACCCTGTGCCGCAGCGCGATTGGAAAAGACGCCTACGATCTCAGCGGGATAATTGGGCGTTTTCGCTGCATCTATCAAAGCGGTCATGTTCGAGCCGCGTCCTGAAATCAGCACGGCGACGCGTTTTTTGTCGCTCATAGGGACAGGGCGCCTGCAAATTCGACGGCATCGCCGCTGCGCTCGATCAGCTCGCCGACAATGCTCGCGGTTTCGCCGTGGCTCTCGAGCCTGGTGACCAGCGCTTCGGCATCCTCGGCGCCGACGGCAACCAACATGCCGACGCCGCAATTGAAGGTGCGCAGCATTTCGCGCTCGGCAATCCCGCCCTGTTTGGCGAGCCAGCCAAAGACCTTCGGCGTCGACACGGAATCGAGATCGACGCGGGCGGCCAGTGTCTTTGGCAGGACGCGGGGAATATTCTCCTGAAACCCGCCGCCGGTAATGTGGGCCAGCGCCTTGATGTCCAATCCGGACCGGATCGCGTCGAGCAGAGGCTTGACGTAGATTTTCGTCGGCACGAGCAGCGCGGCACCAAGGCTGGTTTCAGGCGCAAAGGGTGCGGGATCGGACCAGGTAAGACCGGACATCTCCACGATCTTTCGCACCAGCGAATAGCCGTTGGAGTGAACGCCGGACGATGCAATGGCGACCAGCTTGTCACCGACGCCGATATCGGTCCGGGGCAGGAGGCTTCCACGCTCGGCGGCGCCGACGGCAAAGCCTGCGAGGTCGTAATCGCCACCGTGATACATGCCGGGCATTTCAGCGGTTTCCCCCCCGATCAGTGCACATCCGGCCTGACGGCACCCTTCGGCGATGCCTTCGACAATGGCGGCGCCCTGCGCGACGTCGAGCGCGCCGGTGGCGAAGTAATCGAGAAAGAACAGTGGTTCGGCGCCCTGAACGACCAGATCGTTGACGCACATGGCGACGAGGTCGATGCCGACGGTATCGTGGATACCGGCTTCAATGGCGATTCGAAGCTTGGTGCCAACGCCATCGTTGGCGGCGACAAGAACCGGATCGGTAAATCCGGCCGCCTTCAAGTCAAACAGCCCGCCAAAGCCACCGATCTCGCCATCGGCGCCGGGACGGCGGGTCGACTTGACGGCGGGCTTTATAGCCTCGACGAGCGCGTTTCCAGCGTCGATATCGACTCCGGCCTGCTTGTAGGAAAGGCCATTGGCGGGCAGGTTTGTGTCGTCGGCCATTTGAATACGCCATCCCTGTGAGGCGCCCTCAGGAAAGGGCGGCATCAGATTAACGTTGATCGGCCCGGTTGGGCTCTATATTTCGGAAGGCTGATACCGGCTCACAACGCTACGCGCAAGGACTGCCATGTCACTGAGGAACCAGATTACGTTCTGGATTGGACTGTTTGTCGTTCTGGGCGTGATGTTGTGGGTGTTCCGCGGCATCCTGCTGCCATTCGTGCTCGGCATCACGCTGGCTTATCTGCTCAACCCGTTCGTCGATTGGCTCCAGAGCCGGAAGGTCCACCGTGGGTTTGCAACGCTTATCGTGATGGTACTGGCAATGCTGGCGCTCATGGCCGTGTTTTTGCTGATCGTGCCGCTGCTGCTTCAGCAGGCGTTCGGATTGGCGCGCAACATTCCGAGCTATGTTCAGCAATTGCAGGTGTTTGTGGAAAACATGATCCCGCGACTTGAGCAATGGCTAGGCCCGGATCGCATGCAGGAGCTCGAACGCGGCATCGAACAGATGTTTGCCGACGGCATTGGCATGCTCACCGGATTTACCGGACAGGTGATGCAGCAGTCCATGAGCATCATCAACACGATCGGCGTAGTGATCGTAACGCCGGTCGTCGCGTTCTATCTGCTGCTCGATTGGGACCGGATGGTGGACAGTGTCGATAGTCTCTTTCCTCCGGCGCACCGGGCCGAGATGCACGCGTTGTTCAAGGACATGGACGTCGCCCTTGCGGGTTTCGTGCGCGGGCAGGGGGCTGTGGTGGGGATATTGGCGGTCTATTATGCATTAACGCTCTCGCTGGCCGGGTTGAGCTTCGGCCTTGCCATCGGGCTGATGGCGGGTCTTTTCAGCTTCATCCCCTATGTCGGAGCCTTGATCGGCTTCGTTCTTTCGATGGGCATTGCCCTTGTGCAGTTCTGGCCCGAATGGCCGATGATGGCTGTGATTCTGGCTATATTCCTGTTCGGCCAGTTTCTGGAAGGCAACATTTTGTATCCCAAGCTCGTCGGATCGAGCATCGGGGTTCATCCGGTGTGGCTGATGTTCTCGCTTTTTGCCTTTGCCGTCCTGTTTGGCGCGCTTGGGGTCTTGATTGCCGTGCCCCTTGCGGCCATCTGTGGCGTTCTGGTTCGCTGGGCCGTTCGCAAGTACAAACAGAGTCCTCTCTACGATTCCCAGACGGCGGCAATGATCGCACCGCAAGAGGCTGGCGCCGATGCAAGCCCAAAAGAAATCTCCTAGTTCTTTGTCCTCGCTGACAAAGGAACAGCTTATTCTCGATCTTGGGCATGATGTTGCTCAGACCGAGGATGATTTCATGGTCTGCGCCGGCAATGAGATGGCTTTTGCCCACGTTATGGCCTTTCCGGCCTGGGTGGCGCCCATGACCTTGCTTGTCGGCGCTGCCAAGTCGGGAAAATCCCACCTTGCCGGGATATGGGCCAACCGTTCCGATGCTGTGATCGCCGGCCCCGACAATGTCGAGGCGCTTGCGGTCGGGGGCGGACAGCAGCCGGTGCTGGTGGAAGATTTGGATCGGAACGCGTATGAAGAGGCTGAACTTTTTCATCTGCTCAACCAGTCGATGCGCGACGAGCGACCTATTCTGATGACGGCCAGAACGCAGGTCGCCGAATGGCCGTACCGGACGAACGACGTCAAATCGCGCGCCAGATTGGCCGCGCACTTTTCGCTCACTGCCCCAGATGACATCTTGTTGTCGCAGATGTTCGTGAAATTGTTCGCCGACAGGCAGTTGTCGGTCGATCCGAAAGTAATCTCCTACCTGGTGAGCCGTATGGAACGCTCGTCGGAAGAAGTTGTTGCTTTGGTCGAGCTGCTCGACAAGCTGTCGCTGTCGCGCGGCCGGGCTATCACGCGGGCCTTTGCGGCCGAGGCGCTTGCAATCCGCTCGGAACGCTAGCCGAACTGAAAAGGTGATGAATGGACGATATGGCCCATGAACAGCACTCCACTGATGAGGCTGCGCCCGATATCGAGGCGTTGCGCACGAGCCCGGCACGGTTCGTAAACCGCGAGGTGAGCTGGCTGCAGTTCAATATGCGAGTGCTCGAGGAAGCCGCCAACCCCAATCATCCCCTGCTGGAAAGATTACGATTCGTTTCGATCTCCGCGAACAACCTCGATGAATTCTTCATGGTCCGCGTGGCGGGTCTCAAGGGGCAACTGCGTGCGGGTCTTCCGCGAGAGAGCGCTGACGGCATGACGCCGAGCGAACAGATCGAGGAGATCACCACGCTTGCCCAGCATCTGCATCTCGAACAGCAAGATCAATGGCAGTCGATACGCGAGGAACTGTTCGAGCAGAATATCGTCCTGCTCGAAGCCGCCGATCTGACACCCGAGCAGGTGGAGTTCCTGCAAAAAATCTTCCGGGAAGAGATCTTTCCGGTACTGACCCCTATAGCCATCGACCCGGCCCACCCCTTTCCATTCATTCCCAATCTGGGGTTTTCTCTGGCCTTCCAGCTGGATCGGGCGACGGATAATTCGCGCCTGACGGCGCTGGTGAGGGTGCCCTCGAACCTGGATCGTTTTATCAAGCTGCCCACCAAGGCCATTTCGGACCGGCAGGTGGAGATGGTGACCGTCGAGACGATGGTCCAGTTGTTCTTCCACAAGATATTCCCGGGCTACAACATCGTCGGGCACGGCTCGTTTCGCATTGTCCGTGACAGTGAAATCGAAATCGATGACGAGGCCGCCGATCTGGTCGTTGAGTTCGAATCGGCACTGCGCCAGCGTCGCCGGGGGCAGGTGATCCGTTTGGAAATCGAACGATCCATGCCGCGCTCGCTCAAGCGGCTCATTGCCGAGGAACTGGGGATTTCGGCCGAGGATACGTTCGAGGTTGAAGGTTTCATGGCGCTCGCCGATGCGGGCAAGATTTGTGACCTGGACCGGCCGGAACTGAAGTTTCCACGCTACCACGCCCGTTTCCCTGAGCGTATTCGCGACCATCATGGCGATTGCTTTGCCGCAATCCAGGAAAAGGACATCGTCGTCCACCATCCCTACGAGAGTTTCGACGTCGTCGCGCAATTTGTCGCCCAGGCGGCGCGCGATCCTGATGTCGTGGCCATCAAGCAGACGCTTTACCGGACCTCCAAGGACTCACCCATCGTCAAGGCACTGATCGCGGCTGCCGAGATGGGCAAATCGGTGACCGCCCTCGTCGAACTCAAGGCCCGGTTCGACGAGGAAGCCAACATCCGCTGGGCGCGCGATCTCGAACGGGCGGGCGTACAGGTCGTCTTTGGGTTCATTGAACTCAAGACCCATGCCAAGCTTAGCCAGGTCGTGCGGCGTGAGAAGGGCAAACTGGTATCATATTGCCATGTCGGTACGGGCAACTATCACCCTGTGACGGCCAAGATTTATACCGATCTTTCCTACTTCACTGCCGATCCCATTATCACGCGTGACGTGGCGCGGGTCTTCAATTTCATCACGGGATATGCACGTCCCAGCGAACTGGAAGCCATTGCGATTTCGCCGTTCTCGCTGCGCGCGACATTGATGGAGCACATCGCCGCCGAAATCGATCTGGCAAGGCGGGGGCAGCCCGCCGCCATATGGTTCAAGTGCAATGCGCTGGTCGATCCTGACCTGATCGATGCGCTTTACGACGCGAGCCAGGCCGGGGTCAGGATCGAGCTGATCGTGCGCGGGATATGCTGTCTGCGGCCGGGGATTCCTGGGTTCTCGGAAAATATCCGCGTCAAGTCGATCGTTGGGCGCTTCCTTGAACATTCACGCATCTATTGCTTTGGCAATGGCGGCGAGATGCCATCTCGGGATGCTGCGGTCTACATCTCGTCGGCTGACCTGATGCCGCGAAATCTGGACTGGCGCGTCGAAACGCTGGTACCCATAAAGAACCGGACCGTTCACAGGCAGATTCTGGACCGTATCATGGTGGCCAATCTTCGCGACAACCAGCAAAGCTGGGAAGTCCTGCCTGACGGTACGGCGCAGCGTATGACGCCGGGCGAGGGCGAGGAATCCTTCAATGCCCATGATTATTTCATGACCAATCCGTCTCTGTCAGGGCGCGGCAGCGCGTTGCACGGGGACAGCGACGACGAGGACAATGATCTTTGATTCGATTTTGGAGCCTTGAATCCGATCCCGCCGGGCAGGGGCGCCTCTCTGGCGCCAAACCCGTCGCGGTGCTCGACATCGGCTCGAACTCCGTGCGCCTAGTCGTCTATGAGCGCCTCGCGCGCGCCCTGACCGTTCTTTACAACGAAAAATCGTCCAGCACGCTTGGGCGCGGGGTCGCGGCAACGGGACGGTTGGCTGAAACCTCGATGGCCAGCGCACTCAAGGCGATCCGGCGGTTCGCACTTGTCTCCCGCCTGACCGAGGTCGGCGACATCTACGCCATTGCAACCTCGGCAACTCGAGAGGCGGAAAACGGGCCTGAATTTGCGCGGGCCGTCGAAGATATCATCGGTGTGCCGGTGCGGGTGCTCAGCGGCGCCGAAGAGGCCCATTATGCGGCCCTGGGACTGGTATCGGGGATGCCAGAGTTCATGGGAGTCGTGGGTGATCTAGGCGGCGGAAGCCTGGAACTGGCCATGGTGGACGGCGGTCACGACACCGGTGGAGAGACCCACGAACTCGGGGTTATTCGCCTTCAGGACGATACACAGATGACCCCGAGCAAGGCGTCAGGCATCATCAAGGACCGTCTCAAATCGTCGAAACTGCTGGAACGCGGGAAATACAAGACGTTTGCGGCCATTGGCGGGACATGGCGTGCGCTGGCGAAGCTGCATCAGGCCCGGTGCAACTATCCATTGCATATGGTGCAGGACTACGTGGTTCGGACGGCCGATATCCTGCCGCTTTGCGATGCCCTGATTGAGGGCAACGGCGACAAGAAGCTGGTCAAGGGGATCGAAACGGTTTCCGGGTCGCGGAAGGATCTCTTGCCTTACGGCGCCGCCGTGCTGGCGGAGGTCCTGCGAACTGGTGGGTTCGAAGAGGTCGTCTTTTCGGCGCAGGGCGTTCGCGAGGGCTACCTTTACGACAGGCTCGGAGATCCGGAAAAGGAAATCGATCCGCTGCTACAGGCTGCGGAAGAAATTTCGATGCTGCGATCACGGGCACCGGAATTTTCGGGTGACCTCATTGATGGGAGCGAGGCGCTTTTCAATCTGATCGGTGTTCAGGAAAGCACCGACGAAGAAAGGTTGCGCAAGGCGGCGTGCTATATTTCCGACATAGGTTGGAGGGCGCATCCGGACTATCGGGGCGAACAGAGCATCCAGATGGTGGCTTTTTCCGACATCGTGGGGATCAGCCATGCCGGCCGGGCTTTTCTCGCCCAGACCCTGGCGTTCCGCTACATGGGGTTCAAGCAAAAGAGCACCAATGCCAAATTGCTTGAACTTTCAGGCAAGGATTTGGGCCCGCGGGCGCGACTGATTGCGGCCTATTTTCGGGTCGCTTACCCGCTGGCGGCCGCCATGCCGGGAATTTTGCCGCGTACCCGGTTCTCGGTCGATGGCAAGACACTGGAATTGCACCTGCCGGCCGATCTGGCATTTCTGGACGGCGACCGAATGCGCGGGCGCCAACGCCAACTCGCGACGGAGGCGGGTTTCAAGGATGGAACGATAAGGGTCGATTGACCCTTACTCGGCCAGATCCACAGTCACTTCAACCACACCCTTGCGGGTTGCGGCAAGGGCCATGCGTCCATGTTTGATAGCCAACGCTTTTTCCCCAAACAGCTTGCGCCGCCAGCCCTTCAGGGCGGGAACGTCGGCATTGTCGTCAAGCACGATTGCATCGATGTCATCGGAACTGGCGATAATGCGGGTTGCGACCCCATTAGTGTCGGCAACGGCCTTGAGCCAGACCCGAAGCAGATCGCCTACTGCGCCCTTGGGCGAAGGACCGCGTGGGCGATCGGCGATCTTGGGCAGGCGCGACTTGTCCGCTGCCTCCACCGATTTGATGATGGCGATCAATTCTCCAGCTGCCGATGAGCGACCATAGCCTCGCGGCACGGCCCGAAGCTTTTCGAAGGCGTCGGGTGTCGTTGGACGCTGGACAGCCAGTTCAGCAATGGCGTCGTCCTTGAGGATCCGGCCACGCGGTTGATCGTTTTCCTGGGCACGGCGTTCGCGCCACGCCGCAATGGCCTGAAGCGCGGCCAGATCGCGGGGCTTGTTGACTCGGGCCTTTACACGCTTCCATGCGACTTCGGGCTGAATGACGTAGGTGTCGACACTCTCCAACACGGCCATTTCATCGGCCACCCAGGCGCCGCGACGCGTTTTTTCGATTTCGGTTCGCAACTGGGTATAGATGTCGCGCAGATGGGTGACGTCGGCCAGAGCGTAATTGAGTTGTTTTTCGGTCAGTGGGCGGTGCGACCAGTCAGTAAACCGCGAACTCTTGTCGATCTGCTCGCCGACCACGGAACGCACCAGATTGTCATAAGACACCGAATCGCCGTGCCCGCAGACGCTGGCGGCCACCTGCGTGTCGAAGATGGGATGGGGGACGACGCCGAACAGCTTTACGAAGATTTCGATATCCTGTCGCGCAGCATGAAACACTTTGGTCACATGCCGGTCGGCAAGAAGTTCGGCGAACGGCGCGAGATCGATGTCATCTGCCAGAGGATCGATGATAACCGCACGGTCCGCGGTGGCGGCCTGAATGAGGCAGAGCTTTGGCCAGTATGTCGTTTCGCGCAAGAATTCGGTATCGACGGTCACGAAATCATAGGTCGCAGCGTCCTTGCAGAACGCTTCCAGCGCCCGCGTCGAAGTGATGACCTGCATTGAGTCGGTATCCAGTTCAAAAATAATGGGATGTCTGTTATCAGCATTGTTGTCTCACCGCAAAGTGCCATGGCGCATCATGCTTGACATTGGGCACGTCACATGCGCTTTTCCGGCACAAATTTTCACTCCGTTCTCGAAAGACTTGTTGTGATGCATCGCTATCGTTCGCACACCTGTGCCCAGCTCAAAAAGGCAGATGTCGGCTCTACCGCCCGACTGTCAGGATGGGTGCATCGCATTCGAGATCATGGCGGGCTGCTGTTTCTGGATTTGCGCGACCATTACGGATTGACCCAGTGTGTGATCGATCCGGACTCGCCCGCTTTCAAGCTGGCGGAAACCGTTCGGGCTGAATGGGTCATTCGCGTGGACGGCGAGGTCAAGGCGCGTACGCCTGAAACCACGAACAAGAATCTGCCGACCGGCGAGATCGAGGTTTTCATTCGCGAGATCGAAGTGCTGGGCAAATCCGCAGAGCTTCCCCTGCCGGTGTTCGGTGAGCCGGACTATCCTGAAGATACTCGCCTTCGCTATCGCTTCATCGATCTGCGCCGTGAGACGTTGCACGCCAATATCGTCAAGCGCTCCAGGATTATTGCCGACATGCGTCGCCGCATGAACGAGATCGGCTTTGGCGAATACTCGACACCGATCCTGACTGCTTCTTCACCCGAAGGCGCACGCGACTTTCTCGTGCCCAGCCGTATCCACCCGGGCAAGTTCTTCGCGCTGCCCCAGGCACCCCAGCAGTACAAGCAGTTGCTCATGGTCGCCGGGTTCGACCGGTATTTTCAGATCGCACCGTGCTTCCGCGACGAGGACCCGCGCGCCGATCGTCTGCCGGGGGAGTTCTATCAGCTTGACGTCGAAATGAGCTTTGTGACCCAGGAAGAGGTCTGGGACACCATGGAGCCCGTCATTCGCGGCGTGTTCGAGGAATTTGCCGAGGGTAAGAAAGTTACTCAAGAGTTCCCCCGCATTCCGTACGATGTGGCGATGCGGAAGTATGGGTCGGACAAGCCTGATCTGCGCAATCCGATCGAGATGGATGACGTTACTGAGCATTTCCGGGATTCTGGATTCAAGGTGTTTGCCAACCAGATCGCAGGCGACCCCAAAGTTGAGGTATGGGCCATTCCTGCGCCGACGGGCGGATCGCGCGCATTTTGCGACCGCATGAACGCCTGGGCGCAGGGCGAGGGGCAGCCGGGCCTGGGTTACATCTTTTTCAAGGATGGCGCCGGTTCTGGGCCGATCGCCAAGAACATCGGGGAAGAGCGCACTGATGCCATTCGTGCCCAACTCGGCCTCAAGGACGGCGATGCGGTGTTTTTCGTCTGCGGCGTGCCGGCCAAATTCCACGGCTTTGCCGGAGCGGCTCGTACCAAGGTCGGCATCGATCTCGAACTTCTCGATCTCGACAGCTATGCGCTGTGCTGGATCGTCGATTTCCCGTTCTACGAATGGGACGAAGAGGAAAAGAAGCTCGAGTTCGCGCACAATCCCTTCTCGATGCCCCAAGGCGGTCGTGAGGCGCTGGATAACGAGGATCCCCTGTCCATCAAGGCCTATCAGTACGACGCGGTTTGCAACGGCTTTGAAATAGCATCGGGCTCGATCCGTAATCAGGAGCCCGAAACCATGGTTGCCGCCTTCGAGAAGGTGGGGCTGTCGCGTCAGGACGTCGAAGACCGGTTTGGAGGACTGTACCGTGCCTTCCAGTACGGCGCGCCTCCCCATGGCGGCATGGCAGCTGGTATTGATCGGATCGTGATGCTTTTGTGTGGTGTGCAGAACCTGCGCGAAATCACACTGTTCCCGATGAACCAGCAGGCAGAAGATCTGTTGATGGGAGCGCCCAACGATGCGTCGCCCAGGCAATTGCGCGAGCTTCACCTGCGGCTCAATTTGCCGGCGGACAAGAAGAACGCCTGATAGATTAGCGTGCGCCCGCCGGATTTAATGCGCAGTTAAAGTCTTGCCCGGTAGGATCGAATTTGAGGGTTCGATACTTCCGGGCATTTTTTTGCGATCGCGTTTTTCACAAATTGTGCTGCTTGTCGTTGCACTGCTGGCGTTTCTGCCGGTCGTTGCGGTTGATCATGTGATCGACGGATACGTCAAGGCGCGCGAAACAACAGCGCTGCAGACGACGGTCGACGCCATCACTCACGATTCCCAGCTGACTGTTCAGGAGGGCATTCAATCGCTCCGACGCATTCTGGCAAACAGTCCTTCGCTGTGCGCGGCGACCTTCGTGGACAACGTGAACAGCGAGTTGGGATCCAATCCCTTTCTGCGACAAGTGCTCGTGGAAAACAATGATGGCGTGCAATACTGCTCGGCGTTCGGCAAAGCTGTGCAATATCGTGTGCTTTCTGAAAATCTTACGATTCCGGGCCATACTGAAACGCTGAGCGTTATAAAGGTCGACGGCAATGATGCGCCCCTGCTCAAGATAACCCAGGCATTTGGGCGCGAACGCGCTGTATCTGCGCTCGTTCTGGCCTCGCCGATGCTCATGCGCAACGATGTTCCGCTGCTGGGGCAGATCAGCTATCTGCAGGTGGCCCTGACCAGCGGCACCTCAATCCTACTGCGTGGTGACGAACGGATCGGCCAGGGAACGGGCCGGGACGAATACCTGTTCGCGCGATCGTTCGCCGGCGAAATTCCTCTCAAGGCCGAAGCTGGCGTTTCGTTTTCCGAAGTCCGTTCGGACTATTCGCCCCTCGATATCGGGTTCACGATAGCTGCATGCTTTCTGGGTGCGCTGATTCTGGTTCTCGCTATTCAATACACTCGCAAGGCCGATATCGTTGCTTTCGATCTGGAGCGGGCGATAATCGCGGGGGAAATGAAGCCCTATTATCAACCTGTCATGAATCTCAAGACCGGGAAGCTCATCGGGTGCGAGGTTCTCATTCGGTGGGTGAAGAAAAGTGGCGAGGTTATTCCGCCGGGTGCATTTATTGACTACGCCGAAATGTCTGGCCTGGCCATCCCCATGACGCTGAGCCTTATGGAGCAGGTCCGCTACGACCTTGAGGATATCTGCCGCGAGGTTGCGGACTTCAAGGTTTCGATCAACCTGTTCGAGGGCCATTTTCGCGATGGGTCGATCGTGGAGGACATTCAGTCGGTCTTCGAGGGCAGCGGCATTTCTTATCGGCAACTGGTCTTCGAGATCACGGAGCGCCGCCCGCTGGATGATCGTAACGCTGCAAACCGAGTCATGACGGCTATGCACAAGTTGGGTGTTCGGATCGCCATGGATGATGCGGGCACCGGGCACTCAAATCTGGCGTATCTGCAAACGCTTGGCATCGACATCATCAAGATCGACAAGATTTTCGTTGAGATGATAAGAGACGCTGCCCAACCCGTGCCGGTGGTCGATGGACTGATATCGATGGCCAGGGAACTCGATATCGACATCATCGCAGAAGGCGTCGAGACTCAGGAACAGGCGCTCTATCTTCGGTCCAAGAACGTGGTTTTCGCTCAAGGCTATCTTTTCGCTGCGCCGATGAAATTGTCTTCGTTCCTCGTGCTGGCGAATGCGCTGAGGCCCGCCGGGCGGGAGAGCAATCTTGAACCCGGGCTGGCGGCCTGAATTTTGACGCTGCGGGCCACCTGAGAGCGGCGATTTGCCCGGCGCGGAAAAGTTAGCTTTGCAAGCCTTCCATTTTGTCGCGATTGGTGGCACGTATCTCGCCGCTAATCCGAGGAGACGGCATGACGGAAGAACCGCGCGATCCGCAAAAGGCGCTTAAAGAAGCTGCGCTGCATTTCCACCGCTATCCAAAGCCCGGCAAGATCGAGATTGCCCCGATCAAGCCATTGGCCAACCAACGCGATCTTGCGCTTGCCTATTCACCGGGCGTTGCGGCGCCGTGCGAGGAAATCGCGGCCGATCCTGAAACGGCGGCGCTGTATACGTCGCGAGGCAATCTGGTTGCGGTGATTTCCAACGGTACCGCGGTTCTCGGCCTGGGCAATATCGGCGCCCTGGCATCCAAGCCGGTCATGGAAGGCAAGTCGGTCCTCTTCAAGAAATTTGCCGGCATCGACTCGATCGACATTGAAATCGACGAGCAGAATCCCAAGAAGTTCATCGAAACCGTCGCGCCGATGTGGCCCTCGTTCGGGGGTATCAACCTCGAAGACATCAAGGCTCCGGACTGTTTTGAGATTGAGGAAGCGCTGCGTGAGCGCATGCCGATTCCGGTTTTTCACGACGATCAGCACGGCACGGCGATTATCGTTGCGGCTGCAGTCCTCAACGGGCTCAAGATTGCCGGCAAGGACATTTCCAAGGTCAAGATTTGCACCTCCGGTGCCGGCGCGGCAGCCATTGCCTGCCTGAATATGCTGATGGCGGTGGGTGCGAAGAGGGAAAACATATGGGTCGCCGACCGCGAGGGGCTGGTGACGACGCGGCGCGACAACTCCGTCGATCGTTGGCGGGGGGCTTTCGCTCAGGACAGCGACAAGACATCCCTTGCCGAGGTCATGGAAGGTGCCGATATCTTCCTCGGCCTTTCCGCAGCCGGGGCGCTCAAGCGTGAGATGCTCAAGGACATGGCGGAAAATCCCCTGATCCTGGCGCTATCCAATCCGGTGCCGGAAATCATGCCCGAGATCGCCATTGAGGAGCGTCCGGACGCCATGATCTGCACAGGGCGATCCGACTATCCTAATCAGGTCAACAACGTCCTGTGCTTCCCGTTCATCTTCCGTGGAGCGCTCGATGTCGGCGCAACCACGATCAACGAGGAGATGAAGGCCGCGGCCGCGCACGCCATCGCCAAGCTGGCGCACGAGCCGGTGCTCGAGTCCGTGCCGGGTGCACCTTCGACGTTCGGCAGGGACTATCTTATTCCCAATCCGTTCGACCAGCGTCTCATTTTGCGTATCGCGCCGGCTGTGGCAAAGGCCGCCATGGACACGGGCGTGGCGCGGCGTCCCGTAGCCGATTTCGACGCCTACAAGGACAGCCTGAACCGGTTCGTCTTCCGCTCGGGCATGGTGATGAAGCCGATGATCGAGCGCGCCAAAGGTGCCGGTCAGCGTATTGCCTTTGCCGACGGTGAAGATGAACGCGTGTTGCGAGCCACTCAGGTTGTACTCGAGGAGGGGATTGCGCAGCCCATTCTCATCGGGCGGCCGTTCGTCATTGAACAGCGTATCGAACGGTTCGGGCTGCAACTGACGCCGGGCAAGGATTTCGAGATCATCAATCCCGAGGACGATCCGCGCTACAAGGAATATGTTGCCGAGTTCCATTCGCTTGTCGGGCGTTCGGGTGTCACTCCCGACACGGCGCGGACGATCGTGCGGACCAATACCACGATCATTGGCGCACTTGCCGTCAAACGTGGTGATGCCGATGGCCTGATCTGTGGGCTGCAGGGTCGCTACATCAAGCACGTGCGCGACATAAAATCGGTCGTCGGGCTGTCCGACGGCGTTTCCGACGTTTCTGCTCTTTCCATGCTCATCATGCCGCGCGGGGCGTTCTTCCTTGCCGATACGTATGTGAACATGGATCCGAGCGCCGATGAAATCGTCTCGATTACCCTGCAGGCGCGCGACCATCTCAAGCGGTTCAATATCGAGGCCAAGGCTGCACTGCTGAGCTATTCGAATTTCGGTTCGCGCGAGGGGACAACGTCGGACAAGATGAAAACGGCCTACGACAAGCTCAAGCTTGTTGCGCCCGACCTCATCGTGGAGGGCGAAATGCAGGGCGATCTGGCGCTGAACCAGGGGCTGCGCGAGCGCTACGTTCCCGACTCTGTGCTGAAGGGCGAAGCCAACCTGCTGGTATTCCCGAACCTTGAAAGTGCGAATCTTTCCATGACCTTGCTCAAGGAATTGAACAATGCGCTTCCGGTCGGCCCGATCCTGATGGGTACAAGAAACCCGGCCCATATTCTGGCACCTTCGGTGACCAGCCGCGGCATCGTGAACATGACCGCGATCACTGCCAATGAGAGCCTGGCGCTCAAAGGCTGAGGCAAGATTGTCAGGTTTGTGAGAGGGCGCCAGGAGGCGCCCTCCTTTATTGGAAAGCCGTTTCGGCAAAGGACCGCAACTTGCGGGAGTGCAGCCTTTCAACAGGCTGATTGCGCAGGATTTCCATGGCCTTGAGACCGATCAGCAGATGGCGGTTGACCTGCGTGCGATAGAAGTCCGAGGCCATGCCGGGGAGCTTGAGTTCGCCGTGCAGCGGCTTGTCGGAAACGCAGAGCAGGGTGCCGTAGGGGACGCGGAAACGGAAGCCGTTTGCAGCGATCGTAGCGCTCTCCATATCGAGCGCGATGGCGCGCGATTGCGACAGGCGGCGGGTGATCTCGCTCTGATCGCGCAACTCCCAATTGCGGTTGTCGATGGTAAAGACCGTACCGGTGCGCATGATGGCTTTGGTTTCCAATCCCTCCAGATGGGTTATCTCGGCCACAGCTTCCTGCAGCGCAACCTGGATTTCGGCCAGGGCGGGGATAGGGACGGTCACAGGCAAATCGTCGTCGAGAACGTGGTCCTCGCGGACATAGCCATGGGCGAGCACATAATCGCCCAGGGACTGGGAGTTGCGTAGCCCGGCGCAGTGGCCGAGCATCAGCCAGGCATGAGGCCGAAGCACAGCTATGTGGTCGGTGGCTGTCTTGGCGTTAGACGGACCAACGCCGATATTGATCATTGTGATGCCGCGCCCGTTGGGGGCGGTAAGGTGATAGGCCGGCATCTGGGGCTGACGGGCAGGCTGTGAACCGTCGGTGCCGCCGCCGAGCCGGGAATTGGTGGTGATGACGTTGCCCGGTTCGACAAAGCTCTCATAGAATTCGTGACCCTCGCTCATCCACTGATGAGCCAGACGGGTGAATTCCTCGATATAGAACTGGTAATTGGTGAAGATCACGAAATTCTGGAAGTGATCGGGGACGGTGCCTGTATAATGGTTGAGCCGGTGCAGCGAATAATCGACACGGGGCCCGGTGAAGGCAGCGAGCGGGTAGGGGCCGCCCGATGGCGGAATGAAGGTGCCGTTGGCGATCTCGTCGTCCATATGCGCGAGATCGGGTACGTCGAACAGATCGCGCAATGGTACGCCGATATCGAGGAGGGTATCGCCTTCAACACGTTCTTTGGGATCGACGGCGAAGTGGAGGGGTATGGGGGTTTCGGATTCTCCAACCTCGATCTCGCCGCCGTGATTCTTGAGGATCAGCGAAAGGTTCTCGATCAGGTATTTGTGAAAGAGTGCCGGCTGGGTCAGCGTCGTCTGGTAAAGACCGGGACTGTGCAGAAAGCCATAGGCGAGACGTGAACTGGCCTGCTGCTGGAAACTGGTCGAGAGTACCTGGACCTTGGGATAATGAGCGCGGACCTTGCCGGGAGGGACCCGTCCCCTGGTGAGATTGAGCAGATGATCGCGAATGAAGCTCGTGTTGCGGTCGTAGATCTCACAGACATATTCCCAGGCTTTTACCGGGTCGGTGAAAGATTTGAGCGGTATGGCGGGCGGAGTGATAAGTTTCATGCGCAAGTCCTGTTCTTGTTTTTGGTTTTAACCCCAAGCCATGCCAGTTTCGGCCTCACCGTGCAATGGTTCCCCACCCAAGCAGCATTTTATCACAGTTCGGTGATTGGGCCTTTTGTCGCCGCAATGGCACCCGATATTGAAGGTGTCTGCTGGACTGGCAAACGAGCCCATGCACTAGCGGACACAAGCTTCCGCTGTAGTCCCCCAAGCCCTCAACAGCGCGGCGGAAGCGTTTATGGAGACCGCAGTCGTCCGCCCGGCGCTGCGGTCTCTTCTTATCTGGTGGGGTAGGTCGCCCGCATATGCTCGACCGACCGGCGAATGATCTCTTCGAGAACACCAAGATCGATATCGGTCAGCTTCTTGACGTAAAGGCAGGATTTTCCCGTGGAGTGCTTGCCCAACTTTGCCATGAGAGATTCGTACTGCGAAAAGCCCGGCATCACATAAAGCGTAAGATTGGCCTTGCGTGGCGAAAATCCCGTGATGGGCCAGTCGGCTGGTTTTTTGGTGGTGTTCACGTAAGTGTAGGTGCCGAAGCCAACGATCGATGGGCCCCACATGACGGGTTCGACGCCTGTTATCCCGCGCATCATATCGATGATAGTCCAACAGTCCTGCCGCTTCTGGACGGGTTCGACCGCGTCGATGAATTTGGAAACCTCCTGATCGGTTGGGCGGGTCTTGAGCTCTGACATCGCATTCCCCTCCTATTTAAAGCTCACCAGCGTTTCGGGATCGGCCTCGCCATCATAGTGCGCATCGACCTCGTAGCGGATAAGTACAAACTGACCATCATCGAATATCCATGTGCCCGCTGAAAACGCATCGCCAATGCCGCGCCATAGGGCGTGAGAGGTGATGGTCATGTTCTCGGGGTCGAATTCGGAATTGGTGAGCAGCAATTGGGTGCCGTAGCCGGACATCGGCATATCGAGAACCGCGCCCTCGAAATCGTCATTTTCATAGACGACGTCGAACTGGGGCGTGGCAAATGCTACGGGCACCAGGCCCTCATACTCGGTTTCGAGATAATAGAGGTGGTTGACGTTGTAGGCGCCCGAACCGCAGAAGAACTTGTAAAGAGTGGCGGTCTCCGGGGTGTCCGAATATTCGGTCTCCCAGCTCAGATCCCAACTTTCGTTCGGAAAATATTCCGCAGCGGCAGAGTCTTCGAGCCCGTAGCAAAGTTCAGGGAAGCTTTGGGAAAAACGGGCATAGGCATCGCTTCGGATCAAATCGTCCGGCTGAGCGAAGCCGGGGGCTGCGACGGCGCCCGTGATCAGGGCGGCAAATACAAGTCGGATCGTTCTCATAGTCGGGCCTCTCGACATCCTGGCCGCAACAGTGCCGGAAACCGCGCTCGCCGCAAAGCGGGAAGTTCCCGTTGCGGCGCGACGGAAAGATGTGCTACCCATCGAGTCGTTCGACAGGGGTGCTCCGTATCGCCGGGGCTGAGAGGATGGCGCACAGCCATCTAACCCTAAAGCTGATCTGGATAATACCAGCGGAGCGAGGCGAAGATGAAGTGCGGTGCACAACTCTCCCTTTATGTCATGGCGGACGATTTCGTCCGTATAATCCTGTCCTCTCTCGATGCGATATCGCCCTATCGGGATCGTTTGCGCATCGAAACCGACGATATCTCGACACTTATCGTCGGCCCACCTGAACTGATTTTCCCGACCATGCGGGAGTTGTTCGTTGCTGCGGCGCGCAGCGGACATCATGTGGCATTGCACGCCACGATCTCGCGCGGGTGTCCGGGCGAGCCGGACATGGAGATCTGCGAGCCTGCGCAGCCTACCGCATTCGACGACGATCTCGAAAAACGCAAGGCAAGCGCGGCGCAGGCTGTGGCAGACGCGCCCATGAGTGGCCAGCGGGTTGCTATCCAGTTTTCGCTCTATCCGCTCGGCCCGGCCGACTACATGGACGAAATCTACGGCTGCATCGATTTTCTCAAAGCCTCGCCGGTGTTCGATCGGGCCAAGAATTACTGCACAAGACTCGCAGGCGATGCGGGGCCGGTTTTCGAGGCTTTGTCGCAGGCATGGCTCAGCTTTGGCGATCCCAACGCGCATGTGGCGATCGACCTGACCGCTTCGGCCAACAGCCCTTCCAGGGACGCCGCTGCGTAATTTTTCCGTGGGGCGCGGTCCCGTGGCGCTCTTTCCGACATCGCTATCAAAGGAGGCCAGCACATGTCCGATTTCGCTTCGCAATCGTGGCGCTGGACGCTGCGCGAAACCCTTGTTGCCGCCGTTCTCGGTGCCGCCTTCGCAGTGCTTTATCTGGCCTGGGTCCAGGTCTGGCTGGTCAGCCAGGCGGCGTTCGGGCCGGTGACCATGGATGTTTTCATGGGCTTCTGGTTTTCCGCATCCATCGTTGCCGCGGCCATTGTCCGCAAGCCGGGTGTGGCGCTGATGGCCGAGGTGCTTGCGGCCGGGGTCGAGATTCTGCTTGGCAGTCCGGCGGGGCTGGGTCTTCTGATCGCGGCGGTGGTGCAGGGGCTTGGCGCGGAACTGGTTTTTGCGGCATTGGGCTGGAAACACTACCGCTTGCCTGTGCTGATTGCCGCCGGGATGGGCGCTTCGGTGACGAGTTTTATCTACAACTGGTTCCTGTTCGATTATGGCGCGCTCGAGCCCTGGCTGGTTGGCGCCATGTTCGTGATCCGGCTTGTCAGTGGCGCTGTGCTGGCTGGCTTTCTGGGACATCTGATCGTTGAGGCTCTCTACCGCACCGGGGTTCTCAGGGGGCTGCGAATCGATACCGAGCGCCGCGGCGCCGGATTTGCGGCACAGGCAGCCCAATGAGCCTGGCGCAATGGGAGGGGGTATCAATCCGATATCCCTTCGCCACCGGCGATGCGGTGGGACCGGTCGATATTGCCGTGAAGCGAGGTGAGAGGGTTCTTCTGCTCGGACCTTCTGGTTCGGGGAAATCTTCGCTCATGCTCTCGCTGACGGGATTGATCCCCAACGCCGTCCCCGCAAGCGTCGCGGGCGCGATCCGTCTTGGAGGCGCTTCGGTCGCGACCCGCAGTGCGGCCCAATGGGCCGATACGGTCGCACAGTATTTCCAGAATGCCGACGAAACGCTGTGTGGCATGCGCGTGGGCGAGGAGATTGCTTTCGCATTGGAAAACCGGGGAATGGAGCAGGCAAGGATAACCGAGCGAATTGCCACAGTTCTCGACCGGCTCGGGCTACCGCAGGCGTGGCAAACTCGACGCAGCTCGGCTCTGTCCGGCGGAGAGCGCCAGCTCGTTGCGCTGGCATCGGTTTTGGCGCAGGAAACACCGATCCTGATTGCCGACGAACCGACCTCGCATCTGAGCCCGGCGGCAACCGCCAAGGTCCATGGCCTGCTGTCCGAGCGGCAGGCGTTCGATGCCGTGGTGGTCATCGACCATCGGCTGGACGGGTTGATCGACGCGATCGACCGGGTCGTGGTCCTGGGCCAAGATGGGTCGGTGCTGGCGAATATGCCGCCACGAGCGCTGTTCCGGGAGCGTGGGCAGGACCTTGTGCAAGCCGGTATCTGGAGGCCGGCATTCTCGGCGCTCGACGATATGCTCGGTGCGGTCGGGCTGGCGGCTGAGCAGCCGCCGTTATCCTTTTCGGATGTCCTCGCGCCACTTGAGCCGAGTGTCGGCGATGATGCGGCCATAGCGGCCGCGACCGTGGTCGCGAACCGATATGTCAACCAGCGGATCAATGTCGCTACAACTGGCGGTAAGTCCATTGCCTCGATCAGGCAGGCCGATTGCGCGCCGCCGATGGGCCGTGCAGTTCTCAAAGGCATAAACCTCGATATTTGCGAGGGGGAAATCCTGGGGCTGATTGGGCCCAATGGCGCAGGGAAGACGACGTTGGCGGCGAGTCTGGCCGGCGTGTTGCGGCTGCGTGCCGGGCATCGCGAGGGGCCGATGGCCGGCATCGCATTCCAGAATCCCGAAGCCCAACTTGTGGCAGGGAGCGTGCGGGAGGAAATACTGGGGGCGATGGAGGGTGAAGCCGATTGCGATGCGGTGCTGGAACGGTGGGGCCTTGCTGCATATGCGGACCGGCATCCGTTTGAGCTGTCGTTCGGGCAGAAGCGGAGGCTGGCGCTGGCCAGCCTGGATGCCAGCCAGCGCTGGCGCTTCATGATTTTCGATGAGCCATTTTCTGGACTGGACGCCGTGGGCGCGGCGATGGTGGCAGAGCATCTTGTTGAGCTGAAGAGAAACGGGAAGGGCGTGGTGCTCGTTACGCACGACATGGACATGGCGGTGCGGTTGTGCGACCGGGTAGCGGTGATCGCCGATGGCGGGATACTCGCCGAAGGCAAACCCCTGGAAATTCTGGGCGATACCGCCGTGACAGAAACGGCAGGGCTTGCGCGGCCGAGTTTTGCGCCGGTGCTCGATTGGCTGAATCGCGTCGAGATGGCGTCGCGCGTCCGGGCGGCGGGATGACTGTGTTGTATGAAAGATTTTCGGGCGCACCGCTGGGTCGGCTCAATCCGCTGACGGTGTTTGCAGTCTGTGTGATTTTCTTTGTCGGGATAGCGACCTCGTTCGATCCGGTGTTTCAGATGTCAGTTATCGGCGTTGTCGTATTGGTGCTTGTCGGTATCCAGCGGGTGCCTGTCCTGCTTGTTTTGGCTTTGATGGTGCCGTTCATTTTGTTCGGCATGGGGTTCGTCACGACCAATCTACTGTTCCGTCAGGACAGTGACTTTGCCATGCATATCGCGGGCGGGGATAATGGTGGCGAGGCGCTTTCGGCTGGGCTGACGCTGAGCCTGAGGGCGCTGGCAATCGGGACGATTTCGATCCTTTTCGCGCTTAGCGTCGATCCCGGCGCATTCGTGCGGGCGCTGATCGCCTATCTTAGATTTCCGGTGCGGCTCGGTTATGCGCTGTTTGTTGCCATGCAATTGGTGCCAGACCTTTTGGCCGAAGCGGCGCAGATGCGCATGGCGCGGGCAATGCGAGCGGGCCGGGCTGTGCGGCGTATTCCCGGTCTGCGGGAGATGGCGGCGCTTGCCGTGCCGTTGCTGGCGTTTGCCGTCCGGCGGGCCGGGCGGTCGGCCATTGCCATGGAGGCGCGGGGATTTGGAGCGACACCGGCGCGCACCATGGTGGGCGTGCCCGGCTTTTCCTGGGCCGACCCGGCGTTCCTGATCGCCGGACCGGGGGTTCTTATGGTGCTGCGGCTGGTTTAGCCCTCGGCTTGTGGGGTTTCAGGAGCGGCATCGGTTGCTGGGGCCGAGGGTGCGACTCGCGGGGTGCCCGGGCCCTGGCGGAAGTGGCCAAGGGTATTGTCGCTGCCGGGGCGGAAGCTACGGGCTCCCTCTCCTTGAATTTGATGGGCGCCGCCATTGTCGCGGGCGCCGATCAAAAGGAGACCAGGGGATGCAAACTCACGGCAGGCTGTCCGGCAGATGAAATGTTGGACAGGATGGTGGGGCAAAGAAACAGGGCCGGGGATAAGCCCGGCCCTCTCTTGTATCGTGTTTGCCGCGCTCTGGATCAGTTGGCCCATTCGCCCTTGCGGAAGACGGGAACGCGTTCGCCGTCCTGGGTGATGCCGTCGATGTCCATTTCGCCCGATCCGATCATCCAGTCGATGTGGATGAGGCTCGAATTGCCGCCCTTCTCGGTGACCTGCTCTTCGGTCAGCTTGTCGCCATCGACAAAGCATTCGGTGTAGCACTGGCCCATGGCGATGTGGCAGGCGGCGTTTTCGTCAAACAGCGTGTTGTAGAACAAAACGCCCGACTGGCTGATCGGCGAGGAGTGGGGCACGAGCGCCACTTCACCCAGGCGACGACCGCCCTCGTCGGTGTCGAGGACCTTGTTCCAGACGTTTTCGCCTTTGGAGGCACGGACCTCGACGGCAACGCCATCCTTGAACACCATCTCGATATCTTCGATGACCGAGCCATTGTGCGAGAGCGGCTTGGTGGAGCGCACGACGCCGTTGACGCGGCGGGCGTGCGGGGTTGTGAAGACCTCTTCGGTGGGAATGTTGGGATTGCAGGTAATGCCGTTCTTGGCGAGCGAGGCGCCGCCGGCCCATTCGTGATCGTCCGCAAGGCCGACGATGAGGTCGGTGCCGGGAGCAGTGAAATGCAGGTCGCGGAACTTCATTTCGTTGAGCCAGTCACGGCGGGCGTGGATTTCCGCGTTGTGCTTTTTCCAGGCATCGACCGGATCGGCCTGATCGACGCGGGAGGCGGCGAAAATGGCATCGGCCAATTTGGCTACGGCTTCATCCTCCCCAAGGTCGGGGAAGACCAGTTTGGCCCATTTGGGATTGGGGTAGGAAACGATGTTCCAGTTGATCTCAAAGCCCGTGATCTTCTTGATGGCGGGCTTATAGGCTTTTGAATTGGCGCGGTTGGCGCGGGAAACCTTTTCGGGGTCCTGCTCGGCCAGCATCATGGGGTTGTCACCGGAAATGGCGAGGCGGGCGGTATTGGAGCCAAAGGCCTTGGCCATGCCTTCGTAGAGCCAGTCGGCGGCATGGTCGAAGGCGTCGTCGTTGGCGTGCTTGTAGCGGGCGAGGGTGGCTTCTTCGTCGGAATACATGGTGGTCACCAGCCCGGCGCCGGCCTTGTAGGCTTGCTCGGTGATCTTGCGCACGAGCGGCAGGGCCGAAAGCGGGGCGGTGATGAGCAGATCCTGACCGGCCTCGAGCCCGAGGCCGGTGTGAACGGCGACCTGGGCGAGCTTGTCGAGCTTCTCCTCGTTGACGGGAGCGTTTGAACGCGAGTCGGACATGATGGGTCTTCTTTGTTTTGGGAATGACTCAGGTTGAACGCCAAAACTAGCGGTTTGACAGCGGTGGCGAAAGGGTGTTCTGGGCAGGCCATGGACAAGCGTATTGCAATCATCGGGGGCGGCCCCGCGGGGCTGATGGCGGCCGAGGTGATCTCGGGGGCCGGATATCCCGTGACCATTTGGGAGGGAATGCCAACCGTTGGACGCAAACTGCTGATGGCGGGCAAGTCCGGGCTGAACCTAACCCACGCGGAAGCTATGGGGGATTTCTTTTCCCGGTTCGGGGCGGCGCGGAAGCGATTGGAGCCTATCCTTTCAGGTTTTGACAATGGGGCGGTGCGCGAATGGGCGGCGGGACTGGGGAGCGAGACGTTTGTGGGTTCGTCGGGCCGGGTGTTTCCCAGGGCGATGAAAGCTTCGCCGCTGCTGCGGGCATGGCTTGAGCGGTTGGCCGAGCAGGGCGTTGCCATTCGGACGCGGCATCGCTGGACCGGGTTCGACGGCGAGGCTTTGACGTTCGAGGCGCCCGGGGGCGTTGTCCATGAGCATTTCGATGCGGTGGTGCTTGCGTTGGGCGGGGCGAGCTGGGCGCGGCTGGGGTCGGACGCGGCATGGGTGCCGTGGCTTGAAGCGCGAGGCATTGCCGTGACGCCATTCAAGCCGGCAAATTGCGGGTTCGATGTGGCCTGGAGCTCCCACTTCATCGAACGATTTGCCGGGGCGCCGGTGAAGGCGGTTTCGGTTGAGGGGCAGCCGGGCGAGTTCGTGATCTCCCGGCATGGGGTAGAGGGCTCGCTGGTCTATGCGCAATCGGCGCGGCTGCGGGATCAATTGAAGCTTGGAAGCGCGGCACTGGTGCTCGATCTCGCGCCGGGGCGGGCGCTGGAACGGATCGCGGGCGATCTGGCGCGGCAGCCGAAAAAGGCCAGCTTCGCCAATCGTCTGCGCAAGGGCGCTGGGCTGGATGGAGTGAAGGCCGGGCTGGTGCGGGAGCTGACGAGTGAGGCGGTGCGCGCGAACCCGGCGGCGCTTGCCGGGGCGATCAAGGCCCTGGCGGTGCCGCTGGCCCGGGCGCGGCCCATGGACGAGGCGATATCGGCGGCCGGGGGCGTTGACTGGAGCGAAGCGGACGAGCGGCTGATGCTGAAAAAGCTGCCGGGTGTGTTCGTGGCCGGAGAAATGCTCGACTGGGAAGCGCCGACCGGCGGGTATCTGCTCTCGGCCTGCCTTGCGACGGGACGGGCGGCGGGGCAGGGCGTGCTGGATCATCTCCGAAGTGTAGGACGCGCGAAAGCGTCCGACGGCCATAGGCCCCGGTTTATATAATGGCGCCCGAATGGGCGGTGAAGGGCGAAGCAAGCTTCATCCGTAGTTGTATAGTCAAGCGAAGCCAGCTTCGCCCTGCCGTCGCGCGTAGCGCTTTGGGCGTTCGGCACTTGAAAGGCTCCACTGGAGCCTTTCATTCAGCTTTGCTGAACCGCTTCTCACTCCGGGGTTCTTGGCTTAGTCGCCCTTCAGAAGGCTAGGGTCAATCCCTTCTCCCTTTCGGAAGTACGACGGTGGTAGCAATCGCGCCAGTCCCGCATCGAGGATCAGGCGGCCGGTTCGCGCGTCCGGCGCTTATGACGTTTGGGCCTCCGCTGGGGCGATCCCCATCGGACCCGGACCGACCTATCGGTTGGGACCGGAGTGCCTAGAGGGAGCTTATTTGGTCGTGTTCCCGAACCGAAAAAGTGGCAACCACTTTTTCTGGAAACACTCCGATGCGGTCCCAAGGCTCGGACCCATGCTCCCCCTTCTCCAATCCCGTCCTCACCGGAAGCTCGTTTGCAACCTCGCCCTGGTGCGGTCGTGAAGCGAGAATGGCATGAGGGGCGGGGACAAGTTTTTTCGCAGCGGGAAGGCCGATGGTGTGGCACAATCGGGGCCGGTCTGGCGCCTGTTGTCTTGTGTGACAAAAATTGCAGGCGCGACCTGTTTGCTAAAAGGAGGGAAACAGATGCAGTTGGGAGCATTTTCGGTCAGCCTGGCGGTCAAGGACATAGCGGCCTCGCGTGCCTTTTACGAAAAGCTCGGATTTGAGGTTTTCCACGGTGATGCCGCGCAGGGCTGGCTTATCATGAAGTCGCCGACGGCGGTGATCGGCCTTTTTCAGGGAATGTTCGAGAACAATATCCTGACGTTTAACCCTGGCTGGGATAGCAATGCGCAGCCGGTCGGAGATTTTACCGACATCCGTGATATCCAGAAAAAACTCAAGAGCGCCGGCGTACCCCTGGAGCAGGAGGTGGACGAGGCTGGCAGCGGGCCGGGCAGTTTCACACTGATGGATCCGGACGGCAACGCCATCCTGTTCGATCAGCACGTTTAAACGATTGGGCCGGAACGGTTGAACTGGCGGCGCTGGGGCCTAAATGTCTTGTTTCAGAGCCGTTGCAGCGGTTCGCGGAATCGCTGCAACGGCTCTATGTCCTTGTTTCGTCGCACGTCCGAACCGCAAAACGTTTCCATCCCCGATCGGGTCGAGGACATGCTTTTGCTCGACACGCTCTATGGTTCGCGCTGCAGCAGTACGTTGACAGACACGAAAGTTCCCCCCGGTTTTTGACAATAATCATTATGGCCGAAAAACCTCGCATCTAATTTGGATTAATCTGAGGGGGCGAGGGGCGAAATAATGACGGAAGAAAAGGTCAGTATTGCTTTCGTTGATGACCACCCGATCTTACTGGAGGGCATGAAGACCCTCTTTACCAACAAAGGGCAGTTCAGCGTGGTCGCATCGGGCTCGTCGGCCAACGATGCCCGAAATATTGTCGACGTTTACCATCCACAGATCCTCTTTATGGATCTGAGCATGCCTGGGGATGTCTTCTCGGTCATGACAGAGATCGTGAGAAAATCCGATTTCACAAAGATCGTTGTCTTCACCGCATTCTCAAGCGTTGACTCCGCCATGCGCGCGCTCGAGGCGGGGGCGACCGGGTTCGTGCTGAAGGGCGCCACATTCGGTGAGCTGTTCGAAGCCGTGAGTTCGGTGATGCGTGGGGAGATGTATATTACCAAGCTCTATGCCAGCCAGGTTCTCAGCGGCCTGCGCAACCGTACGCGGCAGGAAAGTGCTGATCGCGGAGTCGATCTGAGCGTGCGCGAGCGCCAGATCGTGGCCTATCTGCTCCAGGCACGCACCAATCGCGAGATTGCCTGCAGCCTTTCCATCAGCGAAAAGACGGTCAAGCGCTACATGACCAATCTGATGCAGAAGCTCCACGCGCGCAATCGCGTCGAGGTCGCCATGCAGGCCCAGAAGCTTGCACAGTTCAAGCCCAGCCAACAGCCAATGGCAGTCAGCTAGAGCTGTGCAGGATTTGATTGAATCAAATCCTTGTCTCTAAACCTTTGTTTTGTCGCGTGTCCGAACCGATAAAGCGGTATCCACTTTATCTGGGCACGCTCTAGGGATCTATCGGCAGCAGCACGTTCATGCTGGTGCCGCCGCCCTTGAGCGGTTCGATGTAAAACTCTCCCTTGAGCGCATTGACCCTGTTGCGGATGCCCGCGAGCCCGAGTTGCTCCCGTCCGTCCACAACTCTCTCCTCGGCGGGCATTCCCGGTCCGGTATCCGATACAGTGATGCGCAGCGTTCCGTCCGAGACCGTCGCACGCACCTCGGTGTGCGCCTCTCCGGCATGCTTGTAGGCATTGCTGAGCGCTTCCTGCACCACGCGGTATGCACAGGTCTTGAGCGGCAGCGGCGAGGTTTTCGGCAGTTTGGCAAAGTGCGCGTCAACCTGCCTTCCTGTAAGGCCCTCATGACGGAGGACTGCCAGTTGTAGCGCGCCGCGCAGATCGGTGCTGGCGATTTCCGGAAGCACGAGCCCTGCGGAAATCGTGCGCAGTTCCCTTAGAACGCTTTGCGCGAGCCGGGCGCCGTCGCCGGTGGGCTGGACAGCGTTTTCGTCTGCTTCCTCCTCGGCGGAGAGGCGCAGCGTCAGCAGGCTCAGCATCTGAATCGGGCCGTCGTGCAGATCGGCGCCTATGCTGGCGAGAAGCTGTTCGTTGGCCTCGCTGGCATCGAGGCGGGCCTTATCGGCGACCGCCCTCAGGCTTTCGTTCTGGGTGGCCATCAGGTCCGCCTCGGCGATGCGGAGGTCCAGTTGTTTTCGCTGGCTGGTGATTATCGAACTGCCCCGCAGAACCAGCAGGAACAAGATGCCGATCATGCCGGCGGTGGTGGCGCCGACCACGGCCCAGGTCGAGATCCGAGTTCGCTCCAGGTTGTCGGCGAACCATGGCGCGTGTTCGTAATATTCGCCTACCGCGACGATCTCGCCTCCCTCAAGGCTGCGCAGCGGTGCGTAGATTTCGATGAGCGGTAACCCGGTGGCGCGCTCGGTTGCCCCTTCCCGATTGTCGAGCGTGTCATAAGAGGCAACGATTTCGCCACCGGCGGCCATGGCCACATCGGACGCGTCGAACTGCCGCCCGATCAGGTCTTTGTTGGTGCTGTAGACGATGGTCCCGTCGGGCCGCCAGACCTTGACCGAAATCAGGCGTTCTCCGAGTGGGGTGTCGGCCAGCAGCCGGTCCAGTCGCGCAATCTGCGCGGGCGCCATGACGCCGTCCGGCGACAGATCCTGAACCGCCGGCTCAAGAAAGGTCTCCACGAACACCGAGCTTGATTTTGCGGCGCTGTCGAGGGTGCTGGCGGAAATGCCGCTGGTGATCCAGCTGCCGAGAATGGCCATGCTGACACACAGCGCACCGCCGCCTACGAGCAGGAACTGAGCCGAGAGGCTGAGCCCGCGGAACCATCGGGGCAAGGATTTCAAGTGAGACCAAGGTCCCATCGAATTTGTCCCTTTGGTCGCATCGTTGGTGGGACCGGACGTCTCATCACTTCGCTCGACTATCGTAGCTTACGCCGATCGCAATCGGACGCGACACTAGCAGTCCCAAATTAACGTGTCACCTGCGCCAAGCCGGCCAGGGGCACCAGCGAATGGCTGTTCGGCCGGAACGGAGAGCGACAATGGTTAGCTACATCAGAAGCGATCTGGAATTCATCCTCAAACAGATCAAGATTTCCGAAGCGCACGCCCTCTATCTGGAGACGGATGGGGCGGACGGAGCACCGCTGTTCGGCGAGAGCCTGAATGCAAATCCGGCCTCCATTCCAGCCTACAATATCGCCTGGGGCCTGCGGACCGTCGACGGTACATACAACCATTTGCTTCCGGGCCAGGAGACCTGGGGTTCGGCGGATCGGGAATTTCCCGAGCTGATGGAGCCGCAATATCGCACGGTTACGGCCATGGTCGACTTCGACGGACCGGGACCGATGGCGCCGATACCGTTCGAGATGACCTATACGCCCGGTGTCGATGCGGATGGCCCCGGCCCGAACGCCACGCCCGGCGACGTTATCGATCCTTCGGTCCGCATCATCTCCAATTTGATCGTGGACCAGACCCTGGGCAATCCGGCGGCCATTCTGACGGCGCTGGAGGCGGCTGGCGTGGATGACCCGGGATTGGTCATTACCCAGCAGATTTCGGCGGCATATGCGCCGCTGCGCTCCCTGTTCATAGACGTTGCCGAGGCGGCGCGTGTCGAGGCTTCGGCCGCCGCTGCCGCCGCGGCCAATCCCGGCAACGCCGCGCTCCAGCAGGCGGCCGAGGACGCAGCGCTTGACCTGGCGAACGCGCAGGCCGCGCTCGATGCGGCGGCCAGTGTGCCCGGCGGTCTCAACGAATTGCTCGATACCAATGGCATTGCGATGGATGGTGCAAACCTGCACATTCCAAACGTTGCGCCCGACGAGGGCCTGTCGGCGCCCTTCAACTCGTGGTTCACGCTGTTCGGGCAGTTCTTCGACCACGGGCTCGATCTGGTCAACAAGGGTGGCAGCGGCACGGTGATGATCCCGCTGCAGCCCGATGATCCGCTTTATGTCGAGGGCAGTCCGACCAATTTCATGGTGCTGACCCGCGCCACAAGAGGGCCTGGGCCCGATGGCATCATGGTCGACGATCCGTTGACCGCAGTCGATGAGTCCGCGGACAATGTCGGGCCCATCAACACCACGACTCCGTTCGTCGACCAGAACCAGACCTATACCTCGCATCCCTCCCATCAGGTGTTCCTGCGCGAATACGAAGCGGGACCCAACGGTCCGGTTGCAACCGGCAGGCTGATCGAGGGGGCCAATGGCGGCATGGCGACATGGGCCGAGCTCAAGGCGCAGGCCGCAGATGTGCTCGGCATCTTGCTGACCGATCTCGACGTGGCCACGGTGCCGCTGCTGCGCACCGATCCGTATGGCAATTTTATTCCGGGCGCCAACGGCATGCCGCAACTGGTGGTCGGGCTTGGCGCGGACGGCATACCCAATACCAGCGACGACATTGTCGTGGAGGGCGTCATCGGTGCTCCGGTGGATCCGACCGTTGTTGGTGCCGTACGTACCAATAGCGCCTTTCTGGTCGATATCGCGCACACGGCCGTACCGGACGGCCTGGAGGATGGTGATACCGAAATCGGCGGCAATATCCCCGAAGACGGGTTCTATGACGACGAACTTCTCGATGCGCACTTTATCGCCGGTGACGGCCGTGCCAACGAGAATGTCGGACTGACCGCCGTTCACCATGTCTTTCATGCTGAACATAACCGGCTGGCCGAGCACACCAAGGAAATGGTGATCGCAACGGGCGATCTGGACTTCATCAACGAATGGCTGACCGATCCGGTCGACACGGTTCCGGCATCGCCAGACGGGTTGGCCTGGAACGGCGAGCGGGTGTTCCAGGCGGCCAAGTTCGGCACCGAAATGCAATACCAGCACCTCGTCTTCGAGGAATTCGCCCGCAAGGTGCAGCCGACGATCAACGCGTTTCTGGTTCCCGACGGCTTCGATGTCACCCTCGATCCTTCGATCGTGGCCGAGTTCGCGCATGTGGTCTATCGGTTTGGGCACTCGATGCTGACGGAATCGATCGATCAATTCAGCCCCGAATTCGTCCCCAATCATATCAGCCTGATTCAAGGCTTCCTCAATCCGACGGCGTTCACGGGACCGGGTTCGACCATTCCGGACGAGGTTGCCGCCGGCGCGATCATCCGCGGCATGACCCGGCAGGTGGGCAACGAAATCGACGAGTTCGTCACCAGCGCCCTGCGCAACAATCTCCTGGGTCTGCCGCTCGATCTGGCGACCATCAACCTCGCCCGTGGCCGGGATACCGGTGTTCCTTCCCTTAACGAGGCCCGCCGCAGCTTCTATGAAGCAACCAATCAGGACGTGCGCCTGAAGCCCTATGAAAGCTGGGTCGACTACGCGGGGCATCTCAAACATGAAGCCTCGATCATCAACTTCATTGCGGCATACGGCACCCATGACCTGATAACGGGCGAAGCCACTGTGGACGGCAAGCGCGCCGCTTCAATGGCCATCATCTTCGGCACCGAACAGGGGGTCGATGACGACGGCGACGGGATTGTCGATCGTATGATCGCGCCTCCGCCCGATGCGCAGGATTTTCTCTACGGTTTGGGCGAGTATGCCGACGATCTGGGGGGCCTGGAAAATGTCGATCTGTGGATCGGCGGGCTCGCTGAAGAGATCATGCCGTTCGGCGGCATGCTCGGCGCCACGTTCAACTTCGTCTTCGAAGTGCAGATGGAAAATCTGCAGAGCGGGGATCGCTTCTATTACCTGCAGCGCCTCGACGGCCTGCACCTGTTCGGCGAAATGGAGAACAACTCCTTTGCCGGCATGATCATGCGCAATACCGACGCTGCACACCTGCCTTCTGACGTCTTTTCGACGCCGGGATTCATCCTCGAGGTCGATCAGACGCGGCAGTTCAATCCCGATACCGGCGTGTATCTGCCGGGCGCCGACGGCGTCCTGGGCGACGATCCGCTGACCGTCGGCATCGACGAAAGCCTCGACGACGTTGTCGATACCAATGCGGACCCGGCTGGTGGAGGCATCCTGACGCCTCTGGTCGTTCGCAACAATCCCGCTACACCGGGTGCCGATACCAATTATCTGCGATACACGGGTGGCGACCATGTGGTGCTCGGCGGTACCGATCCGGGCAATGCGTCCAACCCGAGCGGCAACGACATCATCATTGGCGGGATCGGTGACGACACGCTCTACGGAGACGGTGGCGACGACCGGCTCGAGGGCGGCTTCGGCAACGACATCATCAATGGTGGCGACGGCGACGACATCATCACCGACAGCGGCGGCGACGACAACATCAAGGGCGGCGCCGGCAACGACGT
This sequence comes from Pelagibacterium sp., assembly GCF_965249125.1. Taxonomy (GTDB): domain Bacteria; phylum Pseudomonadota; class Alphaproteobacteria; order Rhizobiales; family Devosiaceae; genus Pelagibacterium. The sequence goes on from NZ_OZ252217.1 coordinate 1,473,264, forward strand.
CATCCACGCCGGTCCGGGTCTCGACCTCGTGCTCGCAGGCCCTGGCCAGGACTTCGTGTTCCTGGGCACCGATGAGGGCTCGGAAGTGTTTGCCGGGGAAGGCAACGACTTCATCTATGGCAACAAGAACGCCGAGCGCATCCTTGGCAATGAGGGCAACGACTGGATCGAAACGGGCACGTTCGATGGTGCACCCGGCGACAATTTCGACGAGATATTCGCGCATGACGACATCGACGGACACGATGTGTTCCTCGGCGACGGCGGGTTTGACGAGTTCATCGGCGAAGGGGGCGACGACATTTTTGTCGGCAGCCCGGGTCGCGGCAAGATGGCCGGCATGTCCGGCTGGGACTGGGCGACCTACAAGGACAGCACCTTTGCGGTGAATGCCGATCTCTCGCTTCCTATCGTCTTCGACGAAGCTCCCATAATACCGGGAAACGCGGCGCTTGACGAATACCAGTCGGTCGAAGGGCTGTCAGGCTCAGCGCACGACGACATCCTGACCGGGACCAATCTGCTTGCCGAAGACCGTCTGCCGTTCGATCCCGTCACCAACCCGTTGGGTGGCCCGGAGGGCTATCGCGGTAGCGCGATTGACGCCGAATCCATCGCCCTGATCGCCGGGCTCCAGGAGGTCCTTGGGGCAGGGGTCACCGAGTTCAGCGCTGGTGACATCATTCTCGGCGGTGCCGGCAGCGACGTCATGAAAGGCCAGATGGGCGACGACATCATCGATGGCGACAAATGGCTCGATGTGCAGATCGGCGTGTTCGCCGTCGGCGACACCGATCACACGGGCGAACCGCTCGAGCTGCACAATTCGATGACCACGCTGGCCCAGCGCATGTTCTCGGGCGAACTCAATCCCGGCCAGCTCTCGATTGTTCGCACCATTCGGCAGGCCGACGGGACGAGCGATCTCGACGTCGCGGTGTTTGGCGACGTGATGGAGAACTATGACATCGACTTCAATCCCGACGGCACCATCACGGTCACTCATGTGGACGTTACCGACGGGCTCGAGTCCGACGGTACCGACACGTTGCGACATGTCGAAATCCTGCGTTTTGCCGATCAGGATTTCTCGCTCAATGTCGCGGCAACCGGAGTGCCCGTCATCAGCGATACGACGCCGACACAGACAATGAACCTGATGGCGGACACGTCCGGCATCAACGACCTCAACGGGTTGGGTGTCTTTGCCTTTCAATGGCAATCCTCGCTTGATGGAACGACCTGGAATGACATAGGGGGCGCAACCTCGGACTCCTTCACGCCGACGGCCGGCGAAATCAACATGCAGTTGCGGTTGGTGGTGACCTTCACCGACGGTCTTGGCACGCTTGAAACGGTCATTTCCGAACCGACAAGCGTGGTCGGAGCCTTCGTCAACGGTAACGCGGCGGCCAATGTCTTCAGCGGTACCGAGGGCGAGGATTACGTCTACGGTTTCGGCGGAACCGATACGCTGTCGGGCGAAGGTGGCAATGACTTCATTCATGGTGGGGCGCAAGCCGACGCGATTTCGGGAGGAGCCGGTGACGACACGCTGGTCGGCGGCGGCGGATCGGACACTATGGATGGCGGCCTTGGCAACGATACGATGACCGGAAATGGTGGCAACGACATCATGGATGGCGGCGAGGGCAGCGACACCATGTTTGGCAGCGGAGGCAGCGACCAGATGTCTGGTGGACTTGGCGATGACATCCTGGAAGGTGAGGCCGGTCCGGATACGCTGGATGGCGGTGAAGGCAACGATACGCTCAATGGCGGCATCGGCAACGACACCATGATCGGCGGAGAAGGCAATGACGCGATCGATGGCGGCGACGGCATCGACACTGCGTTCTTTGCCGGATCGCTCTTCGATTACGACATCGCGCTCAACGGTACCGGTGGCATCGTTGTGACCGACACCGTGGGAACCGACGGCGTTGACACGCTCACCAATATGGAACGTCTCAATTTCGGTGGGCAGATCTTCTCGATCATCAATGGCACCAACGGTGCCGACAACCCGCTATCGAGCGGTCCGGGCGCCCAAATTCTTCTGGGCTTCGACGGCAACGACACCATCAATGGAGGTGGTGGCAATGACGGGATCCACGGCGGGGCCGGCGACGACACCATTGTCTGGTCTCCCGGCAGCGGCAGCGACATCGTCAATGGCGGAACCGAGGGAGCTGGAGGCGACGTATTCCAGATCACCGGTGGCGCGGGCACGGAAACCTTCAACATCTACACACGCAACGCGGCTATCGCCAATATCGGCTATACCGGCAGTGCCGAGATCGTCATTACCAGGGCGGTCGGAGCCGGGGCGGCAGTCATCATCGCCCAGCTGTCCGAAATCGAGGAACTTGTGGTCAACACGCTGACCGTCTCTTCGCCCGGTGGATCGGGCGGCGGCGTGGCCAGCGGCGATACCATCGCGGTTTTCGGTGATTTCACCGAAACCAGTCTTAACCTGAACACCATCACGATCGACGGCACCGCGGGCGATGATACCATCGACATTTCGTCCCTCGGTTCGGAGCACCGCATAGTCTTCAAGTCCAATGGCGGACAGGACACCATCATCGGTGCCCTGCGCGACCAGGATATCATAGAATTCCCGGCGGGCGCCGTGCTCGCGGACTATGTGACGACAGTGGACGAAAATGGTGTCGTCACCATGAGCAATGGCACCCATTCGGTCAGCTATACGCCAGCTCCGGGCCAGTCGCCGCAAATCGGCGATGTGGTGGACGAGGCGGGTGATCCCGTCGAGGATGGAGCAGCAGAGGTTCCCGCATATGTCCGGATCGGTACGGTCGAAAATGACGTCCTGACCGGTACGGCGCTTGCCGATCATCTGATTGGCTTCAGCGGCGATGATGTGATTGTCGGGCTCGCGGGAGCCGATGTGCTGCTTGGGGGCGATGGCGCCGACTTCATCGCCGGTTGGGCTGGTGAGGATTCAATTTTCGGCGGTGCCGGGAACGACACGATCCTAGGCGGCGATGATGCCGACCTCCTATACGGCGAGGACGGTGACGATCGCATTTTCGCCGACGCCGGGGACGATCTCGTCAATGGTGGCAGCGGCAACGACACGGTCGTCGCCGGAGCCGGCAATGACCGCATTGTGGCCTCGGCGGATGACGGCGACGACGCCTATTTCGGCGACGAGATCAACGGCGGCAGCGGGATCGATACCCTGGACATGTCCTCGGTATCCGCCGATGTCACTGTGGACCTTGGAACGGGCCTCGGCGGCTATGGCAGAGCCGTCAGCAGCGAGACGGGCTCGGACACACTCTGGGGGATAGAGAATGTCGTCACAGGGGCGGGCAACGACACCATAACCGCCAGCACGGCCGTCAACGTTATCGACGGCGGCACCGGGCAGGACATCTTCGTCTTCGGCTCGGCTGCTGCCGCGGACGGAGACACCATCGTGGGGTTTGAGGCCGGCGACAAGCTCGATCTCAGCGCCATCGACGCCGATATGGGAACGGCCGGAAATCAGGCCTTCACGCTGGTCAATGGTGCGCAGGTCGCCGGGGTCGGCCAATTGCTGGTTACCCACGAAACCCGAGAGGACGGCGGTTACACAATCGTGGAAGGCAATTTGGGCAACGGCAGTGACGCTGACTTCAAGATCAGCATCAAGGGAACCCACGACCTCGTGAGCACCGATTTCTCGCTCTAGATCCATTGCGGCAGCCCCCGTGGGCTGCCGCACCTCTGTTTCCCCTTGGGTCTAAGGATTTCGGAAAATGCGTACATCCAACGTCAGGGCACTATCGGAGCGCCGCGTCGACGACACCCTCAAACGCGAGTTTCGCGGCATAACAGCGTACCTCTTTACGGTTTCGGGGCTTATCAACATATTGGCGCTCACCGGCGCCTTCTACATGCTCCAGATCTATGACCGGGCGCTGACCAGCGGCAGCGTGCCAACGCTGCTGGCGCTCTCGGCGCTGGCGGTCGGCCTCTACCTTTTCCAAGGACTGTTCGACATTGTGCGCTCGCAGGTGCTGGTGCGGGTCGGGGCCAGGCTCGATCGGAAATTCGCGCCGCTCGCCCATCAGGTCGCAATCGACATGCCTCGGTTTGGCTTCTCGACTCCGGAGTCGCTGGAGCGCGGTCGCGACGTCGACAATCTGCGTGCCTTTCTCGGCAGCCAGGGCCCCATGGCGTTGTTCGACATGCCATGGATGCCGATTTACATTCTCTTTGTGTACCTGCTTCACCCTCTGCTCGGTGCGTTGACGCTGGGTGGCGCGGTTATCCTGGTGTTTCTTGCCATCCTGGGCGAACTGCTTTCGCGCCGGCTGGCCAATGAAACCCAGCAGGCGATGATCAGCCGTAACGCGATCGCCGATTCCAACGCGCGCAACGCCGAAATCCTCAAAGCGATGGGCTTTGCCGCCAGGGCCATCGAGAACTTCCGGGTCGCCAACAGCGAGCACCTCAGGCTTCAGACCAGGGCCAACGATGTCGTTGGAACGCTCGGCGCGATCTCGCGGGTACTGCGCATGCTGCTGCAATCGGCGATCCTGGGGCTGGGCGCCTATCTGACTATTCAGGGCGACCTGTCGGCGGGCGCCATCATTGCATCTTCCGTTGCGGCGACAAGAGCACTGGCACCGGTCGATCTGGCCATCGGCAACTGGAAAAACGTCGTCTCGGCGCGCAATGCCTTCAAGCGGCTGCGCGACACAATGATTGCGATTGGAGAGGCAAAGGCGCCCATGACGCTGCCGCCGCCCGCATCGTGCCTGCGGGTCGAGACGCTCACGGTGGCCGCACCCGGCTCGGGCCGCGTCCTGCTGACCGACGTGGGTTTCGAGCTCAAGGCCGGACAGGCGCTCGGAATCATCGGACCGAGCGCCGGTGGCAAGACGACGCTGGTGCGGGCGCTCACCGGAATCTGGCCGCCGCTGCGCGGCGCGGTCCGGCTCGATGATGCCGAGTTGAGCCAATGGCCGGACGAAAAGCTCGGCTGCTATGTTGGCTATCTCCCCCAGGAGGTGGCGCTTCTTAACGCCACGATCGAGCAAAATATCTCGAGGTTCAACCCTGAGCATGACAGCGCCGGGATTGTCCGGGCGGCCAAGGCGGCCGGTGTCCATGAGATGATCGTGCGCCTGGAAAACGGGTACGACACGCAACTAGGGCCTCACGGCGATGCGCTTTCAGCCGGGCAGCGTCAGCGTATCGGGTTGGCCCGGGCGCTGTATGGCGATCCGTTCCTGGTGGTTATGGACGAGCCGAACTCGAACCTGGACGGCGAGGGCGAGGCTGCGCTGAGCGAAGCAATCAGGGGCATCCGTGCGCGTGGCGGCATTGCCATCGTCGTCGCCCACAGGCCGAGTGCCCTGGCGGCGGTGGATCTGGTGGCCGTTATCCAGAACGGACGGATGACGACTTTTGGTCCCAAGGAGGAAATTCTCGCGCCTCATCGCGTGACGTCAATGACCGAGCGCCAATCAAGGGAGGTGACGGCATGATAGAGGTCAAGGGCACGCGTCAGCCCGAAGGCGATAAACCTGCTACCGGCGATCGCTATGCGTTCACCGAGGCTCAGGGGTTAAACCGGATACCGATGGCGATTGGGTTGCTCATTACCGGCATTGTCGCCTATTTGAAGCTGGCCCTGACGCCTGCGCGGGCGGCGCAACCATCCGATACGCCAACCCCGGAGCCCGGCCAGGAATTCGACGTCCAGCCCCTGCCGTCGACCATGCCCGACCAGCTGGATGACTACCGCCAGAAGGCCGAGCTCGCGGAACCGGCAAGGCCCCTTGCGCCGCCGCCCCCACTGGATTCGACTCCAAATACCGGCAACGTCATCGGCTTTCCCGGGCCGCGCTTTGCGTTGGCCGATTCATCGGTCATCGATTTTTCCGGCCCGCGACCAGCGTCGGTAGCTGGGGGTGTCGGGCAAAATGGAACACCGACCCTGCCGGCGCCACTATCGTCGCCGGAGGGAGACGACGTGCCTGCCGACGATGCTGCTTCTGTTCCTGACCCATCCCAGCCGCCCACCGAGGGGCGCCGCAATCGGGCGCCGGAAACCAGTGGGCCCGTACGGCTGAACAGCGCGGTGGCCGGTACTGCCGTGCTGATCGGGTTGTCCGAACTTCTGGCCAACGTCGTGGATGCCGATGGTGACCCGCTTGAGGTGGGCAATGTGCGCGCGTCCATCGGCTCGATCGGGAGGACCGAGGACGGCTGGGTATACACCAGCCATGCGCAGACGCCGGCCTCGGACGTCGTCATCACCTATCAGGTGAGCGATGGGACCACCGCCGTCACCCACACCGCTCTGTTCAAGCTCGATCGGGGAGGCGATCTCGTCGGCACAGACCAGCTGGACCATCTGGTGGGCACGAACCTGGCCGACAGGATCGATGCCAGAGATGGAAACGATCTGATCGATGCGCGCGGCGGCGACGATATCATTTTCGGCGGCGATGGGGACGACCAGATCGTTGCCGGGGCCGGTCACGATCTTGTCTATGGCGGGTTGGGCAACGACAGGATTTTCGGTGGCGCGGGCAATGATGTGCTGGCGGGCGGCGATGGGGACGACTGGATTTTCGGCGGTGACGGCAATGACACCATTCTCGGTGAGCGTGGCAACGACCGATTGTTTGGTGGCGCGGGCGACGATTTCATCTCCGGCGGTGACGGTGACGACCTGCTCAGCGACGGTGAGGGCGCCGACAAGCTGGTCGGGGACGGGGGGGACGATATTGTCGTCGCGGCCGCTGACCGCGCCGCCGATATCTTCGATGGCGGGGAGGGTATCGACACCCTGGATCTCTCCATTGCAACGGGGACTGTGATTGTCGATCTGGAGCAACAGAGCGCCTCGGGCGAGGAGATCGGGGAGAACACTGTCACCGGGTTTGAAACAGTCATCGGTGGCTCTGGTGACGATAGCATTGTCGGCGCCGGGGCACCGGAGATTTTGCATGGCGGTGCGGGCGACGATGTGATCGAGGGCCGCGATGGCGATGACGAAATCCATGATGGCGCCGGCCGCGATACCGTGGCGGGCGGGGGCGGCAATGACAAGGTTGTGGTCGCGCTCGATGGCGAGGACGACTCGTTTGACGGCGGGGAGGGGACCGACACGCTCGATCTTTCCGAAACCACTGTTGGCGTCACCGTCAATCTTTCGACCGGGCAGATCGCCAGCGTTGAAGTCGGCAATGATACCATCACCGGCTTTGAAGAGGTGCTGGGTGGGGCCGGAAACGACATGTTTCATGTCGGGGACGAAGCGGTGGTGCTGACCGGTGGCGGTGGCGCCGACACTTTTTCCTTTGGCCTGCCGCTCACCCAGGTGATGGACCGGCCGCAGGTCATTCACGACATCCTCGACTTCCTGGTCGGCGACCGCATCCTGGTGGCCGAGTACGAATTCTCCAAGACCGGGCGCAATGGCGAGGAGAACCGGTTCGACTACTATTTCCAGGGCGAAGATGCCGAGGAAGACCAGAACGGTCTGCGGCTGAGGATCCGATATGAATTGGAGGGGGATGACGAACGAACGCTGCTGGAATTCGACTATGACGGCAATCAGAATTTCGACCTCGTGGTCGCCATTCACGGCCAGCATCAGCCTTATCTCTACGAACACGCGATCATCTAGTTGAAGGGCTCGGGGAGAGCGCCAATCATGACCAGTATCGATGCGGGAACACTAAGCGCCGGCCCGAAACGGCGCCGGGGGCAATCGGAAGAGTCCACCTATGGTCTGGGCATTCGGATCATTGTCAGTGCTGTCTTCGGCATCCTGCTGGTCGGAGTTGTCGGCGGCTGGGCGGCGACGGCCACGCTGACCGGGGCGGTAATCGCGCCCGGTACGGTGGCGGTCGGTCAGCACGTCAAGGAGGTGCAACATCGCGATGGCGGGATCGTTTCCGAGATCGCCGTGCGGGAGGGCGATTTCGTTGAGGCCGGCGAGGTCCTGCTGCGGCTGAGCGATGTGGAGACGCGCGCCGAACGCTCGATCGTGCTCAGCCAGCTCTACGAACTGCAGGGGCGGGCTGCCCGGCTGCTCTCGGAGCGCGACGGGCTGACCCAGATCGATTTTTCGACTGTGCTCGCGGCCGATGGCCCGGCCCGCTCGGCCATTATCGGCGGTGAAACAACCTTGTTTGTCGGCAACCTTTTGGCCCGGGCGCGCCAGAAAGAACAGCTTGAGCTGCAACTTGACCAACTCGGTCAGGAGGTGGTCGGTCTCCAATCGCAGCTGGCTGCGCTCAACGAAGAGATCGAACTGGTCGGCGCCGAGCATGCCAGACTTGAAGAACTGGCCGCCGCCGGGCTTATCGAGGGCGCCCGGGTCTATGCGATCAACCGGGAAGTGGCGCGCCTGACCGGCGAGCGCGGCGAGGCGCTGGCCAATATGGCGCGCGCCGAGGGCCGTATGAGCGAAGTGCGATTGCAGATCATCGCCACCGACGAGACCGCCCGCAACGAGGCACAGCGCGAGTTGCGGGTTGTCCAGGCGCAGATGACCGAGTTGTCCGAACGCCTGCTTTCGGCCGAGGACCGGCTGGACCGCGTCGATATCCGCTCGCCGATTGCCGGCATCGTCAACGAACTCAACGTCACAACGGTGGGCGGGGTCATCACTCCAGCCCAGACGCTTGTGACCATCGTGCCCGACGATGCCGATTTAAAGATCGAAATGCGGCTGAGCATCGTCGACGTCGACCAGGTTTCGGTCGGCCAGCCGGTCAAGCTGCGCTTTTCAGCCTTCAACCAGCGCACCACACCCGAGCTTGAGGGCGAGATCGTCCATGTTTCGGCTGCCGCGCAGCGAGACAGCGCGACGGGCGAGTTGTTCTATCTGGGGGAAGTCGAGATCACCGACAATATCGGCAGGCTGGGGAATGTAAAGCTGATCCCAGGCATGCCGGTGGAAGTGTTCGCCCAGACCGTGGAGGTGACGGCCCTGAGTTATCTGGTCAAACCCTTCCTCGACCAGGCGGCCCGCGCCTTCCGCGAGGAATAGGCGCACCAAAGCGTCCGATGGCCATAAGCCCCGGTTTATATAATGGCGCCCGAATGGGCGGTGAACGGCGAAGCAAGCTTCATCCGAAGTGTAGTTTGTGTGCGAAGCCAGCTTCGCCGTTCACATCCGGGGTTTTTGGCTTATAGCGGCATCTCGGGCTGGGGTTTGTTGGTTTTTTGTGGGTCGGTTGGTCGAACCGGAAAAGTGGGAACCACTTTTCCTGCCAACCTCCCGCATCCCCCAAACCACCGGTGCCCCTCTCCCTTTCGGGAGTACGACGTGGACTCCCATCCTCGCCCGGCCATCCGTCCGCTTTGGGCCTTCCCTGCGGCGACCCGCAAGGAACCCGAACCGACCTGTCGGTTGGGAAAAAAGCGCCTTAGAGGCCTATGGCGTCCCAAGGCTCGGACCCAATGCTCCCCCTCTCTCCAATCCCATCCTCACCGGAAGCTCGTTTGCAACCTCGCCCTGGTGCGGTCGTGAGGGGAGAATGGCATGAGGGGCTGGGGGCGGGGATTATTTTATTCGGGCTGTTCTTGCCTTGGCTTTGGCTGGTGCGAGGATAGCCCGGCGCGGAGCCCATACAGCTCCGGCGCCGGGCAGCGGGCAGGCCTTGCGGGGAGAGAGACGGGGTGGCTTTCGGCGTTCGGGCCCGAACCTCTGAGGTGCTGCGAAGCAGCGGTGCGGATCCCCGGGTCAAGCCCGAGGATGACGGTGGTGGGGTGGGGAGGCTGGTGATCGCATTGAGCCCCGAGTTCCGGCACGGCGTGGCAATTGGCGCGGTTGGCTGACTTCGGGCAGTATCAGGGGGTGGAACGCGATGCGGTACAAAGGTCACTGCGGCCCTATTGGCCCTATCACGGTGGTTTTGGCCGCGATCTTTCCCACTCACCGCGTCATCCTCGGGCTTGACCCGGGGATCCGCTGCCTTTCGAGGCCCGCTGAAGGTGTTTCAATCTTGGCGCTTGCCACGGCCTCGTTGCCATAATCGGACATGAGCGGGTTCGTTTACATCATGGCACACCGGCGGCGCGGGGCAACCTATATCGGGGTGACGAACAATCTCGTGCGCCGGGTTTACGAGCATCGGAATGGCAAGGGCGGTGGGCATACGCGCAGCTATAACATCGCTCGGCTGGTGTGGTTCGAGGAGCATGCCGACATTCGCGACGCCATCCACATGGAAAAGCGGCTCAAGAAGTGGGAGCAGGCGTGGAAGTTCGCGCTGATCGAGAACGCCAATCCTCATTGGGACGATTTGTGGGAGGAGGTGGCGGGGTCGTTTTAGGCGGTCGGGCCTGAACGTCTGAGGTGCTGCGTGGAAGCGGTGCGGATCCCCGGGTCAAGCCCGAGGATGACGGTGAGGGAGGTTATTGACTAGTTAGTCCAGCAGCGCGGCTTCGCGAAATGAGATAGGAGACAAATGCCGCGCAAGCCCCAAGCATATACAACGCATCGGCTTCATCAACATTAGCTTCGCCTTTGTCGAGTAAGGAATGACGAATTCCGTTCTCGTCGCTTGTGAAACCATAGAGGGCTGAAAACCCTTTCTTTAGAGCCTCGTGTAAACCGCCAGCCTTTTGAATTTTGGCCAGAGCCGGTCCCAGTTCTTTAGCGGAAGGCTCCAATAATTTTGCCAAAGCTTCTACCGCATGAATACTTTCTCGAACACTGTCCGCCCATTTTCCAGATGCTATCAAATCAGCTGAACGTCTTAGATGGCTATATGATCCAACGTAACTTCCGCTTGTATCAGAAAATGCCTTTTTGAGGGCCGCTAGCTCGTATTCTGTGCTTAACGGAAGAAGCGTGTCTCGATTGACAACTCGATAGGCCGAGCGTGCTTTTTTTAAAGCGCTGTCGATCTCATCGGCAAATGTGTACGACACGGCATCGTGCCTCATAAGCCACTGTAATAAATCATAAAAATCGCCAAAGCTTCCGGTCTGTATTTCGTGCTTTAGCTTCCTGCTTTGGGTTTGATGCTCACCGTCGAACTCATCGATCATCAGATGGTCTCGATCGATATGCTTGTCCAAAAGAACTTCACGCCAGCTTTCAGTAACTATGAAACCCCGACGGCCGGTTGTTGTCATATGCTCAAAGATGACGCTCCAAACAAGCGACCGCAATTGCGGCGAAATTTCCGTACGACGTAGTTGGGGAGGGACTTTAGCAAGTCCCTCCGCTTCTTTGAAAGAAAGCTCTTTGCGTGTCTCATAGTCCGCAGAAGCCATTTGGGGGCTTCCTCAACTACACCCAGTCGTCGACCCACACGTGTCACACTTCAAACACGTCCCGTTCCGCACCAGCGTGAAGTTCTGGCACTCCGAGCACGCCTCGCCGACGTAGCCCTTCATCTGAGCTTCGAGCCGCAGGGTTGTGGTGTCCTTGGCCTGGGCTTCGTCGACCAGTTTGGTAGCGGCGGCTTCGGCTTCAGGGTCGGTTTTGAGCGCCGTGCCCTGCTTCAAAGCAGTGACCGTCTGGGTCTGCATGGCCTGGACAGGGTTGGCGGGTTTGAGGTCGGAGGAGGCGACGAGCATCAGGGTTTTGTCCTTGACGCGGCCGCGGGTCATGCCGCGGGAGACGAAATTGTCGGCGGGGACCGGAGCGGGGGCTGCGCGGTCTTTGACCTGATTGTCTTCGGACACGCCCTGGCCGATCGAGGTGGCGCCGGCGTCGGGGGTGACGTGGGCCAGATCGGTGCGGTCGAGGTAGGAAATGGCTAGCTCACGGAACACATAATCGAGGATCGATGTGGCGTTCTTGATGTGGTCATTGCCCATGACGAGACCTGCGGGCTCGAAGCGGGTGAAGGTGAAGGCCTCGACGAATTCGTCGAGTGGCACGCCATATTGCAGGCCGATCGAGATCGCTATGGCGAAATTATTCATCATGGCGCGGAAGGCGGCGCCTTCCTTGTGCATGTCGATGAAGATTTCGCCCAGGCGTCCGTCACCATATTCGCCGGTGTGGACATAGACCTTGTGGCCGCCAACGATTGCCTTCTGGGTGTAACCCTTGCGGCGATCGGGCATTTTTTCGCGGCTGCGGACGGTCTTTTCGACAATGCGCTCGACGATGCGCTCGGCAACGGCGGGCACGCGTTCGGCGAGCGCGGCGGCTGCGAGTTCGGCCACGTCGTCCTCGTCTTCGTCGTCATCGGCGAGGAGCGAGGAGTTGAGCGGCTGGGAAAGTTTCGAGCCATCGCGATAGAGCGCATTGGCCTTGAGCGCCAGCTTCCAGGAGAGCATGTAGGCTTCCTTGGAATCCTCGACGGTCGCATCGTTGGGCATGTTGATGGTCTTGGAGATCGCGCCCGAAATGAAGGGCTGAGCCGCGGCCATCATGCGGATGTGGGATTCGACCGAGAGATAGCGCTTGCCGATCTTGCCGCAGGGGGTGGCGCAATCGAAGACGGGCAGGTGCTCGTCCTTCAGGAACGGCGCGCCCTCAAGCGTCATTGCACCGCAAACGTGAATGTTGGCGGCTTCGATGTCCTTTTTGGCAAAGCCGAGGAAGGGCAGGAGCTCGAAGGCGGGATCGGTGAGCTGGGCGTCGGTGACGCCGAGTTCTTTAAGGAAATCAGCACCCAGCGTCCACTGGTTGAAGACGAACTTGATATCGAAGGCCGATTTCATCGCGGCGTTGAGCGCGACGATCTTGTCCTCGGGGAAGCCCTTGGTGGCGAGCGTTGCCGGGTTGATACCCGGAGCCTGGTTCATGTTGCCATGGCCCACGGCATAGGCTTCGATCTCGGCGATCTGGTCTTCGGCATAGCCCAGTGTGCGCAGGGCGGCGGGGACGGCGCGGTTGATGATCTTGAAGTAGCCGCCACCGGCGAGCTTTTTGAACTTGACCAGCGCGAAATCGGGTTCGATGCCGGTGGTGTCGCAATCCATGACCAGACCGATGGTGCCGGTCGGGGCGATGACGGAGACCTGGGCGTTGCGGTAGCCGTGCTTTTCACCCAGTTCGAGCGCCAGATCCCATGCGGCGGTCGCGCGGTCGATCAAATTGCGATCGGGGCAGGCGGCGTGGTCGAGCGGGACGGGCGTGATCGAGAGGGCTTCATAGCCATCGGCCTTGCCGTAAGCGGCGTTGCGGTGATTGCGGATGACGCGCAGCATGTGCTTTGCGTTGCGCTTGTAGTCCTTGAACGCACCGAGCTCGGAGGCGATTTCGGCGGACGTTGCATAGGACACGCCGGTCATGATGGCGGTCAGGGCACCGGCGATGGCACGGCCTTCGTCGCTGTCATAGGGGATGCCCGAGGTCATCAAAAGGCCGCCGATATTGGCGTAGCCCAGGCCCAGCGTGCGGTAGAGATAGGAACGCTCAGCAATCGCCTTGGACGGGAACTGGGCCATCATCACCGAAACCTCGAGAACGAGGGTCCAGAGCCGCACGGTGTGCTCGTAATCGCCGGTCGTGAACACGCCGTCCTTGCCGCGATAGGGCAGGAGGTTGATCGAGGCGAGGTTACAGGCGGTATCGTCGAGGAACATGTATTCCGAGCACGGGTTCGACGCGTTGATCGGACCGGCTTCGGGGGAGGTGTGCCACTCGTTGATGGTGGTGTGGTACTGGATGCCGGGATCGGCGGACGCCCAGGCGGCATAGCCGACCTGTTCCCACAGATCGCGGGCCTTGAGCGTCCTGGTCACCTTGCCGGACTGGCGGGCAGTGAGGTTCCAATCGCCATCGTCTTCCACGGAGCGCAGGAAATCATCGGTGACGCGCACCGAGTTGTTCGAGTTCTGGCCCGAGACGGTGAGGTAGGCTTCCGAATCCCAATCGGTGTCGTAAATGGGGAATTCGATGTCGGTATAGCCCTGCCTTGCGAACTGGATGACGCGGAAGATGTAGTTTTCCGGGACCAGGGCCTTCTTGGCGGCCTTGACCTCGCGCTTGAGAGCCGGGTTCTTGTTGGGGTCGAAGCAATCATCGGCGTGGCCATCGCAATTGACGGCGGCCTTCATGATGAGCTTGAGATGCCTGGAGACGGTCTTGGAGCCGGTGACGAGGGCCGCCACCTTCTGCTCTTCCTTGACCTTCCAGTTGATATATTCCTCGATATCGGGGTGATCGATATCGATCACCACCATCTTGGCGGCGCGGCGGGTGGTGCCGCCCGACTTGATGGCGCCGGCGGCGCGGTCGCCGATCTTGAGAAAGCTCATCAGGCCCGACGACTTGCCGCCGCCCGAGAGCTTTTCGCCCGAGCCGCGCAGGGCCGAGAAATTGGTGCCGGTGCCCGAGCCATATTTGAACAGGCGCGCCTCGCGGACCCAGAGGTCCATGATGCCGTTTTCGTTGACGAGATCGTCATCGACCGACTGGATGAAGCAGGCGTGGGGCTGGGGATGCTCGTAGGCCGATTTGGACTGGACGAGCTTGTGGGTGAAGGGGTCGACATAGAAATGGCCCTGGCCGGGGCCGTCGATGCCATAGGCCCAGTGCAGGCCGGTGTTGAACCATTGCGGGGAATTGGGGGCAACGCGCTGGGTGGCGAGCATGTAGCACAGCTCGTCATAGAAGGTGCGGGCGTCGTCCTCGGAGGTGAAATAGCCGCCCTTCCAGCCCCAATATGTCCAGGTGCCGGCGAGACGGTTGAAGACCTGGCGCGAATCCATTTCCGAGCCGTAGCGCTCGTCCTCGGGGAGCTTGGCGAGCGCTTTTTCGTCGGGGACCGAGCGCCAGAGCCATGAGGGAACGTCGTTTTCCTCGACCTTCTTGAGAACCTGGGCGACACCGGCCTTGCGGAAATATTTCTGCGCGATGATGTCGGCGGCGACCTGGCTCCAGGGCGCGGGGACAGCGATGTCCTCGAGCTTGAAGACCACAGACCCGTCCGGGTTGCGGATTTCGCTCGTGGCGGAGCGGAATTCGATGCCGGCATAGGCCGATTGCCCAGCCGTGGTGAAGCGCCGTTCTATGTGCATTCGTCTTATATCCCCAAACTAAGGTCGCTCTGCTGGCTTTGCGCCCCTGCAAGCGTCTTGCCGTTGCCGACAATGTCGATTTGATCGGGTCATGAAGCGGCCCGTTGATGTGACTGTTTTCGATTCTTTGGCGAACCGTCAATCACATGAAATCGACTATCCCTTGTGCCTATGGAATGTGCATTCGCTAAATATAGTGGTTTTTGGTGTGGATAGCGAGGAAAACGTGCAAAAAGCTGCACAAAGGTCATTGGGGTGTCACAAAGCAAGCATGAGCAAGGGTTAATGAAGCGTTGTCTCGGGAAGCGCGGTTAAGTGGTGGAAAAACCTCACTGTCTGGCGGAGACGGGAGGGTGAAAAAGACTCACGAATCCCTGTCAAGCGGCTTTTTTGGACAGCGATCGCGCTTTTTTGTTCGCTCAGGAAATGCGCAACATCTTGCGTGTGGATGAGAGGGCTCAAATCCCGGGCAGCACGGTCTAGGCTGGCCCGGTCTTGTGTGCTAAGCCCAAGCCAACTCATCGTGACGCGTGAAGGTATCGGACGTGGCAAACAGCGGCTTTAAACAGTTCGTCTTCGAGATTTTCGGCTGGTGGAACCGGCAGACGCTTTCCACGCGCATTTTCACGGCCCTGCGCGGGGTCAAGGTGGGCGAGGACGAATTCGGCAACGTCTATTACGAGGGCAAGAAAGATGGCCGCCGCTGGGTCGTCTACAACGGTTATGCCGAAGCGTCGGCGATTCCGGCGGGTTGGCACGGCTGGATGCATCGGCGCACCGACGTGCCGCCGTCGAAATCCGACTACAAACCCCATGAATGGGAAAAGGCCCATATCCCCAATATGACGGGCACGGCGCTGGCCTATCGCCCGGACGGGTCGATCCTGTCGCCGCAATCGCGCCCGCGGGTGACTGGCGACTATGACGCCTGGTCGCCGGAATAAGGGCGGTTCTGCCCGCGTGAACGCTCGGGAACTCAAAAGAGCAGCGAGCCGGTTCATGCTCGCCCTGGTGGTTGCCATGGGAGCGGTGCCTGCATATGCGCAGGCCATATCCAATCCGGTGGCTGTGTTTACCGGGCTCGACAAGATCACCGGGCGGATCACCATTTTCGACGTTTATATCGACGAAACGGTGCAGTTCGGGTCGCTGCAACTGACACCGCGCGTCTGCTATTCGCGGCCCGATACCGAGGCGCAGAGCGTTTCGGCGTTCGTGCAGGTGGACGAGGTTTCGCTGCAGGCGACCATGGAGAGGGTGTTTTCGGGCTGGATGTTTGCCGATTCGCCCGCGCTCAATGCCATCGACAACGCCGTCTACGATTTCTGGCTGATCGATTGCCGCCAGACTTCGGACGTGCCGCCACCCGACCAGCGCTAGCGAGCCCTGTCCAGCGCATAAAAATCGCCTGGCAGTTCGAGTGCGCCGGAAAGGCGGATTTCGTAGATGGCGCGGGGGATTTCGATGGCGCCGAGCGACGCCAGATGGTCGGTGATGAACTGGGTGTCGAGCAGGACATAGCCGCCGGCCCGGAGCCTTTCGACAAGATGGGCAAGGGCAATCTTGGACGCATCGGTGCGCCGGTGGAACATGGATTCACCAAAGAACGCGCCGCCGATGGCCAGGCCATAAAGGCCGCCGACCAGACTATCGCCGTCATAAACTTCGACGGTGTGGCAGTAGCCCATGGCAAACAGCTCGCCATAGAGCGCGCGGATCGTGGGATTGATCCAGGTCGATTCGCGGTCGCTGCCTGCCGTGGCACAGCCTTCGATGACGCTGGCAAAGTCGTGATCGACAACGACGGAAAACCCACTTTTGCGCATGGATTTGCGCAGACTTTTCGATGCCCTGAATCCATCGAGCGGCAGGACGCCGCGCATCTGAGGGCTGACCCAGAAGATATCGGGATCGTCGGCGCTCTCCGACATCGGGAAAATCCCCGCGCGGTAAGCGCGCAGGATCAGCTCCGGCGTGAGCTCGATATCGAAGGGGTCGTTCTTTCGCGTCATCGCAAAATCGTGTTGTCGCAAAAATGAAAAGCGGCCCGTTGGGCCGCCTTCCGCTATTCCTTATTGGCCTCGAGATATTTCTCAAGCCAATGGATGTCGTAATTGCCGGCCTGAATATCAGGTTCCTTGATGAGCCTGCGGAACAGGGGCAGCGTTGTCTTGACGCCGTCGACGATAAATTCATCCAGAGCGCGATTGAGCCGCTGCAGGCATTCGGGCCGCGTGCGCCCGTGAACGATCAGCTTGCCAATGAGGCTGTCGTAATAGGGGGGAATGTTGTAGCCCTGATAGACGGCGGCATCGACGCGCACCCCGACGCCACCGGCGGGGTGGTAATAGGTGATGCGACCGGGTGAGGGCGCGAAGGTCTGTGGGTCTTCGGCGTTGATGCGCACCTCGATGGCATGGCCGTGGAACGCCACGTCTTCCTGCTTGAGCGACAGGGGTTCGCCCGCAGCGACGCGGATCTGCTCATAGACGATGTCGAAATTGGTGATGCGTTCGGTGACCGGGTGTTCCACCTGAAGGCGAGTGTTCATTTCAATGAAATAGAACTCGCCGTTCTCGTAAAGGAACTCGATGGTACCGGCGCCCGAATATTTGAGCTTGCGCATGGCGGCGGCGCAAATCTCGCCGATCTCGGTCTGCTCGTTCATCGGGACTGTGGGAGCTGCGGCCTCTTCCCAGACTTTCTGGTGGCGCCGCTGCAGCGAGCAGTCGCGGGTGCCCAGATGGACGGCATTGCCCTGACCGTCGCCGATCACCTGCACTTCGATGTGCCGGGGCTGTCCAAGGTATTTTTCGAGATAGACGGAATCGTCGCCGAAATTGGCGGCGGCCTCGCGGCGGGCCGTGGAAAAGGCGATGGCAAGGTCGGCTTCGGTCTTGGCGACCTTCATGCCCTTGCCACCGCCGCCCGAGGCGGCCTTGATGAGAACGGGGTAGCCGATTTCGGCTGCCGTGGCTTTGGCCTCGGCCTCGCTGGTCACGGCGCCGGCAGATCCGGGAACGCAGGGGATGCCGAGTTCGATTGCAGTCTTTTTGGCCTGAATCTTGTCGCCCATGATCTCGATGTGGTGAGCCGAAGGGCCGATAAAGGCGATCTTGTGCTCTTCGAGAATGCGGGCGAAGCGGGCATTTTCAGACAAAAACCCGTAGCCGGGATGGACGGCCTCGGCGCCGGTGATCTCGCAGGCAGCGAGGATCGAGGGAATGTTGAGATAACTGTCGCGGGCGGAGTTCGGGCCAACGCACACGCTTTCATCGGCAAGCCGCACATGCATGGCATTGGCATCGGCCTGGGAGTGGATGGCAACGGTCTGGATGCCCAGCTCCTTGCAGGCGCGAAGAATGCGCAGGGCAATCTCGCCGCGATTGGCTATGAGGACCTTGGAAAACATGGGCCTGCCTTACTCGATGACGACGAGGGGTTCACCGTATTCGACCGGCGACGCGTCATCGACCAGAATGCGGGTGATGGTGCCCGATTTGTGCGCCGGAATCTGGTTCATGGTCTTCATGGCTTCGACAATCAGGACGGTCTGGCCCTCGGACACCTTGGAGCCGACCTCGATGAACGCCTTGGCGCCCGGTTCGGGAGCAAGATAGGCGGTGCCGACCATGGGCGAGGTCAGCGTATTGGGGCTGGCGGCCAGATCCTCGGGCGATGCGGCGGCGGGCGTCGCCGCGGCGGAAGCCGCCGGTGCTGCGGGGGCCGCGGGAGCGGCCGGCGCCTGCTGAGCGTAGCCGGGGGCGGCGACCTGAACGACTTCCTTGGCAAAGGTCCGGGTTACCCGGATGCGAAAATCATCCTGCTCAAGTTCGATTTCGGCCAGATTGGCCTCGTTGACCAGTTCGGCGATTGTGCGGATGAGGTCCTGATCGACCTGCGAGATCTTTGCCATTGTTATCGTGTCTCCACCGACCCGTTTTGGGGTCTTTTTCAATTCAGGATTTCGGCCACGGCCTCGAGGGCCAGCGTATAGCCTCTTGGGCCCAGACCGCAAATTACGCCCTTTGCCACCGCAGATACGTAGGAATGATGGCGAAAGGGTTCACGCTGATGAATGTTTGACAGGTGCACCTCCAGGATCGGCTTGTCCACAGCGCGCAGCGCGTCGTGGATGGCGACGGAGGTGTGGGAATAGGCGGCGGGGTTGATGACGATCGCATCGGCCGTCTTGCGGGCCGACTGTATCCAATCGACCAGTTCGCCTTCATGGTTGGACTGGCGAAAATCGCAGGCCATTCCGAGCTTTTCGCAGGTTTCCCGACACATCGCCTCGATATCGGACAGCGTTTCGCCGCCATAGATCGATTTTTCCCGCGTGCCCAAGAGATTGAGGTTCGGTCCGTTGAGGATCAGTACGCGCTTTGCCATGTGCCTTATCGTGTCGTGCCCGATGTGCCAAATGATGGCGGGCGCGCCTTTTTTTATGCTTTTTGGGCCAGTGGCCCCCGTAATTCAAGCTGGCGTTATACGAAATGCACCGAAAACGCAAAGGGAACGTCCCTAGGCCCGGGTCGCTTCGATCCGCGCCAGCAAGTCGCTGGCCTCGGCCGGTATGTCGCGCGCCACGCGGCGGTAGATGCGGCCATCGGGCGTTCGAGCGACGGTAATGGTCAGCCGTCCTGCCCGGTATCGGTGCAAACCGTGGCGCCGCACTCACGCATGGCTTCGATGCGGCGGACCAGATCGGCCTTGGGCAGGGCGCCGGGGATCACTTCGTCGCCGATGATGAAGGTGGGCGTGCCGGAAATGCCGAGGGCCTGGGCGATGGTATAGGTGCGCTGGAGCGCGTCGGAAACGTCAGGCGCAGTCATTTCCAGCTCGAGCGACACGCGGCTCAGGCCCAGCGATTCGGCAGCGGCGAGGGCGGCCTGGGTATCGACCTGGCCACGGGAGGAAAACAGGGCCGTGTGGAAATCCTGATAATCGACGTCGGAGCGGCCAACCAGAATACCGACGCGGGCGGCATCGACCGAGCTTTGCGAGAGGATGGGGAATTCCTTGAGGATGACGCGCAGGTTTGGATCTTCCTCGACCAGCGCCATGACATCGGCAACGACCTGTCGGCAATAGCCGCAATTGTAGTCGAACATTTCAACAAGGGTGACATCGCCATCGGGATTGCCGAGAACGATATTGGCGGGGTCGTTGTAGATTTCGTCTTCAAGGGCGGCCAGCGCGATACGGGCACGCTCGCCTTCCTCGGCGCGGATCTGGGTTTCGAGCTCTATCGACATGCGTTCGAGCAGGCGCGGATTGGCGAGGAGGTAGTCTTCGATGAGCGGGCCGATGGTGGCGGAGTCGATTGCCGCCGATTGGCCTGCGGGCGGACGCTCGGCGGCAGGCTGGTTCGACGCGATCGGGGCCAGAAGGCTTTCGACTTCGGCCTGGCTCATACCGGGCTCGGGGCGCGTTGAGATGGAATAGGCGAGCCCGGCGCCCAGGAGCACCACGGCGGCGGCGAGGCCGATATTGATCGCTTTTTGCATCTGAAACTCCCTATCGCGTTCCAGCCGGTTTACCGTAAGCAATAGCCGGGGGCCAGAAGCAATGGCGTTGCGGCCGAACAAAAGCGCGTGTTGGATTCAGTTGCTCGATATGGCGTATAAATTAGTATTTTTTGCTAATAAGATAGTGATTGTGATAATGCTATGCTGATACAGTATCGATTGACGCAAGCGAAGGCGGTTCGGATGGGCCTGCCGAAAAGAACAAGCGGACATTGAAATGATGAGTGCCAATTCGATTCGCCCATTTTATGCCTTGGAACTTATGGCGCGGGGGCAGGCGCTGGAAGCGCAGGGGCGGACAGTGTGCCATCTCGAAATCGGGGAGCCCGGCGGCAAGCCAGCCGAATGCGTGCTCGATGCGGTTCGCCAATGCCTGGACCGTCCGATGGGGTATACGGCGGCCAAGGGCATGTTGGCGCTGCGCGAGCGGCTGGGCCGGTACTACGCCGAGCAGCACGGTGTCGAGGTTTCCCCCGAGCGAATCGTTGTGACAACCGGTTCGTCGAGCGGGTTCATTCTGACCTTTCTGGCCGGATTTGCGCCCGGACAGCGGATCGCGGTGACGCGGCCGGGCTATCCGGCTTATCTCAACATCATCGCCTCGCTCAATCTTGGCAGCGTGGAGATTCCGGTTTCGCCGGCCAATGGATGGCGGTTGACGGCCGCCGACATCGAGGCTGCCTATGAGAAATCGCCGTTCGAGGGGCTGCTTGTGGCCAGTCCGGCCAATCCGACCGGCGCGGTGCTGGAGCGCGATGAACTGGCGGCCATCATCGCGTGTTGCGACCGGCTCGGCGTGCGGTTCATATCCGATGAAATCTATCACGGGCTGAACTATGTGGGCGGCGATGCAAGCGCGCTCGAATTTTCCCACGATCATGTGATCGTCAACAGCTTTTCCAAATATTACTGCATGACGGGTTGGCGGATCGGGTGGCTGGTGCTGCCCGAGGACATGGTGCGGCGGGCCGAGATGATGGCGCAAAGCCTTTTCATTTCAGCCTCGAGCGTTTCGCAATGCGCGGCGCTGGCGGCGATGGAGGCGCGGCCCGATTACGATGCGCGTCGCGATCAGTACGCGGGCAACCGGCTGATCCTTTCGGATGGGCTCAAGGCGCTGGGGTTCGGGTTGGCGGAACCTTCGGACGGAGCGTTTTATGCCTATGTCGACGCGTCGGCCTTTACCAATGATACGATGGAGTTTTGCCTGCGCATGCTCGATCAGGCCGGCGTGGCAGCGACGCCGGGGCAGGATTTCGACAGGACCGATGGGCACAAATATATGCGGTTTTCCTATGCGGGAACCCAAGAGAGTATCGAGATGGCGCTGGGGCGAATGAGCGATTTTCTCCGGCGCTGACCGGAAACGAAAAAGGGCGGCCCGAGCCGCCCTTTTTTATGTCTGGAGTTCGTTTTTTTAGCCAAGACCGAGGCGGCGCTGCCACCAGCCTGCCTTTTTAGGCTTTTCTTCAGTCGGCTCGCTCGTCGATGACACAAGAATTTCGTCGGCCGGCACAGCCTTTTTCTTGCGGCCAGCCGCCGGTTCTTCGTCCGCGGGCTCGGACTCGGCAACTGGCTGGGGTGCTTGAGCGGGCTTCTCGTCCGCCGGAGCTTCGGCTTCGACCTTTTTCTTGCGCGGGGCACGGGGCTTGCGGGCCGGCTTTTCCGGGGCTGGTGCTGGTGCGGGCTCGGCGGCGGGCGCTTCTTCCGCGCCTTCCACAGCCTCCTGTGCCACCGAATCCGGCTCGACGGCCTTGGCCTTCGCGGTTTTGCGTGTGCGGCGCTTTTTCGGCTTTTCCTCTGCGGCTTCCGGCGCCGGTTCAGACTCCGGGGCAGCGTCGGGAGCGGGAGCGTCTTCGGCCGCAGCGGCCGCTGCAGGCTCACGATCTTCAACGGCGTTCATGGCGTCGGCGTCGCCGAGAGACCCGGTGTCCTGATCGGTGCCAACGCCCTCATTGGGACGCTTGTTGCGGCGTCCGCCGCGGCGGCCGCGACGACGGCGCTTGCGCGGTTGGTCGTCATCATCCTCATTGGCGGCATCGCCGCGCGGCTCGTCCTCGGTATCGCCGGATTCGGCGTCGGGGGTCGCGACCTCGGTTGCCTGGATCGCTGCACCATCCTTGCCGCCGCGGCGGCGGCGACGGCGACGCTTGTTGCGATTGCCATCGCGTTCGCCGGAGGTGTCGTCCTCAGCCTCGATATCGGCGTCGGCCTCTTCTTGTTCGGCCTCGGGCTCCTGATAGTCATCCATGGAGGCCGCATCGGCGCGGATGTGCTGAACCGGAGCGGCGGCGACGGGTGCGCGGGCCTCGCCGCGTTCGATGTTGAACTGGGAGCCGACAAGGCCGCTCTGGGCGGAAATGGTGATCGAAAGCCCGTATTTGGCTTCGAGCGCGGTCAGCGTTTCGCGCTTGGTGTTGAGGATGTAGAGCGCGACTTCGGCGGGCATGTTGACGTTGATCGACTGGCCCGGCTTGCGCAGCACATGGTCCTCAATGGCGCGCATGATCATCAGCGCCAGAGAGGAAACCGAACGCACCAGGCCGGTGCCCGCACAGGTGGGGCAGGTGTGGGTCGAGGATTCGAGAACCCCGAAGCGGATGCGCTGGCGGCTCATCTCCATCAGGCCGAAATGGCTGATGTGGCCGACCTGAATGCGGGCCCGATCGTTCTTGAGGCAGTCCTTGAGCTTTTTTTCGACCGAACGGTTGTTGCGCCGCTCTTCCATGTCGATGAAATCGATCACGATGAGGCCGGCCAGATCGCGCAGGCGCAACTGGCGGGAAATCTCTTCGGCCGCTTCCAGATTGGTCTGGAGAGCGGTGTCCTCGATATTGTGTTCCTTTGTGGCGCGGCCCGAGTTCACGTCGATCGACACCAACGCCTCGGTCGGGTTGATGACGATATAGCCACCGGAGGGCAGGGTGACCTGCGGGTGGAACATGGAATCGAGCTGGGACTCTACATTGAAACGCGAGAAAATCGGCGCATCATCCTTATAGACCTGCACATTCTTGGAATGGCTGGGCATGATCATGCGCATGAAATCCTTGGCCTCACGGTATCCGGCATCGCCGGACACAAGGACTTCGGAGATGTCCTTGTTGTAGAGGTCGCGAATGGTGCGCTTGATAAGGCTGCCTTCCTCATAGACGAGGCAGGGCGCCGAAGACTCCAGAGTCAGGACGCGTACGTTTTCCCAAAGGCGCATGAGGTATTCAAAGTCGCGCTTGACCTCGGCCTTGGTGCGCGAGGCACCGGCGGTGCGCAGGATGACGCCCATGCCCTGGGGCACTTCGAGATCGGTGGCGATTTCCTTGAGGCGCTTGCGGTCGGCGGCGCTGGTGATCTTGCGTGAAATGCCGCCACCGCGCGCCGTGTTGGGCATCAGGACCGAATAACGCCCGGCGAGTGACAGGTAGGTTGTGAGCGCGGCGCCCTTGTTGCCGCGTTCTTCCTTGACGACCTGGACCAGCAAGACCTGGCGGCGCTTGATGACTTCCTGAATCTTGTAGCGGCGCTGATTGCGGCGGGGGCGTTCCTGAAGGTCTTCAAGAGCATCGCCCTCGCCGATCTGCTCGACCTTCTTGGTCTCGCGCGGCGTGTCGAGCTCGTCGCCATTGTCCTCGGCGGCGTCATCGTCGCCTTCGGTGGCATCGGTCTCGTCCTCGTCGGAGAGATCGGCCTCTTCCTCCTGGGCTTCCTCTTCGTCGCGCATGAGCGCTTCGCGGTCGGCCACCGGTAGCTGGTAGTAGTCGGGGTGGATTTCGGAGAAGGCAAGGAAGCCGTGGCGATTGCCACCATATTCGATAAAGGCAGCCTGCAGGGATGGCTCGACCCGCGTCACCTTGGCGAGATAGATATTGCCCCTTAACTGCCGCCGTTCGGCGGATTCGAAGTCGAACTCCTCGAGTCTGTTACCTGTGGTAACGACTATCCGTGTTTCTTCCGGGTGGGTGGCATCCACCAACATTCTTTTTGTGGCCATAAATTAGAACTCCGCGCGCTCGCGCGCCGGGCCCGAACCGTTCTTGTGACGGGCGGCCAGCGCCATGCGAGGCGTATGACAGTATCGTGGAGACGCTGGAAGCGCCGTTGGAAAGGGTAGGGGTCATGGAAAGGGACAGCGGGCTGCGGCGCGCCGGAACATCGATCGTGCCGATTGCCAGAGTTGAACCCATTCGACCTCGTCCTCAAGGGCATGGCCGGATCGGCCGTGCCAGTCGGATCGCCTCAAAACCGGCGATACCGATATTCTCGTTTCGGTGCCAAGTCGCGCGTCACATGTCCGGTATTGCAGGGCCAGCAGGCAAGCTGGAGGCGAAATCGGGCCTGGGCGCAGACTCCGTAGAGCACCGCATTACAGTCATTACGAGTGTTCCCGGAAATTGGCAATAGCCAATAGCCTTACGCTCGATTGGTGGGATGTGGCGCCGCGCAGGGAGAAGTTCAAGCCGGGGCTTGCCTATTTCCGCCCAAGAATCGCATAAGGTGCGCCTGAACCGGAGTTTTCGATGATCGTTGCGGCTGTGCGTGCAAAGCTGATTTTTCTTGTGCTGGCCTGTGCCATTTTCGGTGGACAGGCCGGGGTGGCGCAGGAGGCACCGCCGGACGAGGCGGTGAGCCAATCGACGGCGCCGGCATTGCTCGACTCACGGGTTACGGCAACCCAGGATCGCGCGCGGCTTGTCCTCGACCTGACGACGCCAACCGAATTTGCCGTCTATACCAGCAATGATCCGATGCGCGTGGTGGTCGAGTTGCGCGGCCAGGCGGGGAACGATCAGGACAGTCAGCCGGCCGGCAATGGGCTTGTAACGGCCTATGGCATCGACGCGCCGGGCGCCGAGCGTGTGAGGGTGACGCTTTCGCTCGCCGGACCTGCGCAGGTGCAGCAATCGTATATTCTGGACGCCTTCGGGGACCAGCCGGCGCGATTGGTGATCGATCTGGTGCCCGATACGGCCGAGAATTTCGCCGCCAATGCGAGAGGGGGCGAGCCTGCCGCCGAACAGGCCGAGCAGGCGCAGGCGCCGGCCGAACTCGACGGCGCGCAGACGGCGCCCGGCGAGACGGCTACCGCTGCCGACAGCGTGCGCCCCCTCCTCATCATCGATCCGGGCCATGGGGGCGTCGATGGCGGCGCAAGGGCGACAAACGGCCTTGAGGAAAAGACAATCGTTCTGGCTTTCGCGCTGAAGCTGCAAAACCTGCTGGTGGAAACCGGCCGGTTCGACGTTGCTCTGACGCGGGATACCGACACGTTTCTGACGCTGTCGCAGCGTGTGGCACTGGCGCGGCAGAACCAGGCGGATTTGTTCATTTCGCTGCACGCGGATTCCTTCGACCAGCAGGACGTGCGCGGAGCGTCGATCTACACGCGCGGCGACCTGGCGACGACCGACCTCGACCGCGTTCTGGCCGAGAATGAAAACCGGGTCGACCTGATCGCCGGGTTTTCTCCGCCCGAGGACGAGGGCGCCATCAACGTGCTCGTGGATTTTCTGGCTCGCGAAACACGGCGGCAATCCTACCTGGCCGGGCAGGCGCTGATCGAGCAGCTCGAGCCGTCGGTGCAATTGCGGCGTTTCCCATTGCGTCAGGCGGACTTTTTCGTTCTCAACTCGCCGGACATCCCCTCGGTGCTTATCGAATTGGGCTTTCTCTCCAATTCGGACGATACACAGAACCTGACGACAGATGCCTGGCTCGACCGCGTGGCAGCGGCGCTGGCGCGCGGGGTGGCGGTGTATTTTGACGGTCAGTTCTGACGGGCTGGCGCATTGATCCGTGCTGACCTCGCCCAGTTGCAGGTGCTGGAGCGGCTGCCGGCGAGGGGCATGGCGAGGGGCATAAAGCGGTACACAGCGTTTTGACCGATTTCCTAGGGTTTTGGAGCACAATCGGCTGCGATTCTGATAAGCTCCAGAATCGCGGGGAATAGCGCGAAGGATTGGGCGCGGGCCCGTGTGAGAATGCGATGTTTCGACTTTTAAGCTGGTTGTTTGGCTTTGGCGTTTTTTCGGGCCTGATCGTTCTGGGCGGCGTGGCCTGGTACGTGGCCATGCTCAACGAGGATTTGCCCGATTATACGGCGCTGATGGACTATCAGCCGCCGGTGACGACCCGCGTTCATGCCGCCGATGGCGTCTTGCTCGCCGAATTCGCCCGCGAGAGGCGGTTGTTCCAGCCGGTCGAAACCATTCCCCCGATGGTGATCGAGGCGTTCCTTTCGGCAGAGGACAAGGATTTCTACTCCCATTTCGGCATCGACGTGGCCGGCGTTTTTCGCGCGGCGCGGGACAATGTGATGCAGGCGGTCGATGGAGGCTCCGGCAATCTGGTCGGGGCGTCGACCATCACCCAGCAGGTGGCCAAGAATTTCCTTTTGACGTCGGACCAGACATGGGATCGCAAGATCAAGGAAGCGCTTCTGGCCCTCCGGATCGAAAATGCGATGACAAAGGACGAAATTCTCGAACTCTATCTCAACGAGATTTTCCTTGGTCTCAATTCCTATGGCGTTGCGGCGGCCGCGCTCAACTACTTCGACAAGGCGCTTTACGAGCTGACCTATGCGGAGGCGGCCTATCTCGCGGCGCTGCCCAAGGGCCCTTCGAACTACCATCCGTTCCGGAGGCCCGAGGCGGCGATCGAGCGGCGGAACTGGGTGCTCGATCGGATGGCCGAAAATGGCTACATCACGCTCGAGGAAGCGAGCGCATACAAAAACGAGAACCTCAACGTCATTCCGCGGGCGGGCGGCTCGCAGCTATATTCGGCGGAGTATTTTACCGAGGACGTGCGCCGGCAGCTCGCGGAGCTGTATGGCGAGGATACGCTTTACGGCGGCGGAATGTCGGTGCGCACATCGCTCGACCCGCAAATGCAGCTTCATGCCCGCAAGGCGCTGATGGATGGATTGATCGATTTCGACCAGCGGCGGGGGTTTCACGGCGTCGAGGACACCATTGAAATCGGCGAGGACTGGGGTGGTGCGCTGGCGGGTATTTCTCCGCTCGGCGACGTGCCCGAGTGGACGCTGGCCGTGGTTTTGAGCACCGAAGCCAACTCAGCGCAGATCGGTCTGCGGCCAATAATCGACGTAGACGGGAGGGTGAGTTCGGAGCGCATTACGGGCACGCTGCCGGGCTCGGCCGTTTCCTGGGTCAGCGAACCGCTGGGGCAGCTTCTGAGCGTCGGCGACGTGATCTATGTTGAGCCGGTAGCGGGCGAAGAGGGAATCTATACCTTGCGGCAGGTGCCCGAAATCGAAGGGGCAATCGTTGCAATGGACCCCCGGACAGGGCGCGTGCTGGCGCTCGTTGGCGGATTTTCGTTTGCCGAAAGCGAGTTCAATCGCGCCACGCAGGCGATGCGGCAGCCTGGATCGTCGTTCAAGCCCATCGTTTACGCGGCGGCGCTGGATAACGGCTATACCCCGGCCAGCGTGATCCTCGATGCGCCGCTCGAAGTGGTCAACGCCGATGGCTCGGTGTGGGAGCCGGAAAACTACGCGCGGCAGTTCTATGGCCCGCAGACGTTGCGTCGCGGGATCGAGCTTTCGCGTAACGTGATGACCGTGCGGCTGGCGCGCGATCTGGGCATGCCGATGATCGAGGAATATTCGCGGCTTTTCGGGGTTTATGACGACATGCCGCATGTTCTTGCCATGGCGCTGGGCGCGGGCGAGACCACTGTCATGCGGCTGACGGCGGCCTATGCGACGATTGCCAATGGCGGGCGCAAGATCACACCGACGCTGATCGACCGCATTCAGGACCGGTATGGCGATACGATCTATCGGCATGACGAACGGATCTGCGAAGCCTGCCAGCAGGCCGAGTGGCACGGGCAGGGGGCGCCGATGATTATCGACAGCCGGGCGCAGGTGCTCGATCCGATGACGGCTTATCAGGTCACATCGATGATGGAAGGCGTCGTGCAGCGCGGCACCGGGACGGCGGTTCGGGCCGTGGGGCGTCCGGTGGCGGGCAAAACCGGCACGACAAACGACTACAAGGACGCCTGGTTCGTGGGGTTCACTCCAGAATTGGCCGTGGGGGTCTATGTCGGCTACGACACGCCGCGCAGCATGGGGTCGAGTTCGACGGGCGGTGAACTGGCGGCACCGATCTTTGCCGATTTCGTTTCGGCGGCGCTTGAAGGCGTTCCTCCCACCCGGTTCCAGGTGCCCCAAGGCATGCATACGGACTGGATCGATCCTGCAACCGGAGTCGGGATCGTCGCGGGTGGATCTGGCGTGCAGGAAGCGTTCAAGCCGGGGACGGGCCCGAATTTGATGACTTCGGTCATCGGCGTCAATTCCCGCGCCTTCGACAACATCCAGACCGGCGCGAGCCAGCAGCAGCCTATGTTCGGCGCCGGTTCGCTGTTCTGATCCTGCAAACGGTTGATTGTGCGGTTCAATCTCGGTAAGCCAGCCCCCGACGTTCAAATACGGAAAGAGTTATGCGCGCAGACGTTCTCAAGACGGTCGACGAAATCAAGCAGGCCCTAAGCCTGCTGAGGAGGCATCTTTGACTGGGATACAGCCGAAAGACGCCTCGACGCACTGAATGCCCGCTCGGAATCGGGCGATTTGTGGAACGATCCGGAAGAAGCCCGCAAGGTAATGAGCGAACGTCAGTCGCTCGAAAGCGCCATCGACACGGTCAAGACGCTCGAAGCCGGGATCAGCGACAATATCGAGCTTATCGAACTCGGTGAGGCCGAGGGCGACGACGAGATCGTTTCCGAGGCCGAAAAGGCGCTGGTCGAGCTCAAGGGCACTGCTGCGCGGATGCGTGTCGAAACCCTGCTGTCAGGCGAGGCCGACGCCAACGACTGCTACGTGGAAGTCCATTCCGGTGCCGGGGGCACCGAGAGCCAGGACTGGGCACAGATGTTGTTCCGCATGTACACGCGCTGGGCGGAGCGGCGCGGGTTCAAGGTCGAGACCATCGAATACAGTGCTGGCGAAGAGGCGGGCATCAAGGGCGCGACGATCCTGGTCAAGGGGCATAACGCCTATGGCTGGCTCAAGACCGAGAGCGGGGTACACCGGCTGGTGCGCATTTCGCCCTATGACAGCCAGGCACGGCGGCACACGAGCTTTTCGAGTGTCTGGGTCTATCCGGTGATCGACGATTCGATCGATATCGACGTCAGCGAATCCGATGTGCGTATCGATACCTATAGGGCATCGGGCGCGGGGGGACAGCACGTCAACACGACAGATTCGGCGGTGCGCATCACCCATATCGCGACGGGGATCGTGGTGCAGTGCCAGAACGAGCGCAGCCAGCACAAGAACAAGGCGCAGGCCTGGGATATGCTGCGGGCGCGGCTTTACGAACTCGAACTGCAAAAGCGCGAGGAAGCGGCCAGCGCCGAAGCGGCCTCAAAGACTGAGATCGGGTGGGGCCACCAGATCCGCTCCTATGTGCTCCAGCCCTATCAGCTGGTGAAGGATCTGCGCACGCAGGTGGAAAGCACGGCTCCGTCCGATGTGCTTGATGGGGCGCTGGACCCGTTCATGGAAGCATCGCTCGCCCAGCGGCTGGGTGCCGACAAGGACGAGGAATAGACCTCGACACGCTCTATTGCAGATAGGCGGCCAGGGTGCGTCCGGCGGCGATAAAGCGCGACGGGTCGATGGCACTGCCGCCCTTGCGGACTTCGAAATGCAGGTGCGGCCCGGTCGAGCGGCCCGTCGAGCCGGCGCGGCCGACCTGCTGGCCGCCGGCGATTGCCTGGCCCACGGTTACCCCGATCTGGCTCATATGGGCGTAGCGCGTCTTCAGCCCGTTGCCGTGGTCGATTTCGACCATATTGCCATATCCGCCATTGGCCGCGGCAAAACTAACCGTGCCGCTGGCCGCTGCGAGCACCGGCGTCCCCGTGGGCGCGCGAAAGTCGATGCCCGAGTGGAAGGCGGCGCGTTTGAGGAACGGATCCGTGCGGTTTCCGAAGGATGAGGTGATGGCGCCTGCACCGCCGACAGGAAGCTGTATTGGCGCGTTCAGCAGGGCTTGGCGGGCCGATTGATAGCGGGCCAGCGCATCGGCCACGGCATTGGCCTCATCGATGATCGAGCCGGTCTCTCCATTGGCGGGAATGAACGGGCCGCCCACGCCGTCGGTCATCGGCTCGGGTTCTATGCCGATACTGCGCAGCCCGGAAACAATCTCGTCGGTCGAGAGCGTTGCGGCGTCGGAAAGTGACACCAGAGCGATGCGGGTTTCTTCCTGCATGGCGAGCAGGGTATCGGCAAGCAGGGCCGTGTCGCCGGTAAAGGCGGGGGGCTGGGCGGCGATCGAACCGGTGGTCATAGTGTCGGGGCCCGTTTCCTGGTCGGAAACACCCATTTCGCGGGCCATTTCCGTTAGCGCACGGACGTATTCATGCTGTTCGGAGAGCACTTCCTGCTGTTGCACCAGCTCGTGCATCTGGAGGTTCATATCGCCCATCTGGGCGTATTGGCGGGAATGGAGCCTATCTACTTCCAGGCGCAGTTCGGTGATGCGCTGCTCGTAGGCGGTAAGGATCGCGGAATTGTCCTCACGCAGCAGGCCGTTGATTTCCGGCGCGAAGTAAAGGGCAAGCCCGGTCACCGCATTGGTGAGCAGCAGCAGCGTAACCACACCGGTCAAAAGCAGGTAGGCGCCCGCACCGCTTCTGCCGGACCTGGCTTTCTGCCTGCCCAGCGTTATCGACTGATCCCCCGATGGCACTGATGGTCCCCCGATGACGCAATTCTTACATCAAACATCAGCAATTATGCAGGGTCATGGTTAATGGGCGGCTAACCCAGGGCCTTCATGACGCGTTCGACGTGCCCCTTGGCGCGAATATTTGGCCAGATCTGCGCGATCCTGCCGTCGGGGCCGACGAGAACGGTGGAGCGGATCAACCCCTGATAGGTGCGGCCATAGTTCTTCTTTTCGCCCCAGACGCCGTAGGGGCCGATGGCCTTGTGCTCGGGGTCTGATAGCAGGATAGGGGAGAGCGCATATTTTTGCCGGAAATCAGCGAGTTTTTCGACACTGTCGGGTGATATGCCGACAAGGACGACGTCGCGCTCGGCGAACCAGTCGGCATTGGCGGTAAACGCAAGGTTCTGGTCGTTGCAGGCGGGAGTGTCGGCCTGGGGATAGAAATAGATGAGGACCGACTTGCCGCGCCGGTCAGAAAGCGTGAAGGCTTGTCCAGCGTCGGTTTGAAGCGTGAAATCGGGTGCGGGTTTGCCGACGGACGGGGTGGTCATTGGGCGGGCCTTTTCCATCAATTTTCCCCGCCAGCAGGGCATGACAGGGTATCTGTGCCATATTCAAGCCGATATGGTCGGCAAGAGACAGCTTTGATAACCGATTCTGCGGCATTGGCCTTGGCGCATGTTTTCCAGATCATCTCACCGTTTGACGGAAACGGCGCAACGATCTGGGTCTTTGTTTTGTTGCGCGTCCGAACCGGATAAGTGGGGTCCACCTATCGAGGAAGCGCTTTAATGGGACCTGCATCCGACAGTGAGTGAGACGACACGTCCCAGGCGAAGCATTTTCGGCCCCAGGCGACGGATGGCGCTCAAGGTTCTTGCGTTGCTGTGCATCGGGCTGCTCGTCGTTCTGTGCCTGCTGTATGTGCGCCTGCTGTTCGGACCGATGTCGCTGGGTTTTTTGTCCGATCGGGTCAAGAGCGAGGTCGCTGGCGTTGTCGATGACAGTTTCGACGTCGACTGGCGCGATTTCGGGCTTTCGCTGACCGGGCCGGTCAGTGTGGGGTTTCATCTCTCGACTGTCACCCTGACCGAACACGCCTCCAATGCCGTTATCGAGGCAGATGCACTGGAAATAGGGCTGTCGCCACTAGGGCTTGTGTTCGGGCGGCCCAATGCACGCATCATCCTGATCGAACCGCGCTTTCAGATGGTGCAGGACCTGCTTGGTCCCAGGCTGTCGCGGTTCGAGTTTCTGGAGGAAGGCGGCACGGGAGAGACGGTGGTTCGTGTCATCGAGGGCAGTCAGCGGGCGCCCGACGTGCAGATCGGCGATGAGGGGATTTCGGTCGGCGATCGTGGAGCCGAGGATATCGGATTGCGCTCGGATAATGACTGGCTGGTGGCCAATGTCGAGGCTCTCGATGAGGCGCTGGCGCAGCTTGCCGAACAGGCGGCAGCCGGGCAGGTGCGGCGGTTTGAAATTCGTGACGGATCGATCGGCGTGCTCGATACGGTCTATGGGCTGTACCGATCCTTCGACAATGTCGATCTCGATGTCAGGTCCGGCCGTATCGATGGCCGCGTGGCCGCCGATTTTGCGGCCCGTATCGCCGGTGAGACCATGCAAGGCGAGATCGTGCGCGAGCGTGACGCGCAAGGCAGCGCGATCGAAGCGGAGATCAGGAATCTCGATTTTTCCACGATCATCCCCTTCCTTGACGACGCGACCAGTCTCGCGGCTTTGCGGGGAACGGGAAATCTGGAGCTTTCGGTCGCGCTTGCGGCGGGTTCCGCAGGGCGGGTCCAGTCGGGGCAATTCATTATCGATATCGACGGAACCCATTTGCGGCTCAACAATGATCTTTTCGATCTCTCGGTCGAGCCCTTTGCAGTGGATTGGTATCCGGACCAGTCGCGGTTTTCTGTCGCCGACATCGAAGTCGGGGTGGGCCAGAGCAGGGGCACTATCGGCGGAGATATCGTCATGGGCTTTGACGAGCAGTTCGGGCCGACGCTGGGCATGTCATTACGCGGGCGGGACTTGTGGCTGCATCCGGACGATCTCGATGCGCCGGTCGAACCGTTCGAGGAAATTCATTACGAAGGCTGGTCGGCGCCGCTCTATGGAGCTGTCGGCATCGATCGCATGGTGGTGGCCAAGCAGGGCGTCAGCGTCGTCATGCAGGGCCGGCTCGATATGGTGCGTGAGGGCGTGGGGCTCGATGTGTCGCTGAGCGGGCGGGGCGCGTCGGCCGACGATATCAAGCGGCTCTGGCCCTATCTGTTCGCGCCGGAAGGGCGGGAGTGGTTCACCGAATATGTGGCCGATGGCACAGTGAGCAGCGCCGATATGCGGTTCCGGTTTCCCGTCGGCAGCATTGGACTGGATGGCGCGCCGCGCCCGATTCCTGAAGGGGCGATGCAGATCGATCTTGTCGGCAACGGTGTGCAATTGCGACCGCTCGAGGGCGTGCCGGAGTTTCAGGTGGATGGCGAAGCGCGCCTGACCATGCGCGACAATCAGCTGACCATGGCGTTCGAGCGCGCCAGCCTCACAGAATTCGGCGATGAGGTTTCGATTGCCAGCGCCGCCTATATCAACCAGGACGTTTCCGCCAGCGAGCAGGTGTTTGAGATTTCCGGCGACGTGTCGGGATCGGTGCCGGCCATTCTGGATGCGGTGACGAGCGATACGCTCAACCTTTTGGAGCATTTCGACCACGGGATCGATCCGGCCACGCTGGCACGGGACCTGACCGGCGAGGTCGAAGGCACGGTGATTGCAACGATTGAAACCGACGATACGGGGCAATTGGTCGGCACCGATTATGCGCTCAATGGTTCGATTTCAGAGATGGCCAGTGTCAGGCCCATCCAGGGCGTCAACTTTTCCGATGCCGATTTGATGTTCACCGCATCGCAGGAGGGCTTTCGGGTTCTTGGAGCTGCCAGCGTGGGGGAGGCGAGGATCGATCTGGAGGCGGAACAGCGCGGAAGTGGCGCACCACAACTGGCGTTCGCCTCGACCTTGGGTGTTGCCGATGCCGCTGAACTGGGGATCGATCTTTCCCAGTACATGGGGGGCACAGTGCGCGTCGTGGCGCGTCCGCTCGATGACGGTCGGATCGAGGTTCGGGCCGATCTGACCGATGCGTCGCTGACGATCAGCGATATCGGTATCACCAAGGCGCGCGGCGACGCCGGGGGCCTGGAGGCGACGGTATCGCTGGGCGATGACGATGTCGTGGTTTCCGACATCGCCCTTAATTTCGGCACGGTGCGGCTCGAGGGTGAGATGAATTTGGGTTCGGGCGGGGCGTTGGTGTCCGCTGATTTTGGTACCTTCGCGATCAGTCCGGGCGACAGCGCTCAGGTGAGTATGACGCCGGTTGATGGGGGCTATTCGCTGGCCATCAGTGGCCAGCAGCTCGACCTCAAACCGGTGCTCAAACGGTTTTTCAACATCGAGGGGGCCGAAGATGCCGGGGCCAGCGAAGACTTGCAGGACCAGGTTTTCAACGTCAGCGTAAATCTCGAACGGGCGCTGGGCTATTTTGGCACCGTGGCATTCAACGTCGATCTGGATCTTTCGGTCAGAGGCGAGCAGTTGCGCCGGGTGAACCTGGCGACCCAGTTCGGTGGGGGAAGGTCGGCTTCAGCAACGACCAATCCCCTGCCCAACGGGCGGATCATTTCGTACGCGACCAACGATCTGGGGGAAACGCTGAGGTTTGTCGGCATCTATCCGCGCCTGGTTAATGGCGAGGGCAGTATGGTGATGCGGTACGACGAGAACTCCGAAACCGATACGGGCGAGTTCGTCGTGCGCAATTTTGCGGTCGTGGATGAAGAAAATCTCGACGCCATTGTCGGCTCGCATCAGGAGTCGCAAGAGGTTCTGGCAGGCGCCTCCGCCATGGAGTTCGATTACGGCCGAGCCGAGTTCATCCGGTTCAGCGACCGTGTCGAGCTCGTCGAAGCCGCCATATATGGCGATACGGTGGGCGGGACGATCCGGGGCAACATCATGACCGACGCCGGGCAGTACGATCTGGCCGGAACTTACGTTCCGCTGTTCGGGCTCAACAATTTCTTTCAGCAGATTCCAGTGCTCGGGCCGATCTTCGGGGGGCGCGAGGGGGAGGGGCTGCTGGGCGTGACCTTCGCCGTGCGCGGGCCGCTGGACCAGCCCGATCTGCTGATCAATCCGGTATCGATTCTGGCGCCCGGCGTGTTCCGTACACTTTTCGAGTACCGTTCAGCCAACCAGTCGCAAAACTGAAGAAGGCCGGGATGCCCCGGCCTTATCGATCAAACGGGCTTGAGCAGCACGTGGCGTTTCTTGCCGATCGAAAGCTTGATGACGCCCTCGCTGAGCACCTGTTCTTCGCCAAGGCTCATCTTTTCGTCGGTCACCGTCTGGTCGTTGACCTTGAGCGCGCCGCCCTGGATGTGGCGGCGAGCCTCCCCGTTCGAGGTAGCCAAACCTGCGGTAACCGTCGCTGCGAGGATGCCCAGGCCGCCACGCAGGGCCGACCAGCCGATCTGGATGGTGGGCAGGGAGAGGTCGAGTTGCCCGGCTTCAAAGACCGCCACGGCGGTCGCGGCGGCGTCCTGGGCGGCCTGACGGCCATGAACGAGCGCGGTAACTTCGGTGGCCAGCACCTTCTTGGCCTCGTTGATGTCGGTGGCAACACCGGCCATCACCCGCGCGATCTCGTCGAGCGGCAACGTCGTAAAGAGCTTGAGGAAGCGCTCGACGTCGGCGTCCTCGGTGTTGCGCCAGTACTGCCAGAAATCATAGACCGAGAGCGCATCGGCGTTGAGCCAGACGGCGCCGTTGGCGGTCTTGCCCATCTTCTGGCCCGAGGCCGTCGTGAGCAGGGGCGAGGTCAGGGCGTAGAACTGGGTGTCGAGCATGCGGTGACCGAGATCGAGCCCATTGACGATGTTGCCCCACTGATCGGAGCCGCCCATCTGCAAGGTGCAGCCGTAGCGCTGATTGAGCTCAACGAAATCGTAGGCCTGAAGGATCATGTAGTTGAATTCGAGAAAACTCAGCGATTGCTCGCGGTCGAGGCGCAGCTTGACCGAATCGAAGCTGAGCATGCGGTTGACCGAGAAGTGGCGGCCAACGTCGCGCAGGAAGCCGATATAGCCAAGCTCAAGCAACCAATCTGCGTTGTTGGCCATTACGGCGTCCTGTGGGCCGTCGCCGAAATCGAGGAAGTTGGCAAACTTCTGTTTGATGCCTTCGATGTTGGCGGAGATGCCCTCGACGGTCAGGAGCTTGCGCGCCTCGTCCTTGAAGGAGGGATCGCCGATCATGCCGGTGCCGCCGCCCATCAGCGCGATGGGACGGTGCCCCGTCTTCTGCATCCAGTGCAACATCATGATCTGCATCAGGTGGCCGACATGGAGCGATGCGGCAGTCGGATCGTAGCCGATGTATCCGGTTACGATCTCGCTCGAGAACTTCTTGTCGAGCCCGTCGGGATCGGAAATCTGATGAATGAAGCCACGCTCGGCGAGCGTATGGAGAAATTCGGATTTGAACTGGGTCATTGGTCTTGATTCCAGAGCGTTGAAGCTGCCCGGCAAAAGATTGCCGGGCGGGTTTGGCTCGAAATCATCCGGTCAAGCGGGCGCCCTTACGCCCAGGATGAGATTCGCCGGGATATGCTCCCGAGGCAACCGCAGGGGTCAACGTCCGCCGCCGGCGGCGATCTCGGCCCGGCGACGGTCGAGATATTCGCCGCACGCTTCGATCAACTCGTCGATCTTGTCCTCGTAGAAGTGGTTGGCGCCCTCGACAATCTGCTGTTCGATGGTGATGCCCTTCTGGAGCTTGAGCTTGTCGACCAGCTTCTGGACGGCCTCGGGGGGCGCCACGCGATCCTTGTCGCCGTGGATGATGAGACCCGAGGACGGGCAGGGGGCCAGGAACGAGAAGTCATAAAGGTTTTCCGGCGGGGAAATCGAGATGAAACCCTCGACCTCGGGGCGGCGCATCAGAAGCTGCATGCCGATCCACGCACCAAACGAGAAGCCGGCAATCCAGCAGCCGCGGCTTTCGCGGTTGAGGGCCTGAAGCCAATCCAGCGCCGCCGCCGCGTCCGACAACTCGCCCACGCCGTGATCGAAGAGACCCTGGGAACGCCCGACACCGCGCGAATTGAAACGCAAGACCGCAAAGCCACGCTGCACGAACATATAGAAGAGATTGTAGACGATCTGGTTGTTCATCGTGCCCCCAAACTGGGGATGGGGATGAAGGATGATCGCAACGGGTGCGTTGGGCTCCTTGCCCGGTTGATACCGGCCCTCGATACGCCCCTCGGGTCCGTTGAAAATCACTTCAGGCATTGACTCTTACCTTTATGCTTAGTTTGGCGCTGCATGGGAGCCATGCACCCGCGGACCCGGCTTGACGAATGGTGCAGGTGTCCATAAAACTGACTTTGAATACCAGTTTAGAATAATTCCAAACGGGTTTGGCCGGGACCCCCGGCGCCTTTGAGCGCTCCTTTTACTTAAGGAGTGAGTCGAATTTCAAGGATTGTTTGCTGCGGCGGCCCTTTGCAGGGTTTGACAGCAGCGAGTTGACGGATCGATGAGCGTATATCTCGACCACAACGCTTCGGCACCTTTGTTGCCGCGCGCCCGCGCGGCAATGCTGGCTGCGTTCGAGATGGTGGGGAATCCCTCGTCGGTTCACGGTCCGGGGCGGGCGTTGCGAGCCGTTATCGACAATGGGCGAGACAAGGTTGCAAAAGCTGCCGGAGCCGAGGCCAAGCAGGTGGTGTTTACCGGCTCGGCCACCGAGGCGCTGACCCAGGCGATTGTTGGCGGCGTCAAGGCGTTCGCTATCGACCGGGTCATTGTTTGCGCGACCGACCATGCGGCTGCGCTGAAGGCTGCCGAAGCATCGGGGGTTTCGGTTCGGATAGTGGGCGTTGATGACGACGGGATCATCGATCTCGATGCATTAGCGCGGTATGTGGAAACCGCGAACGCGGCAGGGGAAAAGCTGCTGGTGGCCGCATCCTGGATCAATAATGAGACCGGGGTCGTCCAGCCGCGCGCGAAGCTCGAAACGCTGGTTGGCCCCACGCCTCATATTCTCGTCATCGACGCCGTGCAGGCTTTTGGCAAGCGCGATCTGGATTTTTCCGCCTCTGCTACCGATATGGTAGCCATATCCGCCCACAAGATCGGCGGACCTGCCGGCATCGGCGCGCTTCTGGTCAAGGGGCATGCGGACACGGTGCGGTTGATCCCCGGGGGCGGGCAGGAGCAGGGGCGTCGGGGCGGCACGGAATCGGCGGTGCTGATCGCCGGCTTCGGGGCAGCCTGTGAGGAATTTGACGAGATCTTCGACGCAGATCAGGTGGCAGCGCTTGTCACATTGTTTGAAGATCGACTGTTGGCCGTTGCGCCCGACGCGGTGATTTTCTCACGCGGGGCGGAACGGGTCGGCACCACGATCAATTTCGCGGTGCCGGGGATCAAGAATACAGTGGCGATGATGAGCCTCGATCTGGCTGGTATCGCCGTATCGTCGGGCTCGGCGTGCTCGTCGGGCAAGGTGGGGCGGTCCCATGTGCTCAGCGCCATGGGCGTGTCGTCCGATTTGAGTGAATGTGGCCTTCGGGTCAGTTTCGGCTGGTCGTCGACCGCCGAGGATATTGACGCCTTCTTTTCGGCGTTTGAAACCGTTCTGAGCCGCCATCGCCGCAGTGGCGCCGCAGCTTAGCACCAGGAGACTTTTTGATGTCCGATTATGACATTCCGACCCTCAAGGAAAACATCGACCGCGAAACGGTCGATCAGGTGCTGGCGCTCGACGTCGACAAGTACAAGTACGGCTTCGAGACGATCATCGAATCCGACAAATCCCCCAAGGGCCTTAACGAGGACACAGTACGTTTCATTTCGGCCAAGAAGAACGAGCCCGAATGGATGCTCGAATGGCGGCTTGAGGCGTTCCGGCGCTGGTTGACGCTCGAGGAGCCGACCTGGGCGCGGGTCTCGTATCCTGCGATCGATTTCCAGGACCAGTATTACTATGCCGCGCCCAAGAGCGTGACGGGGCCGAAATCGCTCGATGAGGTCGATCCCGAATTGCTGCGGACTTACGAAAGGCTCGGTATTCCGCTGTCCGAACAGAAAATTCTGGCCGGGGTGCAGGGCGAGGAAGCCAGCCAGGGTACGCCGTTCGGCAGCAATGTCGCCGTCGATGCCGTGTTCGACTCGGTTTCGGTGGTCACCACATTCCGCGAAGAACTGGCCAAGCAAGGCATTATCTTCTGCTCGATCTCCGAAGCGATCCGCGAGCATCCCGAACTGGTCAAGAAGTACCTTGGCTCGGTCGTGCCGGTTACCGACAATTTCTATGCGACGCTCAATTCGGCCGTGTTCACCGACGGTTCGTTCGTTTACATCCCCAAGGGCGTTCGCTGCCCGATGGAGCTGTCGACCTATTTCCGGATCAACGAAAAAAACACCGGCCAGTTCGAGCGCACCCTGATCATTGCCGAGGAAGGCTCATATGTGAGCTATCTGGAAGGCTGCACGGCGCCGATGCGCGACGAGCATCAGCTCCATGCCGCGGTTGTCGAACTGGTGGCGCTCGATGAAGCGGAGATCAAATATTCGACCGTCCAGAACTGGTATCCCGGCGACAAGGACGGCAAGGGCGGCATCTACAATTTCGTCACCAAGCGTGGCGATTGCCGCGGCAAGAACTCCAAGATTTCCTGGACCCAGGTCGAGACCGGCTCGGCGATCACCTGGAAGTATCCGAGCTGCATCCTGCGTGGCGACGGTTCGCGCGGCGAATTCTATTCGATAGCGATTTCGAACGGAAAACAGCAGGTCGATAGCGGCACCAAGATGATCCATCTGGGCAAGAACACGTCCAGCCGGATCATCTCCAAGGGCATCGCGGCGGGCAATTCGGACAATACTTATCGCGGACAGGTCTCATCGCACCGCCGGGCGACGGGTTCGCGCAATTTTACCCAGTGCGACAGCCTTCTGATCGGCGATCGATGCGGTGCGCACACGGTGCCCTATATCGAAAGCCGCAATTCCTCGACGGTGTTCGAGCATGAAGCGACGACCTCCAAGATTTCCGACGACCAGATGTTTTATTGCCTGCAACGCGGGCTGAGCGAGGAAGAAGCCGTGGCGCTGATCGTCAACGGGTTCGTTCGCGACGTGCTGCAGCATCTGCCGATGGAATTCATGGTCGAAACCCAGAAGCTGATCGGGATCTCGCTGGAAGGCAGCGTGGGGTGATGGGCGAAGCCTACAATCCCGTTGCCCGAATTCCAGAAATGGAGCTTGAGCACAGCAGCGAAGGCGGCATGCGGTCCGACGATGTGCTCGTGGGCACCTTTTTGCAGCTTACGCGGCTGGGGTGTGTCTATACCGAGGTCGCTCCCGGCGAGACATCCTGCCCCTATCACGTGCATCACGGTGAAGACGAAATGCTCGTGATCCTGGCGGGGGAGGGCGAGTACCGTTTTGGCGGGAAGCTTTATCAGGTCAAGGCGGGTGACGTGATGGGCGCGCCCATGGGTGGGGCGGATTACGCGCACCAATTGTTCAATACCGGCAAGGAGACGTTGAAATATCTCGTCGTTTCGTCCAAGGCCGATCTCGACATTCTGGATTTTCCCGATAGCGGGAAGTTCCTCGTGTCTAGCCGGCTTGTGCCGGGTACTGCCCGGCAGCGCTTCTTTTTCAAGGGACGGAAAGAAGACATGCGCGACGACTATGAGGGCGAAGTGACGGAGCGCAAGCCATGAGCGCCGACTACAACCCCGTTCTGCGCCTGTCGGAAGCCGAACTCGAGCGCAATGCGGATCAGGGCTGGTTTGAATCGTTCGATGCGTATGTGGGCGACATTCTTCAACTGACCCGGCTTGGCTGCGCCTACACCGAAGTGGCGCCGGGAAAGACGGCATGCCCCTACCACGTGCATCACGCCGAAGATGAGATGCTGGTGATCCTTTCGGGCGAAGGCGATTACCGGTTCGGCGGCGAAATTTACAAGGTAAAGGGCGGCGACGTGCTCGGCGCGCCCATGGGGGACGCGAGCTACGCCCACCAGCTTATCAATACCGGGACGGAAACGCTGAAATATCTGGTGACTTCGTCCAAGGCGGATGTCGATGTCTGTGAATATCCCGACAGCGGGAAGTTTCAGGTTATGAGCCGCCCAGTGGAAGGCACAAAACGACGGCGCTTCCGCTTTATCGGGCGAGAAGAAACAAGCCTCGATTATCTCGACGGCGAAAATATCGGAGACGAAAAATGAGCACCCCGTTGCTTGAGATCAAGAACCTGCATGTTCGTGTCGAGGACAACGAAATCCTCAAGGGCGTGAATTTGACCCTCAACCGCGGTGAGGTTCATGCCATCATGGGCCGGAACGGTTCGGGCAAGTCCACGCTGTCTTATGTGCTGGCCGGCAAGGAAGACTATGAGGTCACCGAGGGCGAAATCCTGCTCGATGGCGAGAACCTTCTGGACATGGAAGCCGATGAGCGCGCTGCTGCTGGCGTGTTCCTGGCTTTCCAGTACCCGATCGAAATTCCGGGCGTGGCGACGATGACCTTCCTCAAGGCGGCCATGAACGCCCAGCGCAAGGCGCGCGGCGAAGGTGAACTTTCGACGCCCGATTTCATGCGCGCCGTAAAGGATGCGGCCAGCCTGCTGGAAATCAAGCAGGACATGCTCAAGCGCCCGCTCAATGTGGGGTTCTCGGGCGGTGAGAAAAAGCGCGCGGAAATCCTGCAAATGGCGCTGCTGGCGCCCAAGCTGTGTATTCTCGACGAAACCGATTCCGGTCTGGATATCGACGCGCTCAAGGTGGTTTCCGAGGGCGTCAACAAGCTGCGGGCGCCCGAGCGCTCAATGCTGGTCATCACCCACTACCAGCGCCTCTTGAACTACATCGTGCCCGATGTGGTGCATGTGTTCTCGGCCGGACGCGTGGTGGAAACCGGTGACAAGTCGCTGGCGCTCGAGCTCGAGGCCAAGGGCTATGCCGACTTCGATGAATCCAACGCCGCCTGAAAGGTAACGCCGTGAACATTCAAACGCCTGTCCGGCTGAGCGGTGCCGAGGAGAGCCTTGTTGCCCAGCTCGAAAGCGCCGGAGCCAAGGATGCGGCCGAACGCCTGCGCGTGATCGGCCTGCCGACCCGCCGGATCGAAACTTATCACTATACCGACCTCAGATCGCTTCTGAGCCAGGTGCCGCCATTGGCGCAGGTGGCAAGCGATGCCGGTGCGCCGGCCATCGATATTCCCGGCGCCTATCGCATCGTGATCGCTAATGGCGTGGTGCAGTCGACTTCGACCGCCCCGGCCGGGGTGATCGTGGGCAAGGCTGCCGGGTCGGTCCTGACCACGCGAGACGACGTGATCGTGCGTCTCAACGCGGCGCTGGTTTCAGAATCACTAACCCTTGAACTGGCTGGCTCCGTCGACCCGGTGATCCATATCGACCACCGCATGGAAGGGGCCGCCGGCCACGTTCAGTCGGGCGCCAAAATTGCGTTCGCTCCTGGTGCAAGGGCCACTGTCATCGAGACGATCTCGGGCAGCGACGCGGCTCATATGGGCAATGTGGGCAGCTATGTCTCGATCGGTGACGGTGCTGACGTGACCCACATTCTGGTTGACGTTTCGACGCGCCAGGCGACCCATTTCGCCACCGTCGAATATCGGATCGGGGCGGAAGCGAGCTTTAAGTCGGTGGTTATCAATGCCGGTGCGCATCTGGCGCGAGCCAATGTGTTTGCGGATTTCGTGGGCGAAGGAACGCATGGCGATTTCTTCGGTCTCAACGTCGTCGATACCGATGAACATCGCGATATCACCATCGACATCACTCATGGGGTGCCCAATACGACTTCCGCCGAGCTTTATAAGCAGATCGCGCGCGGGCGCGGCAAGGCGGTGTTCCAGGGCAAGATCAACGTCGCAATCGACGCACAGAAGACCGACGCCAAAATGATGACCCAGGGGCTGATGCTTTCGGACGAAGCAGAAATCTTCTCCAAGCCCGAACTGGAAATTTTCGCCGACGACGTGGTGTGCGGCCATGGCGCAACCTGCGGAGACCTGGACGAAACTTCGCTGTTCTATCTCATGAGTCGCGGCATTTCGCGTGCCGACGCGGAAACCATGCTTATTCGCGCCTTCCTCGAGGAAATCACCGGGGCCGTCGAGGATGAGTATGTTTCCGAAGCCCTATCGGGCGTCGTGGAGCGCTGGCTCAAGAAAGGCGCCTGATGGCTTTCGATCTCGCGGCAGCACGCGCCGATTTTCCCATTCTCGAGGAAAAGATCCACGGCAAGCGGTTGGTCTATCTCGACTCGGGTGCCTCGGCGCAAAAGCCGGTTCAGGTGCTCGATCGGATGGATCATGCGTACCGGCATGAATATGCCAATGTGCATCGCGGACTGCATACGCTGGCCAATCGCGCGACCGACGCCTTTGAGGGCGCGCGCGAGAAGGTTCGGGCGTTTCTCAATGCCAGTCGGCTCGAAGAGATCGTTTTCACCCGTTCAACGACCGAGGCGATCAATCTCGTGGCGTCGTCGTTTGCCGGTCCACGGATCGGAGAGGGCGATGAGATCGTCATTTCGATCGCCGAGCATCACTCCAATATCGTGCCGTGGCATTTCCACAGGGAACGCAAGGGTGCGGTGATCAAATGGGTCGACGTGGCCGAAGATGGCAGTTTCGATATCGAGGCCTTTGCCGCAGCGCTGACCGATCGCACGAGGATCGTTGCGATCACGCATATGTCGAACGTGCTGGGCACGATCAATCCCGCCAAGCAGATCGTCGAGATCGCACATGCGCGCGGCATTCCGGTGCTGATCGATGGCAGCCAGGCTGCGGTCCACACAAAGGTGGATGTGCAGGATATCGGGGCCGATTTCTACGTCTTTACGGGCCACAAGCTTTATGGCCCGACCGGGGTGGGCGTTCTCTACGGCAGGTATGAGCTGCTGGCCGAGATGCAGCCGTTTCTGGGCGGCGGAGAGATGATCGAAGAGGTCTCGAAGGACGCGGTAACCTACAACGCGCCGCCGCACCGTTTCGAAGCAGGAACGCCGCCAATCGTTCAGGCTATCGGTCTGGGGGCAGCGATCGACTACGTCGAGGCCGTGGGCCGGGACGCCATTGCGGCCCATGAGCACGAGATTGCGACTTATGCAGGTGAACAGCTATCCCGGATCAATTCTCTGCGAATGATCGGGACGGCGCCGGGCAAGGGCGGAATCTTTTCGTTCATGCTCGAAAACGCCCATGCGCACGACGTTTCAACCATTCTCGACCGCTACGGGATTGCCGTTCGGGCCGGGACCCATTGCGCAATGCCGCTGCTGCAAAGATTTGGCCTTACCTCTACATGTCGGGCCTCGTTTGCCCTATATAATGG
Organism: Pelagibacterium sp.; assembly: GCF_965249125.1. Lineage (GTDB taxonomy): Bacteria > Pseudomonadota > Alphaproteobacteria > Rhizobiales > Devosiaceae > Pelagibacterium. The sequence continues at coordinate 1,517,961 of NZ_OZ252217.1, forward strand.
CAAGGACGATGTGGATGCGCTTGTCGAGGCCGTCGAAAAGGCGCAATCCTTCTTTTGATATTGGACCGTCATGACTGATACCGCACCGGAAAAGACCGAAGCCGAGGCCAAGAGTTTCGTGGAGGGTGGCAACGCACTGCCAGCCGAGGATGTGGAACGCATCACGGCGGATTTGATTGCGGCGCTCAAGACCGTTTACGACCCGGAAATCCCGGTCGACATCTATGAGCTTGGGTTGATCTACAAGGTCGATCTCGACGACGACCGTAATCTGACCATCGACATGACACTGACAGCTCCTGGATGCCCGGTGGCCGGTGAGATGCCGGGCTGGGTCGAGAACGCGGCGCGTTCGGTCGAAGGCATTCAGGACGTCGAAGTGAAAATGGTGTTCGATCCGCCCTGGGGACCGGACCGGATGAGCGAGGAAGCGCAAGTCGCGCTCAACTGGTGGTGAAGATGGCTTTTGCGATCATGCAACTCACCGATGCCGCTGCGGAGCGTATTCGGGAAATCATCGAAGACAGCGACAAGCCGGTGGTGGGCGTGCGCGTCGGCGTGAAGAACGCCGGTTGCGCCGGCATGGCCTATACGCTCGATTATGTCGATGAGGCGATCGCGGGCGACGATCATATCAGCGACAAGGGCGTTGAAGTGTGGATCGAACCCAAGGCGACGCTGTTTCTTTTGGGCACTGTGATGGATTTCGAAGAAACCCGGATGTCCTCGGGCTTTACCTTCAACAATCCCAATCAGGAAGGTGCCTGTGGGTGCGGAGAGAGCGTGCAGCTCAAGCCGGCCGATCTTGCAGATCTCGCACGGGCGCGGGCTGAGGCGACGGTCTGACGGCGATCACGCCACGTCAGTGGACGAGGCAGAAAAACCCGGCAATTCCCTTTCCGACATTACGCAATTTCGCCCGGCGGCTTTGGCGGCGTAGAGGCTTTTGTCGGCGCGTTCGATGAGTGCGGCTGCAGTATCGCCCGGACGCCATTGGGCAACGCCGACGGAAAGAGTGATGCGGCCGAGTTTTTCGTTGGTCGAGCGCTTGAGCAGTTCCTTGGCCTGGACCGAGCGGCGAATGTTTTCGGCAACAGTGATCGCGCCGTCCAGTTCGGTTTCAGGCAGAATGGCTACAAATTCCTCGCCGCCAAAGCGGGCCGGCATGTCACGTCCCTTGAGATTGGCCTTGAGCACATGGGCCACGAGCCGCAGCACCTGATCGCCCGTCAGGTGGCCATAGGTATCGTTGAAGGCCTTGAAGTTATCGATGTCGAAAAGCAGTAGCGACATGGTGGCGTTCTGGGCGTGGGTTCGCTCCAGATCAGCGGAAAACTGCTCGTCGAAACATTTGCGGTTGGGGATCTTGGTCAACGGATCGAGCATGGACTCCTTGCGGACCTCATCGAGGTCGCGTTGGAGAACGGAAATGTCGTCCTTGGAGTTTTCGAGTTCGGCCTCGAGCCGCCGGTTCATGTCCTGCATGCGGCGGGTTTCCTTGAGCAGGCGTGAGGAGAGCATTTTCAATGCGTCCTCGTCGATGCCGCCGACTGCCAGATCACCTGATGCCTGCTGAAGCGAACCCGAATAGGAACTGGCGGAGACCATGGCAATATCGATCGCCTGGTTGACGTCGGTGATCTTGCGGCTCATGACCTGCGACATGGCCCTCAGCCTATCGTCCATGTCCGAGACTTTGAGGAATTTCTCGCACAATTCCGAGGCTTCCTCGATAGCGATCGTGCCCGAGCGTGTCAGAATTGCGTTGACCTGGGTATTGAGTTCGGCGTTGGCGCCGGTCGCGTATGTATAGAACAGTTCGTAATATACCGGGAACGGCGGAATCTGCGCACGCTTGAGCAAGGCAAGCGCGGCGTTGGCAAATCCTGATGCGCGGTCAAAGTCCAGGTTCGTCACGTTACGTCAACCATCACCTGTTCTGATCAGATCATAGTCCGGCAGGGCTTAAGGGTGGCTTAAACCAAGTCCAAATCCCGAGCCGCCCCCAAAGGCCGTCGATAAGCGGATTGAGATTTCAGATTGCAGTACAAGTTGCGAGCGGCAACATCAGATTGGAGTTCCGAACGCTTCCAGAGCCCCCCGGCATGGAACCGTTGATTAGCTAGAGGGTCCTGGTGCGGCTGTCCAGTTGAAAAATCACGAAGATCGTCCACAGGCCGAGATGTCAACAGATGTATGGGCTTAGCGGGGGTAGAGCCTCGCCCTGCATCATCTCGTTCAGGCTCGGCCGGTCGGGCGCAGGAGAAAGGCGGGGATATGGCCTTCGGACTTGAAGCTCGCCGGGCCGTCGTCATTGTTGGCGCGGCGTGGCTGCTCGTGCTGCTGACGCGGAGCCTGTTCGGTTGGCTTGGCTGATTTCTGCTTTTCGGCTGGAAGCTTTTCGTCTTTCCCGCGCGTGCGCCGGCCGCGTTTCCGGCTGCTGGCTGGCGCTTCATCACCTTGCGAAGCGGCGGGCGCGGGCGCGGAAGCTGGTGGCTCGGCCCAGGCGATGTCGCGCTGGATCAGCCTGGTGATCGCGTCGACATATTTGGTTTCGCCCGGCGCGACGAGGGTAATTGCGGTGCCCGAGCGTCCGGCGCGACCCGTGCGGCCGATGCGGTGCACATAATCCTCGGCGTGGGTGGGCACGTCGAAATTAAAGACGTGACTAACGGCGGGAATATCTAGACCGCGCGCGGCGACGTCGGATGCGACCAGAATGGGCAGCGAGCCGTTGCGGAACCGGTCGAGGGTCTCCATCCGGGATTTCTGGTCCATGTCGCCATGCAGCGCGCCGGCGGCAAAACCATGCCGCTCGAGCGAACGGGCCACGGTTGCGACATCGCGCTTGCGGTTGCAGAAGATGATGGCGTTCTTGAGATCCCTGGCGGCGCGGATCTGGTCGCGCAACGCTGCCCGCTTTTCCGCCGGCGTCTTGCCCACCTTGAGCAGAACCTGCTCGATAGTGTCGGCGGTGGAATTCTGGCGCGCCACTTCCACCTTGACCGGATCGCGCAGGAAACGCTGGGTCAGCTTCTGGATTTCCGGAGGCATGGTGGCCGAAAAGAACAGGGTCTGGCGGCGCTGTGGAAGCAGCGAACAGATGCGCTCGATGTCGGGTATAAAGCCCATGTCGAGCATGCGGTCGGCCTCGTCGATGACGAGAATATCGACGCCAGTGAGCAGCAGGCGACCGCGCTCGAAATGATCGAGCATGCGACCCGGCGTGGCGATCAGGACGTCGGCGCCGCGGTCCAGCTTTTTGTTCTGATCTTCAAACGACACGCCACCAATGAGCAGGGCGACGGTCAAACGGTGGTTCTTGCCGTATTTTTCGAAGTTTTCGTGAACCTGTGCCGCGAGTTCGCGCGTCGGTTCGAGAATGAGGGTGCGCGGCATGCGGGCCCGGGCCCGGCCTTTTTCCAGAAGGGACAGCATCGGCAGCACGAACGAGGCCGTCTTGCCGGTTCCGGTCTGGGCGATCCCGATAAGATCCTTCTTTTCAAGGATATGGGGAATAGCCTGGGCCTGGATGTCGGTGGGCTTGGTATAGCCGGCTGCAGCGACCGCTTCGGTGACCTTGTCGCCCAAGCCGAGCTCGGAGAATTCAACAGTCAAATCGGGTGTCCATCATGTTCGGGTCAGAGAGTAAAGAAGAGTGAGGCGGGTTGCCGGTTCATTCTTTCTCGACGTGTCGCCAGCGGTACACTTTCATCCACACTTTGCTCAAACCTGCACGCGGGCGTGCAAGCGAACGGGTATGGCCTCTGACGAGCGGGACCATAAACTACCTTGGTTTCAAGTCAATCTTGATTTGGCCATCAAGATTAATGGCCGATCCATCGCGCGCAATCAAACGTCGACATCGGTCACGAAGGCCGCTTTTTCGGAAATGAATTCGAAGCGGGCTTCGGGCTTGTTTCCCATGAGCCTGTCGACTGTGTCGGTGGTTTCCGCACGGTCCGATACAACGCGAACCTCAAGCAACGTTCTCGACTTGGGGTTCATTGTGGTTTCTTTCAAGTGCGCATGTGGCATTTCGCCGAGGCCCTTGAAGCGGGTGACTTCGACCTTGCCGCGCCCGGTGAATTCTTCCTCCATCAGTTTTATCCGATGGGCATCGTCCATGGCGTAGGCCGTCTTGGCCCCCTGCGACAAGCGATAGAGGGGCGGCAGGGCCAAAAAGAGATGGCCGCCCTCGATCAGTTTTGGCAGTTCCTGATAAAAGAAAGTCATCAGGAGCGAGGCGATATGGGCGCCGTCGACGTCGGCGTCGGTCATGATGATGATCTTGTCGTAGCGCAGGTCGTCTTCGCGGTATTTGTCGCGCGTGCCTACGCCAAGCGCCTGCAACAGATCGGCGATCTGCTGGTTGGCGGCGAGCTTGTCGCGGCTGGCTCCGGCGACATTGAGCACCTTGCCGCGCAGGGGGAGCACGGCCTGGCTGGCGCGGTCGCGCGCCTGCTTGGCGCTGCCGCCGGCGCTGTCGCCTTCGACGATGAACAGCTCCGCGCCCTGGGCGGCCGACTGGCTGCAATCGGCGAGCTTGCCGGGCAGGCGCAGCTTGCGGGTCGCCGATTTGCGGTCGATTTCCTTTTCCTTGCGACGGCGCAGGCGGTCCTCGGCGCGTTCGATGGTCCATTCGAGGAGTTTATTGGCCTGGTTCGGCGAGGCGGTCAGCCAATGGTCGAAGGCGTCGCGAATGGCGTTGTCGACGATGCGGGTCGCTTCGCCAGAGGCAAGCTTGTCCTTGGTCTGGCCCACGAATTCCGGTTCGCGGACAAAGACGGAGAGCATCGAGCCGCAATGGCCCAGGACGTCTTCGGAGGTGATGACCGATGCGCGCTTGTTGCCGGTCATCTCGGCGTAGTTTTTCAGGCCGCGGAGCAGGGCGGTGCGCAGGCCGGATTCGTGGGTGCCGCCGTCGGGAGTGGGAACCGTGTTGCAATAGGACGAGGTGAAACTGTCGCCGATGTACCAAGAGATGGCCCATTCGACAGATCCGTGGCCGCCGGGCTTGCCGGTCTTGCCCGAAAAGATGTCGTCGAGAATTCGGGTCTTTCCCTCGATCCTGCGTTCGATGAAATCGCGAAGGCCGCCGGGGAAATGGAAAACGGCCCTTGCCGGCACGTCGTCGGTGGCAAGCGCGTCGTCGCACGACCAACGGATCTCGACGCCGCCAAAGAGATAGGCCTTGGCGCGGGTCATGCGAAACAGGCGATCGGGGCTGAAGCGCGCCGAATTGCCGAAAATCTGGGCGTCGGGGTGAAACCGGATGGTGGTTCCGCGCCGGTTGTTGACGCGGCCCAAGTTTTCGAGCTGCGAGGTCGGCTTGCCGCGCGAATAGGTCTGCCGGTAAAGGGTCTGATCGAGCGCGACTTCGACGGTCAGGTCGTCGGTCAGCGCGTTGACGACCGAGACGCCGACGCCATGCAGCCCGCCCGAGGTTTCATAGGCTTTGGAGTCGAACTTTCCGCCAGCGTGGAGGGTGGTCATTATGACTTCGAGCGCCGACAAATGCGGGCGCTTGGGGTGGGCGTCGACGGGGATGCCGCGGCCATTGTCGGTCACTGTGACATAACCATCCTCGCCCAGGTGAACCTCGATGCGGTTGGCGTGGCCGCCTATCGCTTCGTCCATCGAGTTGTCGATGACTTCGGCGAACAGATGGTGCAACGCGTTGGCGTCGGTTCCGCCCACATACATGCCCGGCCGGCGCCGCACCGGCTCGAGACCTTCGAGCACCTCGATATCGGCAGCCGTGTAGGATCCTGACGGCGCTGGCGCGCGCGCCGGGGCGGGGCGCTGCGGCTCGGCGGCCGGCTGGGGGGGCGTGACGCCAAAAAGATCGTTGTCGTCGGTCATGGGCCTCAAAATTCTTGCCGGACGAATCAGGTGATATTCCGGTCTATCATATGGCGGCTTGTATGAGCGGAAACACCACAGATTCCAAGGTGTTTCAACAGGATTGATCTCTCATTCGCGCAACTTTTACCGGCGGTGGCATTCTCATCCTGGGACAGTTTCGGCGCACGAAATCGTCGGCCGGTTTACGTTCGGTTTGCCCTTCATCAGCACTTTTTTAAGTCCCTTGCGATAAAAATTGTTCATACGGTTCATGTGTTTGGAGTTGCCGTATGCGTGCACGAATTGTCCAAGGCGCCGCGTATCAGGCGTCCGGGTCAGGGCACGAAGTGTTCAGGTGGCTGCAGGCCGGATTGAAGAGTTCTGCGTACCGGCTTGCCCACCTTTCCCTTCCCAGAATCGTCCTGGTGCCGGGACTGGCGACCGTATTTTTTCTCGCCTGATGCCGCCGCGCGGTTGCGCGTGCCTTGCGCGGCGGATAACTAAATGCGGACAGCCCTCAGGAGTCCGCAGTGTCCGATCAACAGGCCAAACCCATCCGTCCGCTCTATTTCGTCGCGTCCTACCCGCGCTCGGGCGGCAATTGGGTGCGGTCGGCCATTTTCCTGATGATCGCGCTGGGTCAGCCCAATCCGCCCAAGCGGATCGATATGCGCAACATCGACAATATCATACCGCTCGATTCCCATGGCCGGTTCTATAAGGAAGTGACGGGCAAGGACGCTGACAGCCTGGCGGAAGAAGAAGTGGCGGCAGCGCGCCCGCATGTGCATGAGCTGCTTTCTCGCGATACAAGGGGCTTGCCGGTGGTGCGGACACACGCGGTGCGCGGTACGTTTTTCGGGCATCCGACCTTTAACACCAAGGTTTCCATCGGCGGAACCTATATCGTGCGCTCGCCGCTCGATGTGGCCGCTGCGCTTGTCGATGCAAGCGGCATGCAGCCCATGCGGGTCATCGAGGCGATGATGACCGTCGACCGGCGGGTGCGGGGTGGCGTGACGCGCGTGTCCGAGCCGCAGGGATCGTGGAGCCAGAACGTGGCGAGTTGGATCGGCAAGCGGCAGCCCGAGGTTCATGCCATCCGGTTTGAGGACATGCGGTCCGATCCGATCAAGGAACTCAAGGCGCTGGCGGCGCATATGAAGATTCCCGTGACCGAACAGAGTTTGAAGACTGCCGCCGGCCTCCTAGCGGAAACGCACAAGGCCAGCGGGAAAAATGCGGAGCCGCGCGACTACCGGGCGACGCTCAAGCCGATCCACGCCCGGGCGATCATTGAAGCGCATGGTGTGCTGATGGAAGCCCAGGGGTATCTCACCGACAGCGTGTTACAGTATGCCGATATCGACCGCAAAGCGGCGATGATGCTCGCGGAAAAATACGCGCCGCGCACGGCGAACTGAGTCTTGCACGGGCCCGCCGGGCTGGTGCATAGTTTGTTATCTCGAGAACTGAAAGGAGGGCTGCGTGATAGAGATTTGGCGTCACCATCGTCAGCGTGGCCCTGTTTGCGCCCTGCAGCAGACGTTGCAGGGCTGACCGTCACCGGACATTTCATATTCGAATTCCGTACGGGTCTGCCCTGATCGCGACCGCATTAGGCTATGCGGTCTGGCAGAATTGGGTGGCTTGCGCCGCCCCGGATATTCGAGACTGAAATGACGATGATTGCCCTCAAATCCGCCGGCTACACGGCAAAAGCCAATCTTTTCAACGATTTGACTTTTACGATCGGGTCTGGCGACCGGGTCGGGATCGTGGCCGGGAATGGAGCCGGCAAGACGACGCTGCTCAAATGCCTTGTCGGCGAGAATGAACTGACGCGTGGCGATGTCACGCTCTCGCGCGGAGCGCGGATCGGGATGGTGCCACAGGTCGTTCCCGAACAGCTGTTTGATTTCAGCCTCTTCGATGCGGTTGCCACAGGGCTCGATACGGCAACGCTGGAGAGCGAAAGCTGGCGGGTCGATGTGGTGCTCGATACGCTTTCCACGCCCGAGGATATACGCAGTTTGCCGGTGCGGGCCCTGAGCGGGGGGTGGCAGAGGCTGATGCTGCTGATGCGGGCATGGGTGTCCGATCCCGATATTCTGGTGCTCGATGAGCCGACCAACCACCTCGATCTCGAAAAAATCGCGTTGCTGGAACAATGGTTCGCTGGAGTCGGCGATGTGCCGGTCATCATGGCGAGCCACGACCGGAGTTTTCTCGATGCGGTGACCAATCGCACATTGTTCCTGCGACCCGAGACTTCGCGGTATTTTCCCTTGCCGTACAGCCGGGCGCGGGAAGCGCTGGCCCAGGAAGATGCCAGCGATGCGGTGAAACGCGAACGCGACTTGAAAGAGGCCAGCCAGCTGCGGCAGCAATCGGCCAAGCTGAAAAACATCGGCATCAACTCGGGCAGCGATCTTTTGCAGAAAAAGCAGAAGCAGCTTCGCCAGCGGGCTGAGAAAATCGAGGCGCAGGCCAAGGTGCTACACAAAGAGCGGAGCGGAGACATCCGTCTGGCCAATCGCGGCACGCACGCCAAGGTTCTGGTTTCGATCGAGGAGCTGACGGTGACGGCGCCAGACGGAAGAAAGCTGTTTTCGATCCCGAAACTGCATATCTTTCAAGGCGATAGAATCGTCCTTCTGGGGCGCAACGGGACTGGCAAGACCAGCCTTGTCAGGATGCTGCGGCGCGTTCTGATGGGCGGAGAAAGCATTGCCGGTATAAGGGCGACGCCCAGCCTTGTGGTCGGATATATGGATCAGGCCCTCGATATCGTGCCAGAAAAGCTCAGCCCGTTCGACTTCATATCGGCGCTGGGGCAGGGCGATCAACGCACGCGGAGCCTGCTTGCAGCTGCTGGAATTGACCCTGATGCTCACAGGACATCCGGTGCCCTTCTGTCCCACGGCCAAAAAGCGAGGCTTGGACTGCTGGCGCTTCGTCTGATGGAGCCCAATTTCTACCTGCTGGACGAACCGACGAACCATATCGATATCGCCGGGCAAGAGGCACTTGCTGGAGAAATTATCCAACATGATGCCAGTTGCGTACTGGTGTCGCACGATCGCACCTTTGTGCGCGAGGTTTCCAACCGGTTTCTGGTGATCGAAAAGGGGAGACTGATCGAGGCGGATGACCCTGAGGGGTTCTTTGCCGCGATGGGGGTTTGAGGAGACCGGCCCCGCGCGCAAATGCCGGGCCGGACCACGCCGCTACCGGTTCACGCGCTGTTCGTGAACGATCTGCACGGCCTTATGGTTGGGTCACTCCATGGTATCGACGGTGTCGATATCGAACTTGTTTTGTGAAGCCGATGACCATGGCCCATCGGTAAAGTTCCCGTTCTCGAAGGCCGTCCATGCCGGCTCGGGCAGGGCGTCGCCATCGATGTCGATGCCGAAGCGGACGCCTTCGAGGTCGAGGAATTTGTCGGCGGAAATGGCGCGCAACTCGTTTATGTCGTCGGCCCGCGGTTGTTCCTAGATCAAGTCCGCTTTTCGCTTGCGCGGCCCTTCGGGTTTTCGAATCGCGGGTTTGATCTAAGTCCTTGTTTCCTCGCGCGTCCGAACCGCAAAACCGTTTCCATCCCCGATCGGGTCTGGGACATGGCTTTGCTGGACGCGCTATAGGCCCACCCGAAGACCGGCCGCTTGCGTGTACGAAACAGTCCGTACATTTTGAAGTTAGCAAGAGGAGAAAATGGATCCATCCGGGCAAATTAAAGATATCCGATATAATATGGCGGTTATTCGTGTTCGTCGTCTGCGGTAAATGCCGCGATGATGTCGGCAAGCAGGTCGTGGAGGCGATCGCGGTAGCCGTTGCCGCCTGACGGGCTGTTGGGATCGGAGGTCATGACGACGGTCAGGCCAAGGTCGGGCACTATGTAGAGCATCTGCCCGCCATAGCCCCAGGCGTAGTCGACATCATAGCCGGCCAGTTCGGTGAGGAACCATCCATAGCCATATCCGTGCCCGCCAAAACGCGAGGTGGTGCGCTGTTGCCAGGACTGGTCGATCCAGCCTTCCGAGACGACCCTTTCGCCATCTTGAGCAACGCCGCCATTTCGGATCATTTCCCCGAAGGCAAGGAGCGAGAGCGGGGGCATGGCGAGTTCATTGCCGCCGAGATAGATGCCCTGGGGATCCTGATGCCAACCGCTGATGGTAAAGCCTTCGACGGGGCCAAGCCAGTCGCGGGCAAGCTGGCGGGTGGAGGCACCGCCCACATTGGTCAAAATGGCCGAGAGCAAATGAGTGGAGCCCGTCGAATAGATCATGGGGCCGCCCGGCTCTGCAACAAAGGGTTGGGCGAGGGCAGAGCGCACCCAATTGGAGCTTGCGATCCAGCGTCCGTAATTGGCGCCGGACGTCGCCTCTAGACCCGCCTGCATCGACATGAGGTGGCTCAGGGTGATTTCATTTATCCGCGGATCGGGGTCGGCGGGAACATCGTCGGCAAGCAGGTCGGCGACCGACTGGTCGGGACCTTCAAGGAGGCCCTTGTCGACTGCGATGCCGACCAGGGTGGTGACGATGACCTTGGAGGCCGATTTGATGTTTGCGGGGTCGCTGGAGGTGTAACCGTTATAGCCGCGATCGGCGATGATCTCGCCGTCGAGGGAAACCGTGACGGTGCGGAGGGGTTCGAGGGCCTGCGCCGCGTCCAGTACAGTCGTCAGGCGGGCGGGAACGGCCATTTCCTGTGCAGAAACGGTTTGGGGAAGAGACAGCGCAGCGGCAATGGCGAGCACCCCGGTGAGCCGGATGAAGGTTGGATTTGTCATGGAATGAACGCCCCGCGCACCAGTGAACCCTGGAGGGGCGATGTGTGCGGCAAGATTGGCTTTTCTGGGGCGTCGTGGATGGCAGGACGATCAACAAACCGGGAGGTGGAGGCATGGGCGCAGCCAAATAAAAAGGGCTCCCGCAGGAGCCCTTTCGTATGCGGTAAGCGGCGGCCAGGCTTGTGACCTGTCGCGTTCCCGAACAGCAAAAGTGGTGTCCACTTTTGCTGGGAACGCTCTATGCCGAATAGTACATTTCGTACTCGACGGGGTGCGGAGTGTGTTCGAACTTGATGACTTCTTCCATCTTGAGATCGATGTAGCTGTCGATGAAGTCGTCGTCCATCACGCCGCCGGCCTTGAGGAAGTCGCGGTCGGCCGAAAGGCTTTCCAGCGCTTCGCGCAGCGAGGCGGAAACGGTCGGGATGCCCTGGAGCTCTTCCTTGGGCAGCTCGTAGAGATCCTTGTCCATCGGGTCGCCCGGGTGGATCTTGTTCTTGATGCCGTCAAGGCCTGCCATGAGCAGGGCAGTGAAGGCGAGGTAGGGGTTGGCAAGCGGATCGGGGAAGCGGACTTCGACGCGCTTGGACTTGGGGCTCTGGCCGAAGGGAATGCGGCACGAAGCGGACCGGTTGCGGGCCGAATAGGCCAGCAGAACGGGGGCTTCAAAGCCCGGCACCAGACGCTTGTAGGAGTTGGTGGTCGGGTTGGTGAAGGCGTTGATGGCCTTGGCGTGCTTGATGACGCCGCCGATGTAATAGAGGCATTCCATCGAGAGGCCGGCATATTCGTCGCCGGCAAACAGCGGCTTGCCGTCCTTCCAGATCGACTGGTGGCAGTGCATGCCCGAGCCGTTATCGCCGTAGACGGGCTTGGGCATAAAGGTTGCGGTCTTGCCGTAGGACTGGGCAACCTGCTGTACGCCATACTTGTAGAGAAGGACGTGATCGGCGGCCTGGATCATCGGCGCGAACTTGATGCCGAGCTCGTGCTGGGCCGAGGCCACTTCGTGGTGGTGCTTTTCGACAACGACGCCCATGGCGGCGAGGGCTTCGAGCATTTCACCGCGGATGTCCTGGGCGCTGTCGACCGGGGGAACCGGGAAGTAGCCCTTCTTGAGCGCGATGTGGTGGCCGGTGTTGCCGCCTTCGTAGTCGGCGTCCGAATTGGAGCCGAGTTCGGAAGAGTCGACCTGGAAACCGACCTTGTAGGTCGAGGTCGAATATTTCACATCGTCGAACAGGAAGAATTCGGGCTCAGGGCCGAAACCGACGAAATCGCCGACGCCGGAGGTTTTGACGAAAGCCTCGGCCTTCTTGGCGATCGAGCGCGGGTCGCGATTGTAAGGCTGGTAGGTGGCCGGCTCGAGAATGTCGCAGTTCACGCAAAGGGTCGGTGCCGAAAAGAACGGATCGACATAGGCCGAATCGTTGTCGGGCATCAGAACCATGTCGGACTCGTTGATGGCCTTCCAGCCAGCGATCGAGGAACCGTCGAACATGACGCCTTCTTCGAACATGTCGGCATCGACGACGGATGCGTCCATGGTGACATGCTGAAGCTTGCCGCGCAGGTCGGTGAAGCGAAGGTCAACGTATTTGATGCCTTCGTCCTTGATCTTGTTCATAAGATCGTTTGCTGAGCTCATAATAGATCCCCAGTTAGTGGTGTTTGAAGTTATGCCTGCGCAAAAAGTCCGGGAGGAGTTTGTCGCGCGCCTGATTTGGTTTCACGAAGCCCGACTATAGAGCTTCGTCTCCGCTTTCGCCCGTGCGGATTCGAATGGCCTGTTCGACCGTCGAAACGAAAATCTTGCCGTCGCCAATGCGACCGGTCTGCGCCGCGTTGCGGATCGCCTCGATCGCCTTGTCGGCAAGCTGGTCGGGTACCACGACCTCGACTTTGACCTTGGGCAGGAAATCGACGACGTATTCGGCGCCTCGGTAGAGCTCGGTATGCCCCTTCTGACGCCCGAATCCCTTGGCCTCCGTCACGGTGATGCCTTGCAAACCAACCTCTTGCAAGGCCTCTTTGACCTCATCGAGCTTGAAGGGTTTGACGATGGCCTCAATCTTTTTCATGTCCACGTCTCCTCGTGTTCGGGACCGGTTGGCCCATTGAATGCACGGGTTGTGCCAACCGGAATTTTTCGTCGTTCGATGTTTAGAAAACAAAGGGTTGAAAGGGTAACTGAAAGCATTTTGTTATGCTTGCTTTGACCTTGGTGGGCAAAATATGGACAAAGTGCCCAAATAATAATCATCTTTGCCGCGATTGGTCCGAGGCAGTCGGCGCACATCATGGAGCAGGATGGCGGCGCGCGCAAACGCAAGGGAACGCGGCCCTCAAACCAATGAGGCTTTGACTGCAATGAGAAGTTGGGCTAGGACGCGTGCCAACTCGACGCCGGGCGTACGAGATACGCGGGTGTGGCGGAACTGGCAGACGCACTGGATTTAGGTTCCAGCGCCGCAAGGCGTGGAGGTTCGACTCCTCTCACCCGCACCAAATTCTGCGCCGGCTTCCAACACGATTTACGAAAATACGGGATCGATACGCAAAATGAACGTAACTGAAACTCTGAACGAAGGGCTGCGCCGCAAGCTCGATGTGACCATTCCGGCGACGGCGCTCGCATCGAAACTCGACGAAAAGCTCGACGAGGTTCGGGGCAAGGTGCAGATCAAGGGCTTTCGCCCCGGCAAGGTGCCGACCGCGCATCTGAAAAAGGTTTATGGCCGCTCGCTGATGAGCGAAGTGCTCCAGGACTCGATCAACGAGACTGTTTCCAAGACGCTTGAAGAGCGTTCGGAAAAGGCCGCGACCCAGCCCGAAATCGACCTCAGCGAAGACCAGGCGCTCATCAACCGCGTGCTGGACGGCGAAGGCGATCTGGCGTTTTCGGTCTCCTACGAAGTGCTTCCCCCGGTTTCGCTGATGGACTTCAAGACCATCAAGCTCGAAAAGCCTGTCGTGGAAGTGACCGACAAGGAAGTCGACGAAGAAGTCGAAAAGTTCTTCAAGCAGAACCGTCCGTATGAGGACAAGGGCGACGATGGCGTTGTCGAAGATGGCGACCGCGTCGGTCTTTCGTTCGTCGGCAAGATCGACGGAGAACCCTTTGAAGGCGGCTCGGCGGACCATACGCACCTGACCATCGGTTCGGGCCAGTTCATTCCGGGCTTTGAAGAGGGCCTGATTGGCGTCAAGAAGGGTGGCAACAAGACCGTCAAGGTCACGTTCCCCAAGGACTATCAGAACGAAGAACTGGCCGGCAAAAAGGCCGAGTTCGACGTGAACGTGCTCCATGTGGATGGCCCCAAGGCCGATGTGGAACTCAATGACGAGTTCGCCAAGACGCTGGGTCTCGAGGATCTCGCAGCGCTCAAGAAGGCGATCCGCGAGCAGATCGAAGGCCAGAACAAGAATCTTTCGCAACAGCGTCTTAAGCGTCTCGTTCTCGACGCGCTGGACGAGGGCCACAAGTTCGACGTGCCGGCCAAGCTGGTCGAGTCCGAGTTCGATGCGATCTGGAATCGCGTCAAGCATGAGGTCGAACACCACGGCAAGACCTTCGAATCCGAAGGCACGACCGAGGAAAAGGCCCAGGAAGACTACAAGAAGATCGCCGAGCGCCGCGTGCGCCTCGGGCTGGTCGTTGCCGAGATCGGCAATGTCAACGAGATCACAGTATCGGACGAAGAGCACCAGCAGGCGCTGATCGCCGAAGTGCGGCGCTTCCCCGGCCAGGAGCAGCAGGTTTACGACTACTACCGCAAGAATCCCAACGCTCTTGCCGGCCTGCGCGCGCCGATCTTTGAGAACAAGGTCGTCGATTTCGTCGTCGAGCTGGCTGACGTCAAGGACAAGAAAACCAGCCGCGAAGATCTCGTCAAGCTGGTCCGCGAAGGGGAAGACGGCTTCGATATCGACAGCGATCACGATCACTAACGATATCGTCGCTGGCGGGGGCGCCTGACCGGGCCGGAAAGTGCAAGGTCACTTTTCCCCACTGTGCTTCGATCACGGCCACGTTATCGACACAGAACTCGCTATTTGAATAGGGCTCCGCAACCTTTGCGGGGCCCTATTTGTTTGTGAGTGCAGGCCGTGTCGGGGAATGGTGCTGCCGATCGTTACGGAGTCGATGTGCAGGATCTGCTGACCCCACGACAGATGGCCATGACCGACAGGCTGGCGGTCGAAAGCGGCGTCAATTCGCTCAGTTTGATGGAAAGTGCGGGGCAGGCCGTCGCCTATGAGGTGGGACGAAGGTTTCCTCTGCAGCCGGTGCTGGTGTTGTGCGGGCCGGGCAACAATGGCGGCGACGGCTTCGTGGTCGCGCGCTTGCTTTCCGAACGCGGCTGGCCGGTACGGGTGGGCCTGACCTGCTCCAAGAGCGATCTCGATGGCGATGCGGCGATGATGGCCCGCATGTGGGGCGGAACGATCGAGACGGCTGCGCCCGGCATGTGTCACGATTTCGGTATCATTGTCGACGCCCTGCTCGGTGCGGGTCTGTCGCGGGACGTCGAGGGCGAGCTGGCTGAACTCGTCGCGGCGATCAATGAGAGCGGGGCGCAGGTGGTGGCCGTCGATATGCCCAGTGGCATCGATGGCGAGACAGGCGCGGTACGTGGCGTGGCGGTCGAGGCGGACCTGACGGTGACCTTCTTCCGGCACAAGCCCGGTCATTTGCTGTTGCCGGGTGGCGCCTTGTGCGGTGAATTGCTGCTGGCCGATATCGGCATTCCCGATTCAGTGCTCTCGGAGATCGACATCAATCTCTACGAAAACGACCCCCGTCTTTGGACCCTGCCTGTCCGCAAAATGGATGGGCACAAGTTCGATGCGGGCCATTGCGTCGTGGTATCGGGCGATGCGCTGCACACGGGGGCGGCCCGGCTTTCGGCGCTCGGAGCGGCGCGAAGCGGGGCGGGGCTTGTGACGATCGCGGGTGAACGCGAAGCGCTGCTGGTGCATGCCGTTCACCTCACGGCGATCATGCTGGCCGAGGCTGGAGATGCCGGGGCGCTGGGCGAACTGCTCGAGGACAGACGAAAAAACACGCTGGTGATCGGGCCGGGCGCCGGTATCGGAAAGTCGACGCGGGAAATGGTACTGGTGGCGCTCAAGAGCGAGGCGCGGCTGGTGCTCGACGCCGACGTGCTGACGAGTTTTGCCGACCAGTCCGATGCGCTGTTTGCGGCCATTGGCAAACGCAAGCCGGAAAGCGTGGTTCTGACGCCGCATGCGGGGGAGTTCAAGCGGCTGTTCGGCGAGATTGAAGGAGCCAAGACCGATATGGCGATGGCTGCGGCCGAGCGGTCGGGCGCTATCGTGCTGCTCAAAGGGTCCGACACAGTGATCGCGCATCCGCAGGGCCGGGGCGTGGTCAATACGACCGGGACGCCGTTGCTGGCAACGGCTGGCGCGGGCGATGTGCTGGCGGGGCTGATCGGCGGGTTTCTGGCACAGGGCATGGACAGCTTTGAGGCTGCATGCGCCGGCGCTTATATTCACGGACGGGCGGCGCAGCGTTTCGGCAAGCCGGGAATGATGGCCGACGATCTGCCGGATATGATTCCCTGCGTTCTGGGGGACATCGCGTCCTTTTAGGTGCGGTTGGCTTCCATCTCCGACTGCTTGCGCCTGAGGAACGGGTCATTGAGAAATGTCCCGAAGGGGAAGAACGAGGCGATTGTGGTGCGCATCCACTCGATGGGCGTAAAGCCCATGCCCCACAAGGCCACAATCATGGTTGCGATGTAGGCGATGAATGCCCAGCCGTGAATCATGCCCACCGGCGGAACGAGGCCGGGCGTGTCAAAAAGATATTTGAGCGGCATTGCCACGAGAAACAAGGCCAGTGTGGTGACGCCCTCGAAAATGGCGATATGACGGAAGAACCTGAACATGTCGCCACTTTTTCATGCGCCCGACGAGCCGTCAGCGTGACCGGTTGCCGCGCTACCAACTCACGTCCAGCCGCTCCAAGCCGTGGAAGTGATAGACATCGGCGTAGCGGGGCGGAGCCGAGAGGTGCAGCCTGGGCAGGCGCTCGAACAGGATCTTCAGGGCGATCTGCATTTCGAGGCGGGCGAGGGGCGCGCCAATGCAGAAATGGATGCCGGCGCCGAAGCTGACATTGGCGCCGTCGGTACGCAGCGGATCGAAGGTGTTGGGATTTGTGAAGCGGCTCGGATCGCGGTTGGCCGCCCCGAGCATCAGGCCGATCACATCGCCTTTTCGCAATGGGATGCCGTTGTACTCGAGATCCTCAAGGGCATAGCGGGTGAACATATGCAGCGGGGCATCGAAACGCAGGGCTTCCTCGACGGTGGCGGCGGTTGCGGTGTCGTCGGCAAACAGCATGCGCGGGTCGTAGCCGCTTTCGAGGATCGCCTTGACGGCATTGCCGGTGGTGTGGACGGTCGCTTCGTGTCCGGCGTTGAGCAGCAGGATTGCGGTCGAGAGCATTTCGTCTTCGCTCAGGCGCTCACCACCCTGCTCGGCGGCGATCATGTGGCTGAGGAGGTCCTCGCGTGGCCGCTTGCGCCGCTCGGCGATGACCGTGCGTAGATAGGCAGTGAAGTCGGCGGAGGCGCGATTGGCGTCCAGCTCGGTCTCGTGGCTGACGTCGAACATGTACATGCGGACCATCCGATTGGACCAGTCGAGCAGTTGCGGCGCCATTTCGGCTGGAAGGCCGATCATTTCGGCGATGACGATGGCAGGGATGGGGGCGGCGAAAGCCCTTATCAGCTCGACGCTGCCATGGTCCTCGAACCCATCAATGATGGAGTGGACAAGATCGGCAATGCGCGGACGCAGCAGTTCGACCTGCCGGGAGACGAAGGCGCGATTGACCAGCGTACGCAGCCGCGAGTGCGCCGGGGGTTCGAGGTTGAGAAGCGAATATTTTTCGGTGAGGTCGAAATCGGCTGTGTGGGGCTGTGGCTCGGGCAGGCCGATTTCCTCGCGCGTGGCGACATGCAGGATGTCGCGCCCGAATCGGCGGTCGCGCAGAAGGGCGCTTACTGACTGAAAATCGGCGAAACACCAATGGCCGAATTCGGTCCAGAAGAATGCCGGATGGGATGCCTGGCGGGCAGCGTAGAACGGGTAGGGGTTTTGATAAAAGGCGGGATCGGATGGCTGGGCACTGGCGCGAAGGCCGTTGGGGACATCGGTGATCGGTCGGACCTGAAGTATGGCTGCCATCGGTCGGGAGTCCTCGTTGCTTTTGCGTTAGCCTATTGCAGCATTTTCTCCATGCCTATGGTCCGGTCTTGCCCATGCCCAGAATTTCTTTAGGTATGGGCGGGATAATCTTGGAGACCCTATATCGTGAGTGACATCACAGTTTCGCAGGCGACAGACGCCATCTACACCTCGCTGGAAAATGACAATGAGGATATTGACCTCCATATCGCAGCGCTCAAGGCGGCAATGGCGCGCGAGGGCGTCGCGGAAGCGGTCTTTGAAACCTCCAAGCTGGCGCAGCCCAACCGGCAGGGCCGTAAGCTGATGCAGGCGTATTTTCGCAAGAAGGGTGTGGCTACGAGCTTTACCTGACCGTGTGGAACGCCCGCGGGCATTAAGCATGCGCCACAATAGGGCCATGCTTGGGCTTGCTATTGAAGTTGAACGCAGCCAAGCCTATGTGACGCTTAACCGTCCTTTAAGCAGCAATCGCTTGCTATCTGGCCGACAAGCCGAATCCTTTTCTCCGGGGGAGTTACCCAAGACATGCGAGATCCCGTCGATCTATACATGAACACGCTCGTGCCGATGGTGGTCGAGCAGTCCAATCGCGGCGAACGCGCCTTCGATATCTATTCGCGTCTCTTGCGTGAGCGCATCATTTTCGTGACCGGAGTCGTCGAGGACAACATGGCCTCGGTGATCGTCGCGCAGCTTTTGTTCCTCGAATCGGAAAATCCGAAGAAGGAAATCGCCATGTACATCAACTCGCCCGGCGGGGTGGTGACGGCGGGTCTGTCGATCTACGACACGATGCAATTTATCCGTCCCAAGGTTCAGACCCTGTGCATGGGCCAGGCTGCGTCGATGGGATCGCTGCTGTTGACCGCAGGCGAAAAAGACATGCGCGGCGCGCTGCCCAATGCCCGCGTGATGGTGCACCAGCCCTCGGGCGGCTATCAGGGGCAGGTGACCGACATCATGATTCATGCCCGCGAAGCAGAGAATCTGAAGCGCCGTCTCAATGAAATCTACGTGAAGCATTCGGGGCTCGAATATCAACAGGTCGAAGACCTGCTCGAGCGTGACAAGTTTCTTTCGCCGCAAGAGGCCAAGGAACTCGGCCTTATCGACCACGTTCATGAGAAGCGGGCAGTGCCGGAAGGTGGGGCGTAAGCGCCCCTTATTGAACACGTGCAACGGGCGCTGGAGAAAGCGTCCGTGCCGATTGCGCCCCGGCGGAACGATCTTTATGGTCAGAGTGAGAAATTGTTCACGCGTCGTCGGGTAGCGTCATGAATCGGCGAAACTGAACCAAGCGTTTGCAACGCTTCTGGAGTTGCTAGATGTCCAAGGAAAATTCGAGCGGAGAATCCTCAAAGAACACGCTGTACTGCTCGTTCTGCGGGAAATCCCAACACGAAGTCCGCAAGCTGATCGCCGGACCCACCGTATTCATCTGCGATGAATGCGTTGAGTTGTGCATGGACATCATCCGCGAGGAATCGAAAACCTCGATGGTCAAGTCCGCAGATGGCGTGCCGAGCCCGGCCGATATCTGCAAAGTGCTCGACGATTACGTTATCGGCCAGCGGCGCGCAAAGCGCGTGCTCTCGGTGGCCGTGCATAACCATTACAAGCGCCTGCACCATGCGACCAAGAACCAGGATGTGGAACTTTCCAAGTCCAATATCCTTTTGATCGGTCCGACCGGTTGCGGCAAGACGCTGCTGGCCCAGACGCTGGCGCGCATTCTCGATGTGCCGTTCACCATGGCGGATGCCACAACACTGACCGAAGCCGGTTATGTGGGCGAGGATGTCGAAAATATCATCCTCAAGCTCCTGCAGTCGGCTGACTACAATGTCGACAAGGCCCAGCGCGGGATTGTCTATATCGACGAGGTCGACAAGATCTCGCGCAAATCGGACAATCCTTCGATCACCCGTGACGTTTCGGGCGAAGGCGTGCAGCAGGCGCTGCTCAAAATCATGGAAGGCACCGTGGCTTCGGTTCCGCCCCAGGGTGGCCGCAAGCATCCACAGCAGGAATTCCTGCAGGTGGACACGACCAACATCCTGTTCATCTGTGGCGGCGCCTTTGCGGGGCTTGAAAAGGTCATTGCAGCGCGCGGGGAAAACTCCTCGATCGGGTTTACCGCCAGCGTCAAGGACCCCAACGACCGCCGGGTCGGCGATGTGCTTGCCGAAGTCGAGCCCGAGGATATGGTCCGCTTCGGGCTGATCCCCGAGTTCATCGGTCGTCTGCCTGTGATTGCTACGCTGGAAGATCTCGACGAGGACGCCCTGGTCCAGATCCTGTCCGAGCCTAAGAACGCCCTGGTTCGCCAGTACGCTCGACTGTTCGAGATGGAAGACGTGCAGCTGACGTTCCACGAGGACGCGCTCAAGGCGGTTGCCCGCCAGGCCATTGCCCGCAAGACCGGCGCGCGCGGCCTGCGCTCGATCCTCGAAGCTATCCTGCTCGATACCATGTACGACCTGCCTTCGCTCGAAGGGGTCGAGGAAGTGGTCATCAGCCAGGAAGTCGTGGACAACAAGGACGTGCGCCCGCTCTATATCTACGCCGAGCGTGCCAAGGAAGACATGAAGTCCGGCGCCTGATCGCGCAGAGCCGGAAGGTAAAGGAAGGGCCCGGATCGGTTGATCCGGGCCCTTTGCTTTGGCAGCGAGGCGCCGCTATTTTCGCTGAAGAATTGGACGCCGATGACGTTTACGGGGAGCCGTGTGGCTTGCTATGGTCATGTGCGGCTTGGCCCGCCAACCAAGGTAGGGGACGGAACTGATGAAACTTTCCAGCTATTTGCTGCCACTATCCCTTGTTCTCGGCCTTGCCGGTACCGGAAGCGCCATCGCACAGCCGCAGACCAAGCTGGTCCAGGATCTGCCCAAGAGCCTGATCCAGGCGATCTGGTGCAGCGCGCTGTTTTTCGAGGAATCCTACTATTACGACGAAGGCAGCGAGGACATGGTGCATTACGAGGACCTCGCGTTCGACCTGGGAGCCGATATCGACACGGTTCTGCTGGAAGATCATGGATTTCGGCAGGAAGAGGTCGACGAGATATGGTCGGTCTTTGACGCCGGCGCCTACGATCTGACCATGGAAGACGATGAAAGTTTTCTCGCTCAGCTTGAGCTTTGCGAAGCCAATTACGACGCGCTGCTTTAGCAAGCGGGTTTGGCGTAACGTGTTTTTGGCCGGTGTGCGGGTCCCATGCTACCAGCGCATGCCGGCCATTTTGATATGCGCACGGGAAATTGTGCCGTCGCGCTTGTAGAGCGGCGCTATTGCCCTATCTTAGGGGGCGAAGAGTCGTTTCAGTTAGCCAATCCCTAACGGGTGAGGCGCACACTGGGGCGCAACACACTACAAGTTGCCGGAATCCCTCCTCCCTGTCCGGCAACGACGAAAGGATAGTCCATGTCCGACACCGAAACTTCCGCAGTCGAGTTCGATCGCGAAAAGGTGTACCCCGTCCTGCCGCTGCGCGACATCGTGGTGTTTCCATCGATGATCGTGCCGCTGTTCGTTGGGCGCGAAAAATCCGTGCGCGCGCTTGAAGAGGTGATGCGCGAGGATAAGCATATCCTGGTGGTCACCCAGAAAAATGCGCAGGAAGACGATCCGGAGCCCGACGGCATCTACGAGATCGGCACGATCGCGTCGGTGCTGCAATTGCTGAAGCTGCCCGATGGAACGGTGAAGGTTCTGGTCGAAGGGCTGCATCGGGCCCGGATCGAGAACTATGTGCAGACCGAGAACTATTTCGAGGCACAGGCCGAAGCGCTGCCGGTCGAAGGGCACGACGCCGTTGAAGCCGAGGCGCTGGCGCGTTCGGCGGTCACCGAATTCGAGAACTACGTCAAGCTCAACAAGAAAATCTCGTCCGAGGTGGTCGCTGCGGTCACTCAGATTGAAGAGCATTCCAAGCTCGCCGATACGATTGCCAGCCATCTGGCGGTCAAGATTCAGGACAAGCAGGACATTCTGTCGACCCCATCGGTTACCGAGCGCCTTGAGCGCGTTCTGGGGCTTATGGAAGGCGAAATCGGGGTTCTGCAGGTCGAGCGGCGTATCCGCAGCCGGGTCAAGCGCCAGATGGAAAAGACCCAGCGCGAATATTATCTGAATGAGCAGATGAAGGCGATCCAGCGCGAACTGGGCGACGGCGAGGACGGCACCAACGAGCTTCAGGAGCTCGAGGACCGCATCGCCAAGACCAAGCTTTCCAAGGAAGCACGGCAGAAAGCCGACGCGGAAATGAAAAAGCTCAAGCAGATGAGCCCGATGTCGGCGGAAGCCACGGTGGTGCGCAACTATCTCGACTGGATGCTGAACCTGCCCTGGGGCAAGAAATCCAAGGTCAAGCGCGACCTCAAATATGCCGAGGACGTACTCGAAGGCGATCACTACGGCCTTGAAAAGGTCAAGGAACGCATCATCGAGTATCTCGCGGTCCAGAGCCGGACCGGAAAGCTCAAAGGCCCGATCCTGTGCCTTGTCGGCCCTCCGGGCGTCGGCAAGACCTCGCTGGCCCGTTCGATCGCCAAGGCGACCGGGCGCGAATATGTGCGCATGAGCCTGGGTGGGGTTCGCGACGAAGCGGAAATCCGCGGTCACCGGCGGACCTATATCGGGTCCATGCCCGGCAAGATCGTGCAGTCGCTCAAGAAGGCCGGGAAAGCCAATCCGTTGTTCCTGCTCGACGAGATCGACAAGATGGGCCAGGATTTCCGGGGCGATCCCTCATCGGCGCTGCTCGAAGTGCTCGATCCGGAGCAGAACTCGACCTTCAACGACCATTACCTCGAAGTCGATTTCGATCTCTCGGACGTGATGTTCGTGACAACGGCCAACACGCTCAACATTCCAGGGCCGCTTCTCGACCGTATGGAGATCATCCGGTTGTCGGGGTACACGGACGAGGAAAAGTGGGAAATCTCCCGCCGCCATCTTATGCCCGAAACCCTAAAGGAACATGGGCTCAAGGCCGAGGAGTTCGAACTGCCGGACGAAAGCCTGCAGCTTCTGACGCGGCGCTATACCCGTGAAGCCGGTGTGCGTAACCTCAAGCGCGAGATTGCCAATCTGATGCGCAAGTCGGTCAAGGACATCCTTTTGACCGGCAAGAAAAAGATTGTCGTCACTCCTGAACTGGTCGAGGAATATCTCGGCGCTCCGCGGTTCCGTTATGGTGAGATCGATGCCGAGCCGCAGGTCGGCGTGGTGACCGGACTTGCCTGGACTGCCGTGGGCGGCGAATTGCTGACCATCGAAGGCATCATGAGCCCGGGCAAGGGCAAGATGACGGTGACGGGCAACCTCAAGGACGTCATGAAGGAGTCGATTTCGGCTGCGGCGACCTATGTGCGAGCCCGGGCGCTCGAATACGGCATCAAGCCGCCGCTGTTCGACAAGCGAGACATTCACGTGCACGTGCCTGAAGGGGCGACGCCCAAGGACGGTCCCTCGGCAGGTATCGGCATGGCTACGGCCATTGTTTCTGTGATGACGGGCATTCCCGTGCGCCACGATGTGGCTATGACCGGCGAGATCACGCTGCGGGGTCGGGTGTTGCCGATCGGCGGGCTCAAGGAGAAGCTGCTGGCGGCTCTGCGGGGTGGCATCAAGAAGGTGCTGATCCCCGAAGAGAACGTGCGTGACCTCAAGGAAATCCCGGACAACGTCAAGGAAGGTCTGGAGATTGTGCCGGTGAGCCGGATGGGCGAAGTGCTCGAGCATGCGCTGGTCGAGATGCCCCAGGCTATCGAGTGGACGTTCGAGGATGATGCCAAGCCGGTGCCTGCCGCTGAGGGTGACGACACTGGAGCGGCGCTGCCGCACTAGAGCCGTTCAGGATTTGATTGAATCAAATCCTTGTCTCTAAACCTTTGTTTTGTCGCGTGTCCGAACCGATAAAGCGGTATCCACTTTATCTGGACACGCTCTGGGCAGAGCGACAATCGAACCATTGAAGCGGCGCCTTGAAAGAGGCGCCGCTTTTTTGATTGGAGGCATGAGCTGCCGGGGATAGGGCGGGGTGATTCGGGCCCAGGAGCCCGGAAACCGGCGTTGAGAGCGTTTTTCCAGTGCGATGTGTTAACAATCACGCGAGGACCTTGCCACATTGCTGACAAGGTCGGGCATTTTCCCCCGTTTTGCGGGCGAAAACGCCGTGAATCCCGCAGTTTTCCTTGCTTTTGGCCCGGAATCATAAAAGGGTGAAGCCGCTTCCGCTCGTCCCGTCAGGATGGGCACATCATTGTGAGGAAACGCTATGAACAAGAACGATCTGAGCGCGGCTGTCGCCGAAAAGGCTGATCTCACCAAGGCCCAGGCGGCAGCAGCGGTTGATGCTGTTTTCGAGGCCATCACCGCCGCTCTGAAGGGTGGAGACGAAGTTCGCCTCGTCGGTTTCGGCACTTTTGCCGCAACCCAGCGCAAGGCCACCAAGGGCCGCAACCCGGCCACCGGCGCGGAAATCGACATTCCGGCTTCGACCCAGCCCAAGTTCAAGGCCGGCAAGGGCCTCAAGGACGCACTGAACTAAGCCATTTCGGCTTCAGTATGGTTTGGCCCCGGACGCCTGTCCGGGGTCTTTCCGTTTCTGCCCTCGGCATGCCGATCCCGCTATTGACGGGAAGGGGGTTTGCGCCTAATCAGGCGCGGCATTTGCGCAACCGGGGCGACCAAGATCCGGTTATTTCCGCCAAGGCGGGCAAGGGCGATTAGCTCAGTTGGTAGAGCGCCTCGTTTACACCGAGGATGTCGGCAGTTCGAGTCTGTCATCGCCCACCATTTCTTCCTCCGCGCTGCTCTTGCCATTCTCCCGCCACGGCAGGAGATCGATATATGGCATTCCCTGGAGGTAGTCATGACGGGCAAGTGGCACCGCTTTTCTAGGCCGATAATCAATCAAAGCCCGGTTTGCTGCCGCGCAGGCTTTTGATGGCGCCGCGGCGGGTCTTGGCGTCCATGCGGCGGCGTTTGGAGGCCAGGGTGGGCTTTGTGGCGCGTCGTTTGCGTGGCACGTGGGTGGCGGCGCGGATCATTTCGGCCAGCCGGTTGAGGGCATCTTCGCGGTTGAGGGGCTGGGTGCGGTGACGGTCGGCGGTGAGGACGATGACGCCGTCCTTGGTTGCCCTTGAGCCGGCCTGGGCGATGAGGCGGGTGCGCACGCCATCGGGCAGGGACTGGGACGCGGCTGCGTCGAAGCGCAGCTGGACGGCGGTTGCGACCTTGTTGACGTTCTGACCACCGGGACCGGAACTGCGCACGAAGTTCAATTCCACCTCGGAGAGCGGAATTGACAAGGACGAGGTGATTTCGATCCGATCGGGCATTAGAATTCCTTGTCGTCGATTTCCACAGTGGGTTTTAGCAGCAGAGCGGTGTTGGCAACAGGTGTGGGCCAGGAGAAAAGCCGCTTTAAAAATCAAGGTTTTGCAGGGGATTTTATGTTGGGGATCATAGGCTTGCCGGGCGGATCGGGTGACGATCAAAAATTCTTCACAAAAGGGGATGGCAAGCCGCTTGACTTGCTTCGGGGACCCCGTTAAACGAAGCCCACCTTGCCGGGGCCGAAGCGCTTCGGGGTCACAAGGGGGTGTAGCTCAGTTGGTTAGAGCGCCGGCCTGTCACGCCGGAGGTCGCGGGTTCGAGCCCCGTCACTCCCGCCACTTTCCCTTCATCGCGAGAGATTTTTGCCATTGCGTTCCGGCGGCCGGCGTCGCTCGCCACTGCAAAAACATTGCCTGAACATTTGCGGTATTTCACCGCAACAATGTATGGACTTGAGTGTTCGGTGACACCAAGTTTGCGTCTCCTTGGAATTGCCTTTTCGTGGCCGTGGTGTCGCCCCAATTCACGAACATGTTACCCATGGTCTGAATCGCTAGCGAGCCCCCAAATTTGTCATGCGGTTCAGCCATGAGCATCCGTTCGGGTAATCCCGGGCGGATGCTCCAGTTTTTGGGGGAGGGGCCAGTCAAGCGCCCTAATTGGAAAAATCCTCCAGCGTTCCATCTTCGTAGACCAGCGCACTGACGCAGGCGATGCCTACGACGTCGTCGGGGTGAAGGCTTTCCAGCCGCTCCAGAATCGTGCCCGCGACCACATCGTTGAGAATGTGGTCCTGGCCGGCGCCGATTCCGGCGGCGCGCTCAATGGGAAATTCGCCAATGCGCTCGCCGAGGACATCCTGAAAACGGACCGTCGCGTCGATGAGGCGGATGCCGACGGGGCCGTCGTGGCGGAGCGCGATGTTTATGGTCTTTTCGGCGTCATCGTCGCTGTCGAGCAGTTCCCAGCTTTGGAGACTGAGAATATCCCCGGACTGGCCGTTGAGACATTCGATGGCGGATGCATTGGTGGCGCTGAAAAGGGCAACGAACAGGGCAAGAACAAGCTGACGCATTATGGTCTCCTCAAATCAGGAGGGAAATGCGGCAGAGGGGGCCCCGGTTTCATGGGGATGAGCGCACGGGGATCACAAAGTTGCCATAAGGTCACAGGGCCAGCCGGGTGGTGGAGGCACCCGGCCAGCCGAATTTGATCCGGTGATCAGCTGCAATAGGCGCGAACCAGATTGCCCGACGCGTCGACTTCGAGATTGAGCCGGTCGGGGCGGAAATCCTGGGTGACGGCCATGCCCGGAGTGATGACGCGGACGGTGCCGGCGGCGTTGATGGCCTGGCCGCCAACGCGCACATCCTGGGCCGTACTGCCGATCACCGGCTGCCCGGTCATCCCTGCGAGGGCTTGGGCGCCACAATCGACCGGTGGCGGCATGGAGGTGTCGGGGGGTGTTGTCGTGCTCGAACACGCGGCCAGCGCGAGAGTAGCGGCAATCGCGAGGCCGCCAAGGGCGTGGCTGGGTTTCAATATGGGCATGATGTTTCCTCGATGCTGTGGAATTTGTCCCGCAAGGTGCAGATGGAAAACGACAAAGGCCGGGAAACGATCCCGGCCAATCCAATCGAAACATCAAAGAACATCGGCTACCGCTCGTCGCGGCTGCCGAATTTGCGCAAGCCCGCTTTCAGCCAGCGGCGGAAGTGCATGAAGCTCTCGCGGGTGTCGCCGCGCAAATCCTGATACACGCCGGACGCCATCAGTCCGAAGTCGCGCAGGTTCTCGACCCAGACGGGCTCGGTCGTCGTCAACGCAGCTTCTGCGCGCCGAATGCGCAGGCGGTCAAGAAATGAATTTTCATTTTGGGCCATAGCAAACCCTCGTGATCGTTAGGCAATCGATGCCAATATAAGTATGGCGAATGCAAGGACAATGTCCAATAGCTATACAATGTTCCACATCCGGGAGCCGCTGTTGCCGATCCGCGCCAACCGGATTATGGGTGAGGGAGGGAGGCTTGCCGGTGAAACGGCAGCACGGGGCCTAAGGGAAGGGAAAAGAAGAGTGCATCAAGTCGTTCGTGCAGCAACGGTTTTTGCTTTCGCGGTCCTGGCGGCAATGCCGGCAATGGCGCAGCGGACCGATATCGTTGTGGGGCTGGTGCTCGAACCGCCGCATATGGATCCGACCTCGAACGCGGCGGCGGCCATCGATGAAGTGGTCTACGCAAATCTGTTCGAGGGGCTGACCCGATTCGGGCCGGACGGCGAAATCGTGCCGGCGCTGGCCCAGAGCTGGGACGTTTCCGAGGACGGGCTGACCTATACCTTCCATCTGGCCGAGGGCGTGACTTTTCATGACGGGTCGGACCTGACGGCGGACGATGTGGTGTTTTCGATCGAGAGGGCGCGCGCCGAGGATTCTGTCAATGCGCAGAAATTCCTGTTTGCAGATATCGAAAACGTCGAGGCGCCCGACGAATTGACCGTAAGGGTGACGTTGAGCCAGCCGAACGGGAACTTTCCCTTCAACATGGCGTGGGGCGACGCGGTGATCGTGGCGCCCGAGAGTGCTGAAACAAATGCCACCGCACCGGTGGGGACCGGGCCGTTCCGGTTCGAGGCCTGGCGCCAGGGGGATAGCGTCACTCTGGTGCGCAATGAGAACTATTGGGGCGAGCCGGCGCTGCTGGATCGCGCTACCTTCCGGTTCATTTCCGATCCGACTGCAGCGTTTGCGGCGATGATGGCCGAAGACGTCGATACGTTCCCGGTGTTTCCGGCGCCCGAGACGCTGGCCCAACTCGACGCCGATCCGCGCTTTGAGATTGTGGTGGGCACAACAGAAGGTGAAACGATACTGGCGATGAACAACCGGCGCGCGCCGCTGGACGATGTGGCTGTGCGCGAGGCGATTGCCCATGCGATCGACCGGCAGGCGGTGATCGACGGGGCGATGTTCGGATATGGCACGCCTATCGGGACGCATTTCGCGCCGCACCATCCGGCCTATGTCGATCTGACGGGGTTGTCGGCGTACGATCCGGAGCGCTCGCGGGCACTGCTGGCCGAAGCGGGCGTGGAGGGCGTGCGGCTGTCGCTGGCCCTGCCGCCTCCTGTCTACGCAAGGCGGGGCGGCGAGATCATCGCCGGGCAGTTACGCGAGGTGGGGATCGAAACCGAAATCGTCAATGTGGAATGGGCCCAGTGGCTCGAGCAGGTGTTCGGCGAGGGCGATTTCGACCTGACGGTGATTTCGCACACCGAACCGATGGATATCGAGATCTATGGCCGCGATAACTATTATTTCGGCTACGGAGCGCCCGAATTCGTGGCGATATGGGACGAATTGACCCGCACGATCGAACCCGAGGCGCGCAACGGATTGCTCGGCGATCTGCAGCGCAACATCTCGGAGAATTTCGTCAACGCCTATATCTTCCAGCTTGCCAAGGCGGGGGTGCAAAATGCCGACCTCGAAGGGTTGTGGGTTAACGCACCGACACAGGCGACCGATCTGACGCAGGTTCGTTGGACGCGGTGATCGAGTTCCGGGCGGCGCGATGCTGAACTTCGTTCTGCGGCGCGCCCTTTCACTTGGCGTCGGCCTTTTGGTGGCTAGTGTCGTTATCTTTTTTGTGCTTGAGGTCCTGCCTGGCGATCCGGCGCGTTTCATGCTGGGGCTCAACGCATCGCCGGAGGCGCTGGCGGCGCTGCGAGCGCAACTGGGGCTCGATGCACCGATGCCGGTCCGATACTGGGGCTGGCTGATGGGCATGGCCAGCGGCGATTTCGGGATCAGCTACACGTATCGCACCCCGGTGATCGACCTGATCGCGGCGCGGCTGTGGGTGTCCATTCCACTGGCAATCTATGCGCTGGTGCTGGCCACGCTGATCGGGATACCGCTGGGCGTTTTGGCGGCCACCAACCGCAATTCGCCGATCGATGCGGGAACGATAGGGCTGACACAAATCGGGATAGCGCTGCCGAACTTCTGGTTCGCCATGCTGCTGGTGCTGTTGTTTTCCGTGACGCTTCGCTGGTTTTCGTCGGGCGGGTTTCCCGGCTGGGACGATCCGGGGGCGGCGATGATGGCGCTGACCTTGCCGGCGGTTGCTTTGGCGCTGCCGCAGGCGGCGATCCTGGCGCGCGTGATGCGCTCGGCCCTGCTCGATACCCTGGACGAGGACTATGTGCGCACGGCGCGCGCCAAGGGGCTGACGCGGGGTCAGGCGCTTTGGCGGCATGCGTTCCGCAATGCGCTGATCCCAGTGCTGACGATCATGGGGCTGCAGTTTTCCTTCCTTCTGGCCGGGGCAATCATCATCGAGAACGTGTTTTACCTGCCCGGGCTGGGACGGCTGGCGTTTCAGGCGATCACGGCGCGTGATTTGATCGTGGTGCGCTCGGTGGTGATGATTCTGGTGTTTGCGGTGATCCTCGTGACGTTTGCCGTCGACATCGCCTATGCGGCGGTCGATCCGCGATTGCGGGGGGGGCGGCAATGAGGAGCGGGCCGGGGCTGGCTATCGGCGCGGCACTGACGGCCGTCCTGGCGGGGATGGCGCTGCTTTCATTTTTCTGGACGCCTTATGACGTGAGGCTGATTTCGGTCAGCGAACGGCTGTTGCCGCCCGGCCCGGCCCACTGGCTGGGGACCGACCATTTCGGGCGCGACATGGTGTCGATGATCCTTGTGGGCGCGCAGACCTCGATTGCCGTGGCGCTGGTGGCGGTGGGGCTGGGGATGGCCATTGGCGTGCCGTTGGGGCTGGCGGCGGCGCGGGCCGGATCGGCGCTCGACGACATCATCATGCGCGGCAACGATCTTGTGTTCGCGTTTCCCGCGCTGATCATCGCCATCCTGATTACCGCGGTGTTCGGGCCGGGGGCGATCAACGCGATCATCGCGATTGGAATTTTCAACATTCCGGTTTTCGCGCGGCTGACGCGCGGGGCTGCGATGGGGGTCTGGCAGCGCGAATTCATCATGGCGGCGCGGGTGGCGG
This sequence comes from Pelagibacterium sp., assembly GCF_965249125.1. Taxonomy (GTDB): domain Bacteria; phylum Pseudomonadota; class Alphaproteobacteria; order Rhizobiales; family Devosiaceae; genus Pelagibacterium. The sequence continues at coordinate 1,548,206 of NZ_OZ252217.1, forward strand.
GCAAGGGCAGGGCGCTGATCTCGCTCGAACACGTTCTGCCCAACATCTCCAACATGCTGATCGTTCAGGCGACGATCCAGTTTTCGCTGGCCATCCTTGCCGAGGCGGGGCTGGCCTATGTGGGGCTGGGCGCGCAGCCGCCCCTGCCGAGCTGGGGGCGGATGCTGGCCGAGGCGCAGACGATGATCGCGCTGGCCCCACATGTGGCGCTGGTGCCGGGGCTGGCGATCGTCTTTTCGGTGCTGGGGCTGAACATGCTCGGCGATGGGCTGAGGGATTGGTTCGACCCAAGATTGGGAAAGGCTGCACGATGAGCCTTCTCAAAATCGAAAAGCTGGGCCTGGCGATCGGCGGGACGCCCATCCTCGATGATATTTCGCTCGAAATCGGGGGCGGCAAGATTCTCGGGCTGGTCGGCGAATCGGGGTCTGGCAAATCGCTGACCGCGCTGTCGATCATGGGGCTGTTGCCGGGTGGAGCCAAGCTGACCGGGACGATCGGGTTCGACGGGCGCGATCTGGCCGCCGCGAGCGAAGCCGAGATGAACGCGTTGCGCGGGCAGGCCATGGGCATGATCTTTCAGGAGCCGATGACGGCACTCAATCCGCTGATGACCATTGGCGATCAGGTGGCCGAGACGGTGCGGGTGCATGGCCGGCTGGGGCGGGCGGAGGCGCGCGACATCGCTGCCGAAAAGCTCGAAAGGGTCGGGTTGCCGGGGGCGGCGATTTCGCCGTCGCGGTACCCCCATGAACTCTCGGGCGGGCAGCGCCAGCGCGTGGGGATCGCCATGGCGATTGCCTTGCAGCCCAAGCTTTTGATTGCGGACGAACCCACCACGGCGCTGGACGTGACGACACAGGCGCAGATTCTCGATTTGCTGGCGAGGCTGGTGCGTGAGGAGGGCATGGCCCTGATGCTGATTACCCACGATCTGGCCGTGGTGTCGCAGATGGCCGATACGGTGGCGGTGTTGCGCGAGGGGAAAGTGGTGGAGGCGGGGCCGGTGCGCCAACTGATCAATACGCCCGATTCCCCATATACGCGGCAGCTTGTGGCGGCGAGCACGCATGTGCCGGTGCGAAAGCGGGGGGCGGTTGGCGAGGTGGTTCTGCGGGTCGAGGGAGCGACGCGGGATTATCCGCTGGCTTCGGGACTTCTGGCGCGGGGGCAAAAAGTGTTTCGGGCGCTCGACGGGGTGAGCCTGACCATTGGCCGTGGCGAGAGCGTGGGGCTGGTGGGGCAAAGCGGGAGCGGGAAATCAACGCTGGCGCGGGCCATACTGGGACTTGAACCGCTCGATGAGGGCAGGGTGGTTTTTGCCGGGCATGTCGTGGAGCGGGCCGGGCGGGCGGCGCGGCTGACGCTGCGTGACATGCAGATGGTGTTTCAGGACCCCTATGGCTCGTTCGACCCGCGCCACAGGGTGGCAAGGCTTGTGGCCGAGCCGTTGCATCTGCTGGGGGGCGAGGCGCCCAAGGGGCGGGAGCGGGACGCGCTGGTGGCGAGGGCGCTCGAATCGGTCGGGATCGCGCCCGGGGCATCGGATCGGTACATCCACGAATTTTCGGGCGGGCAGCGCCAGCGGATCGCCATTGCGCGCGCGCTGGTGATCGAGCCGGCGCTGATCGTTCTCGACGAGGCGGTGTCGGCGCTCGATGTGTCGATCCGGGCGCAGGTGCTCGATCTGCTGGCGGAAATTTCGCAGCGGGCAACGATAAGCTATCTGTTCATCGCGCACGATCTTCAGGTGGTCCGGGCGATCACCGATCGGGTGCTGGTGATGGAAGGGGGCAGGATTGTCGAGGAGGGGGCGACCGAAGCGGTGCTCGGTAGTCCCCGGCAACCCTATACGCGAACACTGGTGGAGGCGGCCCCGAAACTGATAGCCTAAAGCCTTGCGTCGGCTGGCGGGCGGCGGTATTGACCGGAGAACAGCCCCAGAGCACCCAGGGAAGGCGATTGACTATGGATTTTTCGCGCGCACGCCGGACGATGGTCGACAACCAGTTGCGGACCAGCGGGATCACCGACTGGCGCATTCTGGATGCCATGAACCGCATTCCCCGCGAGCGATTCGTGCCCGATACGCACTCCGCTTTTGCCTATAGCGACGAGCCGATCGCGCTTTCGCCGGCCCGGACAATGGCCTCGCCGGCCGATTTCGCGCGGCTGGTGCAGCTTGCGGAAATCTCCAGCCAGGACGTGGTGCTCGACGTGGCGTGCGGGACCGGCTATTCGGCGGCCGTGCTGTCCCTGCTGGCCAATGCGGTGGTGGCGCTGGAAAGCGATGAGGTTCTGGCGGGGCGGGCCAACGATATCCTGGCCGAACTCGACATCGGCAACGCCGCGGCGGTGGCGGGCCCGATCGAAAACGGGGTGGCCAAGGAAGCTCCGTTCGACGTGATTATCCTGGAAGGCGCCGTGGACGTTGTGCCGCCGGCGCTGCTTGCCCAATTGCGCGATGGCGGCCGGTTGGTAGCGGTTTTAGGGGCCGGAAACGCGGCGGTAGCCAATCTTTACGTCAAGTCCGGCAATGACGTGGCTCCAATGCCCAGCTTTAACGCGAGCCTTCCGGTTTTGGGCAGCTTTTCGTCGGCGCCGGCCTTTGTTTTTTGAACCGGCGGGCAGGCGTAACATTGCCGCAATGTTGCCGTGCGACATGGCGGGCACTGTTACCGACTCGCAACGAGTCAGATCTTACCAACGTTAAGTTTGGGCAATGCGATCGTTTGGCGTTGAAAGCGGGGCGGCGCGCCCTTATTCTTGGGGCAGCGCTGGAGGCGCGGGGCAATGAAATTTAATTTTGTTTTGAGTGTAAGCGTCATTGCACTGATGGGGCTGGTTTCGTCGGCCCAGGCGCAGAGCCTGACGTCGGCGATGACCTATGCCTATGAGAACAATCCCGATATCGCCAGTTCGTTCCTTTCGGTCAGAGCGGCCCGTCAGGGCATTATTGCCGCCGAGGGGGCAAGGCTGCCAACGATCGGGGCGGAAGGCAGCATCGGGGTAACGTCGACATGGGTGTCGGGGGGGCAGAGCTGGTCGACGTCCGATAGCGTAGGCCTCGGCTACAGTCAGACCCTGTTCGACAACAATGCGACCAGCGCTGCGATCAGCGGCGCCGAGGCGCAGTATGATGCGGCGGTCTATGGCGCCAAGAACACCGAGCAGAACGTGCTGCTCTCGGTCATTCAAGCGTATGTGAATGTGGTGACCAACCGGCGGATCGTGGATATCCGCCAGGAAAGCGTCGGGTTTGTCGGTGCGCAGGTGAGTTCGGCGCGCGACAGGCTGGAACTGGGTGAGGGCACCCAGCTCGAAGTGTCGCAGGCCGAGGCTACCCTTGCGCAGTCCACGGCGTCATACCAGGGCGCGATCAACAATCTGCGCAACAGCGAAGCCAATTATCAGCGCTGGGTGGGCCAGGCTCCGGGCAGTCTTTCCGGAGGCTACAGCTACTCCTCGCTGATTCCGGGGTCGCTCGATGCGGCGCTGGCGCGTGCCAATAGCGGCCATCCGGCGCTGTTGGCTTCGGCGGCGCAATTGCGCGCCGCTCAATTTGGCTATGAGGAAACGCTGGCGAGCTTTGGGCCCAATCTGTCCGTGTCGGGCCAGGTTGGCGCTGGCGGCTGGACCACGGGCACCGTTGCCACCCAGGCCAGCATCAGCCTGCGGCTGAGCGTGCCCATTTACACGCCGACCCGCGATCCGTCGGTCGAACAGGCCAATATCGGGCAGATCCAGAGCCAGCTCGAGGGGTTCGCGACGCGCGACCAGATCGTCGAGGCTGTGCGTCAGGGCTGGGCAGGCATCCAGGCTGCGACGGCTCAGATCGAGGCCGCGACAGCCGCGGTAGCGGCGAGCCGGCTGGCCCTGCAGGCCACCATCGACCAGAACGAATTGGGACAGGCAACCACGCTAGACGTGCTGGACGCGCGGGCCTCTGTGGCTTCGGTCGAGGAAACGCTGATTTCGGCGCAATCGCAAAGAACCATTGCCGCCTATTCGCTGATTGCCGCGATGGGAACGCTGAGTGCCCAGCACCTTGGGCTGCCGGTTCAGCCGCGGACGGTCGAGGGCGACGTGGTCGTTCAGGTGACCGCGCCGACGGCGCCAGCCGATGCGTGGGGCAACCTACGCTAAAATACCAATAGCGCTGCTTTTTCGTGGATTACGCCCCCTTGGTGGGGCGTTTCTCTTTTCGCACGCCGGGCTCCCGCGTTAAGGTACTGTAAAGCGAATCAACGGTCGCGGGCCGTTGTCGCTGGCAGTACAGAGTACCGGCCAGGGCGGCCAGAGCGAGATTGGGGCGAATATGAACCAGCCGGCATCAAAAGAACCGACAATGGACGAAATCTTATCGTCGATCCGGCAGATCATTGCCGACGATGATGAGGCAGCGGCCCAAAAGATGCCGGTTGCCAAGGCAAGCGGTCCCAAGCCCGTGCCTGCGCCCGAGCCCGTTCCGATGCCCTCGGCAGCCGAGATCGACCCGTTCAGCGATGATGACGACGATTCTGCCGCGCCGCTGGCGCTTTCGCCGGAACAAATCGTGGAGCCGGCCGCCCCCGAACCGGAAGCTGAAGAAATGGAAATGCCTTCCGCGGCGAGCTTTGACGCGGCCGCGGAACTGGTGGTGCCCGACGATGTGGCATTCCAGGCCGACAAGGACGAGGAGCCTGCTCCCCAGCCCGCGCCGCAGGTTCAGGCTGAGCCCGAACCGGCGCCCAAGCCCGCACCCAATTTTGCGCAGGCAGCGCCGATGCCCGATCCCGATTTAAGCAGCGATCTGGCCGACGAGCTGCTTGAGCCGGCCACCAGCGCAGCGGTCAAGAACGCCTTTGCCAAGCTCGGCGGCCCCAAGGCCGTGCCGGACATGGCACTGGGGGCCAGCGGGCTGACCATCGAAGCGATGATCCGCGAAATGCTGCGGCCCATGCTCAAGGACTGGCTGGAAGAAAACCTGCCCTCGATGGTGGAGCGCCTTATCGCCCAAGAGATCGAGCGCGCATCGCGCGGTTGACTTCGCCGCGCGGCTTGGCTTTACAGATACCCGAAATCTTCACAGACCCGTCCCATCGCTGGGGCGGGTTGTCGCTCTAAGAGCATTTCGGCTGTTCCATGAATGGCGGAAACGCTTCAAGTCTTTGTTTTGTCGCGTTTCCGTACCGGATAAGTGGCTTCCATCCCCGAACGGGTCGAGGATGCGCTTATCCTGGAAACACTCCAGAGGTACTACACAGATGATCGAAAAGACCTACGAGCCGAGCACGGTCGAAGGGCGCATTTACGGCGCCTGGGAAGAGGCGGGGGCTTTCAAGGCCGGCGCCGGAAGCAAGCCGGGCGCGGAGAGCTATTCGGTCGTCATTCCGCCGCCCAACGTGACGGGTTCGCTTCATATCGGACACGCGCTCAACAACACGATCCAGGACGTGCTGGTGCGCTTCGAGCGCATGCGGGGCAAGAACGTGCTGTGGCAGCCGGGCACCGACCATGCGGGCATCGCGACCCAGATGGTGGTCGAGCGGCGCATGATGGAGCGCCAGGAGCCGGGGCGGCGTGAGATCGGGCGTGAGAAGTTCCTCGAAAAGGTCTGGGAATGGAAGGCCGAGAGCGGGGGGACGATCCTCAACCAGCTCAAGCGGCTTGGCGCGTCGTGCGACTGGTCGCGGGAGCGCTTCACCATGGACGAGGGGCTGTCCGAAGCGGTGCTCAAGGTCTTTGTGGAGATGTACCGCAAGGGGCTGATCTATCGCGCCAAGCGGCTGGTCAACTGGGACCCCCAGTTCGAGACCGCGATCTCGGATCTCGAGGTGGAGAACACCGAAGTCAACGGCCATATGTGGCATTTCAAGTATCCGCTGGCCGGCGGTGAGACCTACACCTATGTCGAAAAGGACGCCGACGGGAACGTGGTGCTGGAGGAAGAGCGCGACTACATCTCGATTGCGACGACGCGCCCGGAAACCATGCTGGGCGATGGCGCCGTGGCGGTGCATCCCGACGATGAGCGCTATGCGCCGATCGTGGGCAAGATGTGCGAAATCCCCGTGGGACCGAAAGAGCATCGGCGGCTGATCCCGATCATCACCGACGAATATCCCGAACCCGAATTCGGTTCGGGCGCGGTAAAAATCACTGGCGCGCACGACTTCAACGACTATGAGGTGGCGCGGCGGAACGGGATTCCGATGTACTGCCTGTTCGACACCAAGGCTAATATGCGAGCCGATGGGGCGCCTTACACCGAGCAAGCGGAACTGGCGGGCAAGATCGCGCGCGGCGAGATGGAGTTCGACGATTCGGTGACGACGGCGATCAATATCGTTCCCGATGAATATCGCGGCATGGATCGGTATGAAGCGCGCAAGAAGATTGTCGCCGACATCGACGCCGAAGGGCTGATGGTGACGGTCGAAGACAAGAAGATCATGCAGCCCTTTGGGGATCGCTCAAAGGTGGTGATCGAACCGTTCCTGACCGACCAGTGGTTCGTGAACGCCGAAGTGCTGGCCAAGCCCGCGATTGCCTCGGTGCGCGAGGGGCGGACCAAGTTCGTGCCGAAAAGCTGGGAGAACACCTATTTTTCGTGGATGGACAACATCCAGCCCTGGTGCATTTCGCGCCAGCTCTGGTGGGGTCACCAGATCCCGGCCTGGTATGGACCGGACGGACAGGTCTTCGTCGACCACGACGAAGCGGGAGCCGCGAAGGCTGCCGAAGCGCACTACGGCGAGCGGGTGGACCTGACGCGCGACGAGGACGTGCTCGACACCTGGTTCTCGTCCGGTCTGTGGCCGTTCTCGACGATGGGCTGGCCCAAGCAGACTGAAGAGCTGAAAGCCTATTACCCCACGGCAACGCTCGTCACCGGGTTCGACATCATCTTCTTCTGGGTTGCCAGGATGATGATGCTGGGTCTTGAATTTACGGGTGAAGAGCCGTTCGAAACGGTCTATGTGCATGCGCTGGTCCGGGACGAGAAGGGCCAGAAGATGTCGAAGTCGAAAGGCAACGTCATCGACCCGCTCGAACTTGTCGATGTCTATGGCGCCGACGCCACACGCTTCACGCTGGCCGCGATGGCGGCGCAGGGGCGCGATATCAAGCTGGCGATGAGCCGGGTCGAGGGCTATCGCAACTTCGTCACCAAGCTCTGGAACGCTGCGCGGTTCCTCGAAATGAACGAATGCATGCGGGTCGAAGGGTTCGATCCGACGACGCTTTCGGGCGCGCTCAACCAGTGGATCGCTGGGGCGACGGCGCGGGCCGTTGCCAATGTCGAGCGTTCGATCGTCGAATACAAATTCAACGAAGCGGCCAACCACGCCTATGATTTCGTGTGGGGCACGTTCTGCGACTGGTTCGTGGAACTGGCCAAGCCTACATTCTCGGGGACCGACGAAACGGCGAAGGCCGAGACGCGGGCGACGGCGGCCTGGGCGCTGGACCAGATTCTGAAAATGCTGCATCCGTTCATGCCGTTCGTGACCGAAGAGCTTTGGGCGGAGACCGGCAAGAGTGGCCCGAAGCGTGACGGCTATCTGATGCTGGCCGACTGGCCGGAGCTCGATGCGATATCGTACCCGCAGGCGGGCGCCGAACTGGGCTGGCTGCTGGAAGTCATTTCGGCCATCCGGTCGGTGCGGACGGAAATGAACGTTCCCGCCGGGGCGAAGGTGCCGCTTGTGGTGGTGGGCGCCAGCGCCGAAACAGCGGCGCGGATCGAGACTCATCGGGCGGCGATCGAGCGGTTGGCGCGGGTTTCGACCATCGATCTGGTGGACGCCATTCCCGCCAGTTCGGCGCAGTTCGTGGTCGGCGAGGCGAGCTGGGGTCTGCCGCTTGCCGATCTGATCGACATCGGGGCGGAGCGCCAGCGGCTTTCCAAGGACGTCAAGAAGCTCGAGGGCGAGATTGGCGGGCTGGAAAAGAAGCTCGGCAACGAACAGTTCCTCGCCAAGGCGCCCGAAGAAGTGGTCGAGGAGCAAAAGGAGCGGCTGGGCGAGGCCAGGGCACGGCGCGAAAAGCTCGAACAGGCGCTGGCGACGCTGTCTTGATTTTTCGGGGTAGGGCTGACGGCGGCCTTGTCAGGCCCGAGCTTATTCGAAGGACTGGGCGATGAGGCTGTAGCAACCGCTATCAAGGCCCCATCACCCGCCGCTTCGCGTCGACCTCTCCCCCGAAGGGAGAGGTACGCAGACTTCCGATTCCGTAGAACTTTGAATTACTCTAAGCCGTTCAGGATTTGATCGAATCAAATCCTCGGCTCTAGAGCATTTCAGCGCTTCCTTGAATCGCTTCAATTGCTCTAAGTCTTTGTTTTGTCGCGCTTCCGAACCGGATAAGTGGTGCCCACTTATCCTGGAAGCGCTCTAAGCCTTTGTTTTGTCGCGTGTTCGAACCGCAAAACCGTTTCCACTTTTGCTGGATATGCCCTAGCGCAGCTCCTCGGCAAGGCCGATAAGCAATCCTTCGGGGCCGCGGATGTAGCAAAGGCGATAGGCGTCTTCATACTGGACGACTTCGCCCACGAGCTGCGCGCCGCGGGTGCGCAGGCGGTCAAGCGTATCGTCGATATCGTCCACCGTGAACATGACGCGGAGGTAGCCCAGGGCGTTGACCGGGGCGGTGCGGTGATCGGCGGCGACAGCGGGCCTGATGAAGCGGGAGAGTTCGAGGCGGCTGTGGCCATCGGGCGTGCGCATCATGGCGATCTCGACATGCTGATCGCCAAGGCCGGTGACCCGTCCTGCCCATTCCCCCTCGATGGCGGCACGGCCTTCAAGTTCGAGGCCGAGTTCGGTGAAGAAATCGATAGTGGTGGAGAGGTCCTCGACGACGATCCCCATGTTGTCCATCCGCTTGAGCGCCATTTTCCAATCCCCTTCAGAACAATAGCCACCGGCGCTTCACGCACTTGTGACAATTTTGCTACATTCTCCATAGACTCGCGATCATGCCATGCGCAGTCACGCTTTGCTAAGGGACGATGCCACAATCTTACCCTAAACCAGCCGGAGAAAGGCTGGCGGCGGGTGGATATGGTGTTTGATGCGCACAATTGCGCACAGAGCCGTCATGCCTGCCGGACCATGCCCGATGTGGGATAATTTCCCGCAAACGGGCAAGAAGCAGGACAGAGATGGCAACCGGTTCGTCCCATTGCAGCGAATTTTTCGACCGAGCGGCATACAGCAATGTTGCCATCTTGGCGGCAGACAATCGCTCTATTGCCGACACAATGGGCCGCTATCGTAACGTCAATCAAACATATGAACTGCCGTTGGCGGTTCGGACGTTCACTGCCGTTCTGGCCCGTTGGGCCGGGCGGGAAGCGAATGAACAAGCAACAATATTTGACAGGGTGGCGGCGGACACACGATCTGCCGTTTGCAACAATACGGTGAAGGTTCCCGGCCCGGCAGCGGGCGCGCACGGCGTGGCGCGACGGCTGCGTGACTGGGGCGTGAGAAGGTGTGTTATGCCTATAGTCAGGAGTACTGCGTTCGCTCTGGCTGCGACCTGTTCGGCTCTGCTGTCGCTCGGCACCATATTGCCGGCGCAGGCGCAGAGCGCGCTCGATGCCGCCCAGGAACTGGCCCAGATGCTCGATGGCGTGACGGCCACCGAATTGAGCGGCGACAATCTGGTTTCCGCCCTCGAAGGGGCGGCCGATGCCGGCCAGCCCATAGCGCTGTGGCAGCTTGGTACGATGTATGAAACGGGCGCCGGGGTTCAGAAGGATCCCGCCAAGGCATTCCAGTATTTTTCGCGCATCGCCAACGAGAATGCGGACGCGCCGCCGAGTTCGCTCGATGCGGATATCGTGGCGCAGTCCTTCGTCAAGATCGGCGATTACTACATGCACGGGGTGCCCGATGCGGGCATTCCCGAGGACGCCTCGCGCGGCCAGACGCTGCTGATGCACGCGGCGACCTATTTCGGTGATGCCGATGCGCAGTTCCGCGTCGGCATGCTCTATCTGAGCCCCGAGGGGTTCGGTGTGAACCCGCTGCAGGGCGCGCGCTGGCTGTCGCTGGCCGCTCGCAAGGGGCACCCCGGCGCACAAGCGCGGCTGGGCGAAATGCTGGTGGTGGGCAACGGGATCGAGGCGCAGCCGGTCGAAGGGCTGATGTGGCTCAATATCGCCTATCGCTCAGCGCTCGGCACGAGCGACGAGGGCTGGATCCGTGAATTGACCGAAAGCGCCATGGCACATGCCGATCCGGCACAGGCTGAAACGGCCCTGCGGGCGGCGGATACGCTCGGGGGCCAGTTCGCCGAATTCTGATTGATCAGGCGGCCTTTGCGGAGCGGCCAGCGAGGGTGAAATCGCCTTCAACGGGGACGTGGTCCGAGGGCTTGTCCCAGCCGCGGGTGTCCTTATGGACGGTGACGCCGGTGAGCCTGTCGGCGGCCTGGGGGGAAAGCAGCAAATGGTCGATGCGGATGCCGGCGTTGCGGCGCCAGGCGCCGGCCTGGAAATCCCAGAATGTGAAGGCCTGTTCGCCGGTGGTGGCGCGCAGGGCGTCGGTTAAACCCAGATTGACGATGCGGCGCCATTTTTCCAGGCTCTCGGGCCTAAACAGCGCGTCGCCCCACCATACTGAGGGGTCGTGGCAGTCAAAGCCGGTGGGGATGAGGTTGAAATCGCCCATCAGCACGAAGGGTTCCTCATAGGCCAGGCGCTGCTCGACGAAATCGTAGAGGCGATCCATCCAGCCCAGCTTGTAGGGAAATTTCTCGGTATCGACCGGATTGCCGTTGGGAAGGTAGATGTTGCACACGCGCACGACACCGCCGTCCTCGGTGGAGAACACGCCTTCTATCAGGCGCGATTGCGGGTCCTCGTCATTGCCGGGCAGGCCGCGATGGACTTCGTCGAAGGGGATCTTGGAGAGCAGGGCGACGCCGTTGAAGCTCTTCTGGCCGTGGGTCTCGACGTTGTAGCCGCGCGATTCGAACTCTGCGCGGGGGAAATTTTCATCGAGGCATTTGATTTCCTGGAGTCCGACGATGTCGGGCTTTGTTTCGTCGAGCCAGGTGAGGACAGCCGGAAGGCGTGCGTTGATGCCGTTGATGTTCCAGGTAGCGATTCTCATTGGGGCCGTCCTTTGAATGGACGGCAACAATAACCCGCTCGCCCGCGGCGATCAAACCGCGAAGCTGGTGCCGCAGCCGCAGGAGGCAACAGCGTTGGGGTTCTTGATCTGGAAGGACTGGCCGATCAGATCGTCCACGAAGTCGATTTCGGCGCCGCCCATGAATTCAAGGCTCATCGAATCGATGTAAACGGTGGCACCATTGCGTTGAAGGACCAGATCGTCTTCGGTGGGGTCTTCCTTGACAATGTTGTATTCGTACTGGAAACCCGAGCAGCCGCCGCCCGCTACGGCGATGCGCAGTACGGTGCCGGGCTCTTCCTTTGACAGGATGCGGTTGATCCGCTTGGCGGCGCGCTCTGTCAAAACGACCTCGGTTGGTGATAGCTGGGTGTCGGTCATGGCGCTGCTTTGGCTTGAAACATGTTGCCTCAACATAAGATCGTAGAGCGACGATGAAAAGGGGCTGTTCCACATGAGTGATATGCACGCGGTTTATGCAGCCGACCCGGCACGGTCACGGGGGCGGGTCTATCGGCCTTCGGCCAGCCCGACGCGCAACGAGTTCCAGCGGGACCGGGACCGGATCATCCATTCGACGGCTTTTCGTCGGCTGCAGCACAAGACACAGGTTTTCCTCCACCATGAGGGCCAGCATTTCCGCACGCGGCTGACCCATACGCTGGAAGTGAGCCAGATCGCGCGTTCGATTGCCCGCGCGCTGCGGCTCAATGAGGATCTGGCCGAGGCCGTGGCGCTGTCGCACGACCTTGGGCACACGCCGTTCGGGCATGCGGGCGAGCGGGTGCTTTCGGAAAAGATGACGGAACTGGGCGGGTTCGACCACAATATTCAGGCGCTGCGCGTGGTTGGTGTGCTGGAAAACCGCTATGCCGAGCATGACGGGCTGAACCTGACCTGGGAAACGCTCGAAGGTATCCTCAAGCATAATGGGCCGGTGATCGGAGACGCATCGGAGCACGGCCAGGATATCAACGTGGCTCTAGCTGAAATTCCGGCCAGCGAGGACTTGCTGCCCGCCACCTATGCCAATCTGGAGGCACAGGTGGCGGCGATTGCCGACGACATTGCTTATAACGGCCACGATATCGACGATGCGGTGCGGGCCGGGTTGGTGGTGATCGACGATCTTGTCGATGTGCCCTTGGTGGGGCCGATTGCGCGCGAGGTCATCGAGATGTGGCCGGGGCTGGAGCGCGGGCGGCAGATCCACGAGGTGCAGCGGCGGCTGATTACCCGAACAATCGAGGCGGTGATCGCTGAAAGCGCCGAGCGGCTGATTGCGGCGGGGCCGCAAAGCGCCGACGACGTGCGGTATGCGGGGCGGCCATTGATCGGATTTCCCACCGAGATGGCGGACGATGAGACCGAGCTCAAGGCGTTCATGTTCGCAAAGGTCTATCGCGACGCGCGGGTCATGGGCCCGGTGCGCGAAAGCGAAGCCGTGGTGGGGCGGCTGTTCGATGCCTATATCGCCGATGGGGATATGCCGGGGCGTTGGGGGTTGGCCTATAGCGCTGCAGTTTCGGCGGCGGCGCGGGCGAGAATCGTCTGCGATTTCGTGGCTGGGATGACCGACCCCTTCGCGCTCGAGGAACACAGGCGCTTGTTTGACGAAAGACCGGAATTCCGGTAACCGCAGCGCTTGTTTTCCTTCGTATACCCATAGGTTCCTTGAGATGGATGTGTTTGCCCTTTTTGAAGGGCGCGTCACCGATGCGCTGATCGCGAGTTTTCCCGAGCTGGCCCACAATCGCGAGTTGCTGGCCCGCGTCGTCGTCGAGCCGCCGCGCGATGCCGCCCATGGGGACCTTTCGACCAATGCCGCGATGGTGGTGGCCAAGCCGCTGGGCAAGAACCCGCGCGAGGTCGCCGCGGCGATTTCCGAGCGGTTTTCGGGCGATGCCGATGTGGCTTCGGTCGAGATCGCCGGGCCAGGGTTCATCAATTTCCGGCTGCAGCAAAGCGTCTGGCATAAGGTTTTGTCCTCGATTGCCGAGCTCGGCGATGATTTCGGGCGGGCCGACGTGGGGCAGGGCGAGAAGGTCAATGTCGAATATGTTTCGGCCAACCCGACCGGGCCGATGCATGTGGGGCATACGCGGGGCGCCGTTTATGGCGACGCGCTGGCCTCGCTTCTGGCGTATGCGGGCTACGAGGTTTCCAAGGAATACTACATCAACGATGCCGGATCGCAGGTCGATACGCTGGCCCGATCGGCCTTCTTGCGCTACCGCGAGGCGCTGGGCGAGACTATCGAAATTCCGTCGGGTTTCTATCCGGGCGATTACCTGATCCCTGTAGGACAGGCTCTCGTGGAAGAGTTCGGCAATTCCCTTTTGGACAAGCCCGAAGAGGCATGGCTGGCGCCGGTCAAGCAGCATGTGCTGGCGGCCATGCTCGAACTCATCAAGGCGGATCTGAAGAAGCTCAATATCGAGCACGACGTGTTCTTTTCGGAAAAGACGCTGCACGGGCAGGGTGGCGATATTGACCTGACGCTCGATTGGCTGCGCGAGCAGGGGTTGGTCTATGAAGGGCGGCTGGAGCCGCCGAAGGGCCAGTTGCCCGACGATTGGGAAGACCGAGAGCAGACACTGTTCCGCGCCACCGAGTTTGGCGACGACGTGGACCGGGCGCTGGTAAAATCGGATGGCAGCTATACCTACTTTGCCGCCGATATCGCTTATCACCGCAACAAGGTGCTGCGCGGCTTTACCACGCTGATCGACGTTCTGGGCGCCGACCATGCTGGTTACGCCAAACGGATCGAGGCGGCAGTGAAGGCCGTCTCGGGTGGCAAGGCATCGGCAGATGTCCGCTTTTGCCAGTTGGTCAAGCTGTTGCGGAATGGCGAGCCGGTAAAAATGAGCAAGCGTTCGGGAGACTTGGTGACACTTGCTGATGTAGTGGAAGAAGTGGGCGTGGACGCAACCCGCTTCATGTTGCTGTTCCGGCGGAACGATGCGCCGCTCGATTTCGATTTTGCGCTGGTCAAGGAGCAGAGCAAGGACAATCCGGTTTTCTATGTGCAGTACGCTCATGCAAGGACGTATTCGGTGTTCCGCAACGCGGCGCGCGATTTGCCGGACCTCGATACGTCAGAAGCGGCGCTGGCCGGGGCCGAGCTTTCGCTGCTCTCGACGGCAGACGAAATCGAGCTGATCCGGCTGCTCGGATCGTGGCCGCGGCAGGTGGCAGCAGCGGCGCGGGCGCACGAGCCGCATAGACTTGCCTTTTACTTGCACGAGCTTGCCGCGCAGTTCCACGCCTTCTGGGGAAAGGGCAAGGAAGACCCCGGCTTACGCTTTGTTAACGATAGTGACCCGAAACTGACACTGGCCCGACTCTCGCTTGTGGATGGCGTGCGCCGGGTTCTCGGTAACGGCCTTGATCTTTTAGGCGTGAGTGCACCGCAAGAGCTTTCATAATTACGGCGCATTGCTGTGAACAGTTCTGTGGACATGCTCGCAATCAAGGCAAGTTAAAGCGAAAGATTTTCGGGGCACTGCTCTATGAACGACACCAAGCATATCCCGCCGGCGGCCGGGCAGGATTCCGATGACCTGATCGCCGAGCTTGCGCGGCTGGTGGCGCAGGATGCCCGCACGGCGGCTGGGCCGGCCAGCGCCCACAAGCACGAGCCCCAAATTTGGGCCCAGCCCGAACCGGAGCAGCCCGCGCAGGACGATTTTTACGGGGCCGAGCCCAGTTTCGGCGCCTCGCAGGATCTGCCAGCGCAAGACGAAGTCGAACGCGCCGAGCCGACGCCGGAGGCCGGGCAAAGCGACACGATGCCGGTGTTCGATTTCGGTTTTGGGACCGCGCAGCAGGCCGGTGCTGACGATCAACGATCGTCCGGTGACCCGATTGCCGATCTGATCGCCGATGCGGAAGTCGAGACCTACGAAAGCGATTATTCGCAAGAGGACGACTGGGCCAATCGCGATGATCCGCTTCCCGCCGAACCTGAAGCGGCGGCGCCCTACGCCGACTATGGGCATTCCGATGAGGGCTTTTCCCACGCTGCGCCCGCAGCGCAGGAACGCGATCCGCTCGGCGACATCGAAGCGCTGATCGGGGAAGCCGCGCGCGCCAATTCTGGCGATAGCGGACTGCCGGCCGGGCGCCGCGTGAAATCGAGCTTTCTCGATGATTTTGAAACCGATGCCGCTGTTGATGCAGCGGAATCGGCGATCCTTGCCGCCGCGGCAGCCACGGGGGCTCCGGTGCGCCGCGTCGAGCCGGCAAAAGATCCTGAAGACTGGTTGGTGGCAGCCTCGCCCCATCAGGCCGAGGAACGGCCAGAGCCCGTGTTCGAGCCGCAGCCGAGCCAGGAGCAATTCATTCCCGATCCGTTATTTGCCTCGCCGGTGACGCCGCGAGCGGAGCCCGAAGCGGAAATGGGATCGTCCGACTATAGGGATGAAGAGTACGCGGAGGGAGCCTACGCCGAGGAAGAGTTCGCACCGAGGCGCTCGCGCCGCAGACCAGGCGGTTTTGTCCTGCCGGTTGCCGCAGGGGCCGTGATCTTCGCGCTGATCGGCGGGGTCTATTTCGCTTTCTTTACGGGTCCCGGCGGCCCGGGCGAAGCGCCGGTTCTGACGGCAGATGCCTCGCCGCTCAAGGAAGTTGCTCCTCCGTCACAGAACGAGTCAGCGGCCAGCGAATCCGTGGTGTTCAGTGAGATCGAGGGCAACAGCACGGCGCCGGAAGACGAGGCTTTGGTGTCCCGCGATCAGACCAATGGCGCAAGCGGGGCGCAGGTCGCCGAAGTGCTGGCCCCAGAAGAGGGCGAGACGGCGCTGGCCAATCGTCCGGTGCGCACGGTGACGGTGCGGCCCGACGGCACGATCGTCCAGGCAACCGACAGCGTTGCGGGTTCGAACGTTTTGCCGGTCGAACGACCCGATGTGCCGGCTGTTCCCAACAGTACGTTGACCTCCGATCCGATCGGGGAAGCGATTGCGCTTGCCATGGCCGATGGCGAAGCCGCAGCTTTTGCCGAGCCGGAGGTTCCGGGGGCGGATGCAAGCGAAACCGCGCCCGAGGCCGGTGTCGCCGGGGCCACGCCGGCGGTCGGCCTTGCCGAAATCGCAGATGAAAGCGGGACGGCGGCGACAACCGAAAGCGCCGATGCCCCGCGTCCGATCCCGCGTCCGGCCGGACTGACAGCCCAAACCACGACGCCGGCTGCGACGGCGGCACCTGCAACCCAGACCGTGGCGGCTGCCACGCCGGCGCAGGCCGCTCCGGCACCTGCTGCTTCTACGCCGACGTCGAATGTCGGGGCATGGGTGCAATTGTCATCGCAACGCAGCGAAGCGGATGCGCAGGCCGACATTCCCTCGCTGCAGGCGCGCTATGGCGCGCTGTTCAACGGGGCGACCCCGGAAGTCAGCCAGGTCGATCTTGGCGAACGCGGCATCTATTATCGGGTTCGTCTGCCGCAGCCCACTTTCGACCAGGCCAATTCGGTGTGTACGGCGATCCAGGGGCAGGGTGGGGACTGTTTCGTGCTGAACAACTAAGTTGCGCGGTCAGTTAGGCGATGGTGGCCTGCAAGTAGCTCCGCTCCGGTTCTCGATGATTGCCATTTTCGACTCACCCTGACCTAACCGACCGCGCAACCTGGTTGGGATTATCTGTCGCGCCTTGACGAGACCGAGGGGAGTGGCAATGGTGCTTCCCACTTTTGCTTTGCCAGCGGCGGGATATGGCCGAGACTTCCGATCCATGGTTCACCGAGACGCCCGAGCCTGCGCAGGCCGATGCCGTGCTGCATGTGGACGTGCGCGGCTATGAAGGTCCGATGGACCTTCTGCTCGACCTTGCGCGCAAGCAGAAGGTCGATCTGTCGGGCATTTCGGTGCTGGCGCTGGCCGAACAATATCTGGCGTTCATCGAGACGATCCGACAGCAGCGGATCGAGGTGGCTGCCGATTATCTGGTGATGGCGGCCTGGCTGGCCTATCTGAAAAGCCGGCTCATGGTGCCCCAGCAGAGCGATGACGACGAGCCGAGCGGCGAGGAAATGGCGGCGCTGCTGCAATTCCGGCTGGCGCGGCTTGAAGCGATGCGCGATGCGGCAGGGCGGCTGCTCAATCGCTCACGGCTGGGGCGCGACGTTTTTGCGCGCGGGATGCCCGAACCGGTTTCGATTACCCGGCATGCGCTGTGGGAAGCAGATCTTTATCAATTGCTGCGGGCCTATGCGGCGCAGCGCGAACGCGGTATTCCGGCTGAATATTCACCCCATCAGCGGACGGTGTGGGGATTGCAGGAGGCGCGCGAGATCTTGGAGCGATTGATCGGCCAGAGTTTTGAGTGGGTTTCGCTCGACACCTATCTCGCTGACTATCTGGCGCGGCCCGAAGAACGGGCGACGGCTATGGCATCGAGCTTTACGGCATCGCTCGAACTTGTGCGGCTGGGGCAGGTGGAGTTGCGCCAGCAGGAAGCCTTCGCGCCCTTGCTGATGCGCCGGCGGCAGGGGGAAAAGCCGCAATGAGTGCCATGGAGAACGACGCGCCCGAAGTGCGTGAGCGCAATTTGCGCATTCTCGAGGCCCTGCTTTTTGCCTCGGCCGAGCCGGTCGACCTGCGCGACGTTGCGCCTTTTTTGTCCGATGAGGCCGATGTGGGCGACCTGATCGACGCGCTGCAGGCGCGGTATGCGGGGCGGGGGATCAATCTGGTGCAGCGGGGGTCGAAATGGGCGTTCCGCACGGCGGACGATCTCAATTTCCTGTTGCGGCGCGAGGAAACCGATACGCGGCCCCTGTCGCGGGCGGCGCTCGAAACGCTGGCGATCATCGCCTATCACCAGCCGGTGACGCGGGCGGAAATCGAAGAGGTGCGGGGCGTTTCGATTTCCAAGGGGACGCTCGACGTGCTCATGGAGGCCGGGTGGGTGCGGATGCGGGGACGGCGGCGCACGCCCGGACGTCCGGTGACCTATGGCACAACCGAAGCGTTTCTCGACCATTTCGGGCTGGAAAATCTCGGTGACCTGCCGGGGCTGGAGGAATTGAAGGGGGCGGGGCTGCTCTCGAGCCGCGTGCCGCCGAGCTTTACCGTGCCCATGCCGTTCGACGGGGCGTTGCGCGAGGACGAGGACCCGCTCGACCCCGACGATCAGGGCGATGCCGAAACCGAGAGCGAAGATTGATCGGGTAGCGGGGTCCCGCGACGATTATGGTCGAACAAGAGCGCACTGCATCCTTGTTTTCGCCGCCAATAATCAATATCTGTGGGCCAGACACATCTGCCGCCCGGCCTGAGGGTCGAGCCGGCAATTAGGAGGTACAACAATGAATCCCGGACCCTGGGGACTTCTGGTAATCGCGATTGTCGTGCTGCTGCTTTTCGGGCGCGGCAAGATTTCCGGCCTGATGGGCGAAGTCGCAGGCGGCATCAAGGCCTTCCGCAAGGGCATGTCCGAAGACGATACGCCCGATGACAAGCCGACGGCCACGATCGACCAGAAGCCCGGTCAGGCTGAGCCCACGCTCAACCAGACCACGGAAGCTGAGAGGCGGAAAGACGCCTAAGAGCGCCTTTCCTGCCATAGCTTTCAAACAAGGATAGATCGGCATGCTGGGGCTTGGCTGGAGCGAGATGCTCGTTATCGGCATCGTATTGCTTGTCGTCGTCGGCCCGAAAGACCTGCCGATGATGATGCGCAATGTCGGCCGGATGATGGGCACGGTGCGGCGCATGGGCAATGATTTCCGCCGGGAAATCGACAAGGCCATTGCCGCCGACGAGATCGCCGAAGCCAAGAAGGCGATTTCGGAGCCGCTCAAGCAGACCAGCGCGGAAATCAACCGCGAGTTCAATTCGATCCGCAATGGCAAGGTCGAACCGACAGGCAAGCTCAAGCCCCCCGAAACGGGCGAGGAGAGTGTTGTCGATGCGATCCACGCGCAGGCCGGGATGACGCCATCGCGGGCTGACCCGTCTGCTGCTTCGGCGGCTCTGCGCGCCAAGGTGAGCGAAACGGTGGCCAAGCCCGCCAACGCGGCCACGACAGCGGCCGAGCAGCCCGCGCCGCTTGCCGACGCCCCGGCCAAAACCAAGGTCAAGGCCGCGCCTCGCAAGGCGGCGACATCGACCGCCACTACCGCGGACACGGGCGGCAAGGCGGCCACCAAAGCTGCCAAGCCGGCGGCAGCGGCAAAGTCCGCGCCGAAGCCGGCTGCAAAATCTTCGACGAAAAAAAAGGCTGACGGCAAGCCCGCCTCCCAGAAGGGGGGTGCGGGCAAGACAGCGGCAACCAAGACCACGGGTCGAAAAACGACGCCGGCGCGCAAAAGGGCGGCGGCCGAGACGGGCAGCGAAAAATGACCCAGGCGCAAGAGAAAATCGCGGGTTCCACGCCCAAGGAAGATGAACTCAAAGCCAGCGAAGCACCGCTGATAGAGCATCTGACGGAATTGCGGACGCGGCTTATCTATTCGATCATCGCGCTGGCCGTGCTGTTCATCCTGTGCTTTTTCGTCGCTGACCAGATTTACAGCTTTTTGCTGGGCCCGTTCATCGCGGCAGCCGGGAGCCCCGAGGCGGTGCGCCTGATCTATACAGCGCCGCAGGAGTTCTTTTTCACCAAGCTTTCCGTGGCGTTGTTTTCGGCCATATTTCTGGCGTTCCCTGTTATCGCCTCGCAGATTTACGCGTTTGTGGCGCCCGGGCTCTACAAGAACGAGCGCATGGCGTTTCTGCCCTATCTGGTTGCCACGCCGATCTGTTTCCTGGTGGGGGCGGCGCTTGTCTATTACGGCGTGATGCCGCTGGCGCTGGGCTTTTTCCTGGGGATGCAACAGACGGACCCGAACGGCGTTTCCATCGAGATGGTGACGCGGGTTTCAGAATATCTGAGCCTGATCATGACGCTGCTGCTGGCGTTCGGGGTGTGCTTCCAGTTGCCGGTTATTCTGACCCTCCTGGCGCAGATCGGGTTGATCGGGGTCGACAACCTCAAGAGATGGCGCAAATACGCGATCGTGGCGATCATCGTGATTGCGGCATTCCTGACGCCACCCGATCCGATTTCCCAGATCGGGCTCGCGATCCCCTTACTGCTGCTCTATGAGCTTTCGGTGTTTGCCGTACGCGTTGTCGAAAAGCGCCGGCTGGAGCGCGAGGCCGAGCTGACCAAGGACCTGGAAAGCTAACCGGTCCTTGAGTTTGGCGCCGGGCTCGGCTAGGCACTGTCCGTATCTTTTTTTAGAGCATTTCGCTGGCGGGAGCTTCGGATCCCCTCGGTTGCTCTAATGTTTTTGTTTTGTCGCGTTTCCGAACCGGATAAGTGGTTCCCACCTATCCTGGAAACACTTTAGCGGACCAGCCCAAAATGTTCGATATCAAGTGGATCAGTGCAAATCCTGAGGCGTTCAACGCCGCGCTCAAGACGCGTGGGATGGATCCGGTTTCCGCGTCCCTTGTTGCGCTCGACGATGAGCGGCGCGCCGTGGTCGCCGAACTCAATGCGGTTCAGGAAAAGCGCAACGCCTCATCGAAACTGATCGGGCAGGCCAAGGCGCAAAGGGACGAGGCGCGGGCGCAAGACTTGATGGCAGAGGTGTCGGGCCTCAAGGACAAGCTCGGCGAACTCGAAGCGCGCGAGAAGACGCTGACCGAGGAGATTCGGGGGGCGCTGTCGGTGATCCCCAATTTGCCGGCCGAAGGCGTGCCGGAGGGCGAAGACGAGACCGACAACGTTCCCTATTTCCGGGCCAATGAATCCGAAGCGACGCGGCCGGGCAAGCCCAATCTTGGCTTTGCGGCAAAGGAGCATTACGAGCTCGGCGAAGCGATGGGCGGAATTGATTTCGAAACCGCCGCCAAGCTCTCGGGCAGCCGGTTCGTGGTGCTCAAGGGGCAGATCGCTCGGCTGGAGCGGGCGATTGGGCAGTTCATGATCGACCTGCATGTGGATCAGCACGGGTACACCGAGGTCGTGCCGCCCTATCTGGTTCGGGACGAGGCGATGTATGGCACCAGCCAGTTGCCCAAGTTCGATGGCGACTTCTTTTTCACAGCGCATGGCGAAGGGCGGCTGGCACTGATCCCGACGGCGGAAGTGCCGCTAACCAATATGGTGCGCGAATCGATGCTGAGCCAGGAAGAACTGCCGCTGCGCTTTACGGCGCTGACGCCGTGTTTCCGCTCGGAAGCGGGATCGGCGGGGCGCGATACGCGGGGTATGCTGCGCCAGCACCAGTTCAACAAGGTCGAGATGGTGTCGATCACGACGCCCGATAAATCGGCCGAGGAGCACGAGCGGATGCTGGCATGCGCCGAGGAGGTGCTCAAGCGGCTCGGTATCCATTACCGCGTCATGCAGTTGTGCACGGGCGATATGGGGTTCGGGGCGCGGCGGACCTATGACATCGAGGCATGGTTGCCGGGGCAGGATACCTATCGCGAGATTTCGTCGGTTTCGGTGTGCGGCGATTTCCAGGCGCGGCGCATGGATGCGCGCTATCGCGACGAAAACGGCAAGCCGCAATTCGTCCATACGCTCAACGGCTCGGGCGTTGCCGTGGGACGGGCGCTGATCGCGGTGATGGAGAATTACCAGAACGAGGATGGATCGGTCTCCATTCCCGATGCGCTGCGTCCCTATATGGGCGGGATCGAAAAGATCGGCGGATGAAAGCCAACCCGCGCATTTTGCTGACCAATGACGATGGTGTGGACGCGCCGGGCCTGGCTGTCTTGCTCGGCATCGCCAAGGCGCTTTCCGACGATGTGTGGGTGGTAGCCCCGGCCAATAACCAGAGCGGCACCGGGCACAGGATGACGTTCGGTTATGAGATCGAGATCGAGGCCCGGGGCGGGCGGATATTTTCGCTCGACGGGACGCCCGCCGATTGCGTGGTGGCGGGGATTACCCATGTGCTCAAGGACAAGCGGCCCGATATCGTTCTGTCCGGCGTCAATCGCGGGCAAAATCTGGGCGATATCATGCATTGCTCGGGGACGGCGGCGGGTGCGCGGGAAGGGGCGCTGCATGGCGCGATCGGGATCGCTTTGAGCCAGGCCATGGATTACGACCATGGGCGCGATGAGATCGACTGGGCGCCGTCCGAAGAACTGGGTGCGGAAACCATTCGGTCGATCCTCGAGGTTGCGGGCGCGCGCGACACCTATTTCAATGTCAATTTTCCGATCTGCGCACCCCATGAGGTGAGTGGAATCCGGCTGGTGCCGCATCAGCGATTCGCCCATTCGCCGTTCGAATTGTACGCCAGCGACAATCCGGGCAAGCATTTCGTGACGATTCTGAGCACGCCCAAACCTCTGGACGCGGGCGCGGATTTCCATATCCTGCATGAAGACAAGGCGATCACGGTGACCCCGCTCATGCTGCAGCAGACCGATATGGAGTTCGTCCAGCGCCATGAAGGCCGATTGCCGTTTACGGGTCCCGCGCGGACGTAAACGAGGGGGGCGGGGCGTTTGACCGATTACTGGGAAGCGCGGGCCGGCCTGATCCTGAACCTCCGCCAGCTCGGTGTGACCGACCCCGACATCCTGCGCGCCTTCGAGACCGTTCCACACGAAAAATTCGTGCCTGAAGATTTCGGCGAGTATGCCTATCGTGAATCATCGCTTCCCATCGAATGCGGGCAGTCGATCACGGCGCCGGGGCTTCTCGCGCAATTGCTGGTGCCGCTTGCGCCGCAGGGGACAAACAAGGTGCTGGAGGTGGGGACGGGGTCGGGCTATTCGGCGGCCCTGCTGTCGCGGATGGCAAGGCGGGTGTTCTCAATCGAAAAGTACAGGGTGCTGGCCAGCCACGCGCGGGTGCGCTGGCAGGGGCTGGGCTATACCAACATCGTCGGACTCAACGAGGATGGATTGGCAGGGCTGGAGCAGCAGGCGCCGTTCGAGCGCATTCTTCTGACCGGGTCGGTCAGCGAAGTGCCCGAAGAGCTTGTCGAGCAGCTTGCCGACGGGGGAATCGCGGTGATGGCGGTTGGCGCGGCGTCGGACAGGCAGGCGATCCTGCGGATCGAGCGGGCCGATGACAGCTTTATCGAGACCGAAACGGGCACTGTACGCCTGCCGCCGCTCAGCCCCGGACGGGCACGCAACCAGCATTTCCCAAATAGCGACGGACTTTAAGTTCGTCTTTACCTTAACAAGTCTACTCTAATTTTCATTGAGTAGACGAGTTGACAGGCATTTTCCATGACCTTGAGCGTAACGGGTTTCAATCTGCGCAATACCGGTTCCGCACTTGCGATGAGTGTTGCTGCCCTTGTGTTGGCAGGATGTTCCTCGATGGGGCCCTTCGGAAGCGATCCCACGGTGACGGGATCAACCTCGCGGATGGGTGGTGCCGTAGTGGGTCAGGCAATGCCGGCGTATCTTCCTCCAGCCAATATCGGTGGCGGGGGTGTCGGGGTTGCCAATACCGGGCCGGTCCTTATCGACCGGACGACCGCTTCGCCGGTCGGTACGCAGTCGGCTGTCGTCTCCCAGGATCTTCCCGCTTTGCAGCCGTCGTCAGTAACGAGTACCCAAGCCATGCCTGCACAAACCGCCGCAGTATCCTCTCCTTCGTCAACTCTGTCCCAGTCTGCCGCACCGAGCGCTCCGCAGCTCGGCGTGGTGCAGGGCGATACCTACAAGCACACGATCGCCTCGGGTGAATCGCTCTATACGATCGCCCGGCGCTATGATGTGAGCGCGACCGACATCATCGCCGCGAACAATATCAGCTCGCCCGACAGGATCGTGGTTGGCCAGAGCCTTGTCATTCCAGGCCGTCCCGACCTTCTGGCCCAGCGCGGGCAGACCCAGCAGGTCGCCGCGGTTTCGAGTACACAGAATTCGCTGGCCACGCCCTCGGGCACGACAGCGACCCAGCCGGCGAACACGCAGGCTGCTGCTCCGGCCCCGACGCCAACGCCGGCTCCGGCCGCGCCGACCACCCAGGTCGCTGCCGTGCCCGCGCAGCCGGCAACGCCAGCGGCAACCGCTTCTGTGACCAGCGACAAGTTCCGCTGGCCGCTGTCGGGGCGGGTCATCACCGATTTCGCCGCTTCGAGGGGCACCGGCATCAATATCGAAGCGCCGGAAGGCACTTCGGTGCGGGCCGCCGAAAACGGCGAAGTGATCTATGTGGGGAACGCAGTCGAGGGCTATGGCAATCTGGTGCTGGTCAAGCACGCCAATGGCTTTGTTTCGGCCTATGCGCACCTCAACACAATCGGCGTGGTCAAGGGCGACACCATATCGCGTGGCGATGCCATTGGCACAGTTGGGATGACCGGTTCGGTCAGCCGCCCGCAGCTGCACTTCGAGCTGCGCAAGGGCGCGACGCCGGTCGATCCGATGCCGCTTCTGGCCGGCTAAACCGTTTCAGAAATACTGGTAGGCAATGCTCCTTGTTGGGGCCGGTCCAGGAGGGCCGGCCCCTTCGTTTCTCAGGAGATCGACTTGCCTTTAACGCCAGCGAGATGGCGCACGAACTGGATGGCGACACGGCCGGAACGGGACCCGCGAGTCGCGGACCATTCAATGGCCCGGGCGCGCAATTCGGCCTCGGCGACCTCGATGCGGTAATGGGCGACATAGTTACGCACCATGGCGAGGTAGGTATCCTGGTCGCAATTGTGAAAGCCGAGCCAGAGACCGAAACGGTCCGAAAGCGAAACCTTTTCCTCGACGGCTTCGCTGGGGTTGATTGCCGTCGAGCGCTCGTTTTCGATCATGTCGCGCGGCATCAGATGGCGGCGGTTTGATGTGGCGTAGAAGAGGGTGTTGGCCGGGCGGCCCTCCAGACCACCGTCAAGGACGGACTTGAGGGCCTTGTAGCTCGACTCGTCGCGATCGAAGCTCAAATCGTCGCAATAGATGATGTAGCGTTCGGGGCGGTCGACGAGAAAGCGCAGAAGAACGGGCAGGGTGGCGATGTCCTCGCGGGCGATCTCAATGAGGATGAGTCGGGAAAGCCCCGGTTCGCCTGATGTTTCGATGTGGCCGTGGATCGCCTTGACCATCGAGGACTTGCCCATGCCGCGGGCGCCCCAGAGCAGCGCATTGTTGGCGCCGTGGCCGCGGGCAAAGGCGAGGGTGTTGTCGTAAAGGATGTCGCGCAGGTGCGCAACGCCTTCGAGCAGGGCGAGCGGGATGCGATTGACGGCGCGCACGGGACGCAGGATGTGATCTGCGCCATCCCAGAGATAGGCGTTTATGCCGTCCTCGATCCGGGCGGTCGCCTCGGTGGTTCCGGCCATGGTGTCGAGCGTGCGCGCGATCTTTTCGAGCGACGCGGAAATGGCCGAAAGTTGGTCTGTATTTTCCACTGGAGAATAGTCCCTGAAAGTGCCCGATAGGCTTTGCCTTTCGCCGGGCCCGCTAGTATAGTCCGCGCGATTTTTTGGGAGGAGTATACCTGCCCAAAACCGCAAGCGTCCCTATATGGGACAATCAGTCCTGCTTTGACAAGCAGACCGCTACGGAGTGCCTTAATGTTCGTTACGCCAGCTTTTGCCCAGGGTGCCGCAGCACCCTCCGGGATGGACTTTATTTCCAGCTTTATTCCCATCATCCTGCTTATCGCCATTTTCTGGTTCCTTATCTTCCGCCCGCAGCAGAAGCGGATGAAGACGCATCAGGCCATGCTGGCGGCCGTCAAACGCGGCGATACGATCGTTACCAATGGCGGTGTCGTGGGCAAGGTGACCAAGGCTGTCGACGGCGAAGACCTGGAAGTGGAAATCGCCACCGGGGTCAAGATCAAGGTCGTGCGCACAATGATCGCCGACGTGCGGACCAAGTCCGAGCCGGTCAACGACAACAAATAGTGGCGCAGCCAGTCGCAAGGGCGTGCCTTGCGAACGCGAATCCGGTAGCGCCGGCGCGTTGAGCGTCGGCGCTATGGACCATTAAAAACGAAGGTTTCCCATGAAGTTCCCGCCATTCCGGACCATTGCCGTTCTTTTGGTGACGCTGCTCAGCGTCATGGCGGTCTTGCCCAATTTCCTCAGTGAGCAGACGCGGGCCGGCTTGCCGGACTGGCTGCCCAAGCAGGAAATCGTGCTCGGTCTCGATCTGCAGGGCGGGTCGCACCTATTGTTGCAGGTCAACCGCGACGACATCGTCGAGGGGCGGATCAGCGACATTCGGCGCGATGCGCGCGCCATGTTGATCGAGGCCGGTATCGGAAGCCTGATCACGACCGACGGCGCGGCGCTCAATGTCGAATTGACCGACCCGAGCCAGCTCGACGCGGCGCGTCAGACGCTTGAGCCGCTCGCGCAGCCGGTCGATGGCGGGATTTTCGGTGGCGGAACGTCGGTGCCCGAGATTGAAATTGCGACGACGGGTGGCCGCATCCTCATTACCCTGACCGAGGATGCCATTTCGAGCCGCATGTCCTCGCTGGTCGCGCAATCGCTCGAGGTGATCCGCAGCCGTATCGACGAGGTGGGAACCACCGAGCCGATCATCCAGCGCCAGGGCGAGGACCGGATACTGGTGCAGGTGCCCGGTTTTGGCGATTCCGAGCGTCTTAAGGACCTCATCAGCCAGACGGCGCGGCTGACGTTCCATCTGGTTTACCCCTCGATGAGCGCGGCGCAGGCGCAAACGCAGGGGCTGCCGGCAGGGACGATGATCGTGCCAAGCACCGACGGGTTCGACGAACTGCTCTATGAGGACGTGGCGATTGGCGGCGAGGAACTGGTGGACGCGCAGCCGTCCTTTGACCAGAACAGCCGACCGGTCGTCTCGTTCCGGTTCAACACGCAGGGTGCAATTACCTTTGGCGAAATCACATCGGCTAATGTCGGGCGGCGCTTTGCCATCGTGCTCGACGGCCAGGTGATCACAGCGCCGACAATCCAGCAGCCCATCACGGGCGGCACGGGCCAGATTTCAGGC
The DNA here is from genome assembly GCF_965249125.1 of Pelagibacterium sp. Classification (GTDB taxonomy): domain Bacteria; phylum Pseudomonadota; class Alphaproteobacteria; order Rhizobiales; family Devosiaceae; genus Pelagibacterium. Next base: position 1,575,237 of record NZ_OZ252217.1, read on the forward strand.
AATTTCACCTCCGAGTCGGCGAGCGATCTTGCGGTCCTGCTCCGCGCAGGCGCGCTCCCGGCGACGCTGGACGTGGTTGAAGAGCGCACCGTGGGCCCGAGCCTTGGCGCGGATTCGATCAATGCCGGTGTTACCGCGGGTCTGATCGGCACGGCGGGCGTGGTGCTGTTCATGCTGGCGGCCTATGGGCTGTTCGGGGTGTTTGCCAATATCGCGCTGGTGCTCAATATCGGCATGATCCTGGCGGCGCTTTCGACGCTGGGGGCGACACTGACATTGCCGGGCATCGCCGGTATCGTCTTGACGGTCGGCATGGCCGTCGATTCCAACGTGCTGATTTTCGAGCGCATACGCGAGGAACTGGGGGCCGGGCGATCTCCGTTCCAAGCGATCGATTCGGGCTTCAAGCGAGCCATGACGACAATCGTCGACGCCAACGTCACGACGCTGATCGCCGCGGTTGTGCTGTTCTTTTTGGGTTCGGGACCCGTGCAGGGCTTTGCGGTGACGCTGGCCATCGGTGTTCTGACCACGATGTTCACCGCGTATCTGGTGACGCAGCTGCTTGTGAACACCTGGTTCCAGAACCGTCGTCCCAAGACATTGAAGGTCAATATTCTCGAGCGTTTTCTTCCGCTCGAGCCCAAGCTGCCCTTCATGAGCTGGCGCAAGTTCGGCTTTGCCTTCACGCTGGTGCTGCTGGTGAGCACGGTGGCGCTGGAAGCGACGCGCGGGCTCAATCTGGGCATCGATTTCACCGGCGGCAGCGCCATCGAATTGCAGGCCAATGACGGGGAAGCCGATATCGGCGATCTGCGCACGCGGCTCGGAGATCTCGAGATCGGCGAAGTGCAGGTCCAGGAGTTCGGCTCGCCGTCCGACGTTCTGGTGCGCATCGGCACGCAGGATGGCGACGAGACGGCGCAGCAAGCAGCCGTGCAGCAGGTAACCGACGCGGTTGCCGAAGACTATGAGGTGCGCCGCACCGAAGCGGTGAGCGGCACGGTTTCTTCCGAGCTGGCCTTCAACGGCATCGTGGGCATTCTGGTCGCGATGGTGGGTATCGTCATCTATGTCTGGCTGCGTTTTGAATGGCAGTTCAGTGTCGGCGCCATTCTGGCGCTGGTTCACGATGTCATTCTGACCGTGGGGCTGTTTGCGTTGCTCCAGCTTGAGTTCAATCTATCGAGTATCGCGGCTGTGCTGACGGTGATCGGCTATTCGCTTAACGACACTGTGGTGATTTATGATCGGATTCGCGAGAATCTGGCCAAATACAAGCGGATCACCCTTACCGAAATCATCAATATGTCGCTCAACCAGACGCTGACGCGGACCATCCTGACCGGCGGCACGACGGCGCTGGCGCTGATCGCGCTGGTGATTTTCGGCGGCGAGGTGATCCGCAGCTTCACGCTGGCCATGGCCTGGGGCGTGTTCGTGGGCACATATTCCTCGATTTTCGTATCGGCGCCCATCCTGCTCTATCTGGGCGTGAAAACACGCGCGGAAACCGAAGTCACCGACAAACCCAAGCCTGAGCGCCGCGCCGACGGCGCCGCGGTCTAGAGCCCGTGGCCTGGGAAGCAGGTCAGGGGCACTATCCCTATCAGGCGACCATCGACGCCTATGGCGACGGTGGTTTCCGGTTTGCGGAAATGTCGCACAGGGGTTCGCTGATCTGCCTGCCTTCGGGGATGTATGCCTGGGAGGTCGAGGCCGCGGCCGATCTGACGCTGGCCTCGCTGGCGCGGGTGATCGATAGTGCGGACAGTATCGATGTGCTGCTGATCGGGCTCGGGCCCGAGATCGCGGCGATCACACCCGAAATAAGAACGGCGCTGCGCGAGCGCAGTGTCATCGTCGAGGCGGTTTCGACGGGCAGCGCGATCAGGACCTACAATGTGTTGCTGGCCGAAAACCGGGCGGTTGGCGCGGCGCTGATCAGTGTCGAAAAGGCCCGCTAGATGAGCGACAGCTTTGCGCTTGCGGCGGACCAGTTGCGCGAACTCGACCGGGATCGCTATGCCGCGAGCCTGGTCATACCGGCGGAGCACCGTGCGGCGGTGCAATCGATTTTTGCCTTTTCCGCCGAGATTGCCGCAATCCGGGAGCGGGTTTCAGAGCCGACACCGGGCGAAATCCGGCTCCAATGGTGGGTCGATGCCATCGAAGGCGAAGGCCATGGGGCCATCGTCAGCAATCCGGTGGCGGACGCGTTGTTCAAAACGCTCGAACGCTATGGGTTGCCCAGCGGGCCCCTGCTGCGGCTATTGGCGGCGCGGCGGTTCGATCTTTATCACGACCCGATGCCCGATATCGGCCAGTTCGAGGGCTATGCCGGTGAAACCGTTTCGGTGCTTTACCAATATGCGGCGATGATTCTTGCCGGGGGGCCGGTGGATGCCGCGGCAGACGCAGCAGGGCATTTGGGCGTGGCGCAGGCGCTGGCGGGCCATGTGCGGGCCTTTGGCTACAACGCCTCGCGCAGTCAGCTGTTTCTGCCGCTGGCGCTGTTTACTGCACACGGGGTTCGCGAGGCCGATATTTACGCGGGCAAGGACAGCGACGAATTGCGCGCGGCGCTGACGCAGGCCGGCGAACTGGCACAGACGCATGCGGACAAGGCGGCTTGCGCCATAGCCGGGATGGATGCCGGCATCAAACCGGCATTTGCCAGCCTGGCGCTGGTCCGGGCAGACATCAGGGCGCTGGCCCGGCAAATCGGTCGTCCCTTCAATGCGCTGCCAGCGCCGTCGGCGTTTCGTCGCCTCTCGTCTGTCATCTGGTGGGCGCTGCGGCACGCCAGATGAGCTTTAGAGCCAACTGGCCAGGTCTTCAAGCGCGCGGGTGGTGAATGCTTTTTTCTTGGCTTTGGCCTTGTCGGGTCCACGCCAGCGGCCTTTAAGGCCTTCGGGCTTTTTGATTTCGACCGGCGGAAACAAGCCGAAATTGACGTTCATGGGCTGGAAGCTGCGGGCGCCGGAATAGGATTCAGATTCGATGTGACCGCCGGTGATGTGGGCGATCAGCGCCCCGAACGCCGTTGTGGCGGGCGGCAGGACCGGTGTTTCGCCTTTGGCCTCTGCCGCCGAAAGTCGACCGCAGATCAGGCCCATGGCGGCGCTTTCCACATAGCCTTCGACGCCTGTGACCTGGCCGGCGAACCGCAGGCGCGGATCGGCCTTGAGCTTGAGGTCGGGGCCGAGCACTTTGGGGGAATTGAGGAAGGTGTTGCGGTGCAGCCCGCCGAGCCGGGCAAACTGGGCGTTCTCAAGCCCAGGGATCATGCGGAAGATTTCGGTCTGCACGCCGTAGCGCATCTTGGTCTGGAAACCAACCATGTTCCAGAGCGTGCCGAGCGCGTTGTCCTGGCGGAGCTGGATGACCGCGTAGGGCTTGGTTTCCGGATGGCGCGGATTGGTGAGACCAACCGGCTTCATGGGGCCGAAACGCAGGGTTTCGCGGCCGCGTTCGGCCATCACCTCGATGGGCAGGCAGCCATCGAAATAGGGGACGATCTCCCAATCCTTGAACTGGTGCAGCGGGGCTGACAGCAGGGCGTCGATGAAGGCGTTGTACTGGTCTTGGGTCATCGGGCAGTTGAGATAGTCCGCGCCGGTGCCGGCCGGGCCGGGCTTGTCGTAGCGCGACTGGGCCCAGACGATATCGAGATCGATGCTGTCGTAATGGATGATCGGGGCGATGGCGTCGAAAAAGGCGAGCGAATCCTCGCCGGTCAATTGCTGGATGGCGGCGGCGAGGGCGGGCGAGGTGAGCGGGCCAGTCGCGACGATGACATTGTCCCATTCGGCGGGGGGGAGGCCGGCGACCTCCTCGCGGGCGATCGTGATGCGGGGATGAGCCTCCAGCGCCTCGGTGACTTGCTGGGAAAAGCCGTCACGATCGACAGCCAGCGCACCACCGGCGGGCAGGGCGCATTTGTCGGCGCAGGCCATGATGAGGGAGTTGGCGCGGCGCATTTCCTCGTGGAGAAGGCCAACGGCGTTGTGTTCGTGATCGTCGGAGCGGAAGCTGTTCGAGCACACAAGTTCGGCAAAGCCGTCGGTATGGTGCGCGTCGGTAGGTTTGACCGGGCGCATTTCATGCAGCACAACGTCGACGCCGGCCTGGGCCGCCTGCCAAGCTGCTTCCGACCCGGCCAGACCGCCACCGATCACATGAATTTTCGCCATGACACCATCCGTTTATAGAGTTGGCATGGCTATAGACGAAAAGCGCGCGGCAATCCAAGACTGCCGCGCGCTGCGTTTGGTCACGGGGCCGTATCAGGCGGCGCGGCGCTCGTGCCGGCCTTCGTTGATCTCTTCGGCGATCTTTTCGCAGAAGGCATCGAGATCGCCGGGATTGCGGCTGGTGACAAGCCCCTGATCGGTGACGACGGGGCTGTCTTCCCACTGGGCTCCGGCATTGATGAGGTCGGTTTTGACCGAAGGATAGGATGTCATCTTGCGGCCTCTGGCGATGCCGGTTTCGGCAAGCAGCCAGGGGGCATGGCAGATGGCCGCGACGACCTTGCTGTCGGACCAGAATTTCGAGATGAAATCGAGGGCCTTCTGCTCGACGCGCAGCAGGTCGGGATTGATCTGGCCGCCGGGGAGAACAATGGCGTCGTAATCGTCGGCCGAAACGCTGTCGAGTGTCTTGTCGACGTCGACGGGGCGGCCCCAGTCATTCTTGTCCCAGCCCTTGATCTGACCGGGTTCGAGCGAGATCACATGAACGGTGGCGCCGGCGCTGCGGAGCCTGTCACGCGGGACTTCGAGTTCGGACTGTTCGAAACCGCTGGTGGCAAGAAGCGCGATGGATTTGCCTTGCAGGTCTTGCATGACTTTCCCTTTCTTTTTTGGAGAAAGGGAGAACGGATCTGCCGGGCCGATGTTCCAGCGGGCTAACGCGAGGCAAAGAAAAAGAGCGCTCCGACAAAGAGCGCCCTTCAGACTGTATAATTGTTGCGGCCAGTGCGGTTAGAGCGCGCTGGCATGGTCGCGAGCAATGCGCTGGATGTCCGAGCGGGCGATACCGAGGTCGCTCAGTTCGCGATTGCCGAGGGCGTTGAGTTCACGAACCGTCTGCTGGTAGGCCGACCAACGCTTGAAAGTCTTGCGAATGTCCATTTTTGTCTCCTTTCGTTTTACGCCCCTTTAGCTAGTGAGAATCGGTGCCGATGTGCAGATGGCGATTGGTCATTGCCGCCTTGCATGATCTGCATGACTATTGGGTGCAGCGATTCACGCTTGCTTAACGGATGAGCTTTTGATGACGGATTTGATACTTTGGGGACGGGCGAGCTCGGCCAATCTGCAAAAGGCGCGCTGGGCGCTTGAAGAGACCGGCGTGCCGTTCGAGTTGCGGGAAGTGGGAGGCCGGTTCGGTGGGTTGGACACGCCCGAATTCGGGGCAATGAACCCCAATCGACTGGTGCCGGTGCTTCAGCATGGAGATCTGACCGTGTGGGAAAGCCACGCCGTGGTGCGCTATGTCGCGGCGGCGTTCGGTGGTGAGAAATTGTGGTCCGCCGACCCGAAAGGCCGCGCGCCCATCGATCAGTGGACGGACTGGACGGCCACGACCTTTCAGCCGCGCTGGATAAGGCTGTTCGGCCTGATCGTGCGGGTTCTGCCCGAACGGCACGACAAGGAAGCGATCGCCGGCGCGCTCAAGGAGACGGTCGCGGCACTGAAAATGATGAATGAGCAGCTTGAGGCGACGGACTACCTGGCGGGCGCGGCCTTCAGCTATGCCGACATCGTGGCCGGTGTGTCGCTTTTTCGACTGACGACGCTGGGCGTCGAGTTGCCGTCGCTTCCCGGCGTAAAGGCCTGGCACGAGAGGCTCAAGGCGCGGCCGGTTTTTGAAAAGACAGTCTGCATCTCGTACGAAGAATTGCGCGCCCGTCCGGCATCGTGAATCAAAAAAGGCATCCCGATCAAGGATGCCTTTTTCGTGCTCGGACGTTGGAGGTCGTCTGAAACTTAAAGCTGGCTGGCATGATCGCGAGCGATGCGTTCGATATCGCCGCGGGTGATGCCGAGGTCGTTGAGCTCACGGTTGCCAAGCGAATTCAGTTCGCGAACCGTCTGCTGGTAAGCCGACCACTTCTGCAAAGTCTTGCGAATACCCATGTGATGTTCCTTTCGTTTCGATGACCGGGATATAGGCCCTTAAAGACGACCTTTGTACTAGGGATTTGCTCATTTCGGCCATGCGGTTTTCGCATGGCTGGAGAAACCAGGGTTTCCGGGGACAGAAAGGAGTTGGCTGCGCCCGATGACTCATCATCGGGCGCAGCCTGATGCCGGATCAGTCGTGGCGATCGAAAAGGCCCTTGGTCATCTTGGTGAAATCCCGAAGGGGGATTTCCAGATCCTCGCAGCCGCGCCGGGGAACGGGGGCTATTCGGCGCAAGCTCCGCGGGTCTGTGCCCGAGGGCATCGATTGCTTCCAGGCGATACGGACGAACATGGAAACCTCCATGCAGGCTGTTTGCACGGACCAACCATAGGCACGAATCATGACGGTTCGTTATCGGGCCGCGCGCACGCCGCCCTTGCACGGGGCGCATGGCACTGGCTGCAGGGCCAGTTGCTATTGAGCGGCAGTCATGCGCAAGGGTCGGCGTTCCATGATTTCCTTGAGGAAGTGGCCGGTGTGCGAGCGGGGGCTTTGTGCAACCTGTTCGGGGGTGCCGACGGCCACGATCTCGCCGCCGCCATCGCCGCCCTCGGGGCCAAGGTCGATGATCCAGTCGGCCGTCTTGATCACTTCAAGATTGTGCTCGATGACGATGACGGTGTTTCCGGTATCGACAAGCTGCTGGAGCACCTCGAGCAATTTGGCGACGTCGTGAAAGTGCAGGCCTGTGGTCGGCTCGTCGAGCACGTAGAGTGTGCGGCCGGTGGCGCGCTTGGACAGTTCCTTGGCCAGCTTGACGCGCTGCGCCTCGCCGCCCGAAAGGGTGGTCGCCTGCTGGCCGATCTTGACGTAGCCCAGACCGACCCGCTGAAGGGTGACGAGCTTGTCGCGGATGACAGGCACCGCGGAAAAGAACTCGGCGCCTTCATCGACTGTCATGTCGAGAACGTCGGAAATCGACTTGCCCTTGAACTGGACTTCGAGGGTTTCGCGGTTGTAGCGATGGCCCTTGCAAACGTCGCAGGTCACATAGACGTCGGGGAGGAAGTGCATCTCGATCTTGATGACGCCATCGCCCTGGCACGCCTCGCAGCGGCCACCCTTGACGTTGAACGAAAAACGCCCCGGACCGTAACCGCGTGCCTTGGATTCAGGCATGTTGGCGAACCACTCACGGATGTGGGTGAAAGCGCCCGTATAGGTGGCGGGATTGGAGCGCGGCGTGCGCCCGATGGGGCTCTGGTCGATGTCGATGACCTTGTCGAGCAATTCGAGCCCGGTCAGGCTTTCATGAGGGGCAGGGTGCAAACGCGCACCGTTAAGGCGCCGGGCGATGGCCTGATAGAGCGTATCGACGGTCAGGGTGGACTTGCCGCCGCCCGATACGCCGGTGATGGCCACGAACATGCCGAGCGGAATGTCGACGGAGACATTTTTGAGGTTGTTGCCGGTCGCGCCCTTGAGCGAGAGCTGGCGGCCCTTTTTGGCCTTGCGGCGCTCGGCGGGCACGGGGATGCCCATGCGGCCCGAGAGATATTGGCCGGTGAGGCTGTCGGGGTGGGAAAGGACATCGTCGGGGGTGCCCTGCGCAATGATCTGGCCGCCATGCACACCGGCTCCCGGTCCGATATCGAGCACATGATCGGCTGTGAGAATAGCGTCCTCGTCATGCTCGACAACGATCACTGTGTTGCCCAGGTCGCGAAGGCGGCGAAGCGTTTCGAGCAGGCGCGCATTGTCGCGCTGGTGCAGGCCGATTGAGGGTTCGTCGAGGACGTAAAGGACACCCGTCAGCCCTGAGCCAATCTGGCTGGCGAGGCGGATACGCTGGCTTTCACCACCCGAAAGCGAGCCCGAATTGCGCGAGAGTGTCAAATATTGCAGGCCGACATCGTTGAGGAAAGCCAGCCGGTCGCGGATTTCCTTAAGGATGCGCTCGCCGATTGCCGACTGGGTCTGGTTGAGGTGGCTGGGCAGTTCGGCAAACCAATCGGCGGCACCCTTGATGGACAACTCGGACACCTGGCCGATGTGACGGCCATGGATCTTGACCGCCAGCGCTTCGGGCTTGAGGCGATAGCCATCACAGGCCGGGCAGGGGGCCGCCGACATGTAGCGCTCGATATCCTCGCGCGCCGCCGATGATTCGGTTTCGCGATAGCGGCGTTCGAGATTGCCGATAACCCCCTCGAACGGCTTCTGCGTCGAATATTTGCGCAAGCCATCGTCATAGATGAATTCGATCTTGGTCTTGTCGGTGCCGAACAGGATGGCGTGCTGGACCTCGAACGGCAAATCCTGCCAGGCGGTGCCGGTCGATGCCTTGAAGTGCCGGGTGACGGCCTGAAGGGTCTGCAGATAATAGGGCGACGAGGTTTTCGACCAGGGCTGGATGGCGCCGTCACGCAAAGAAAGCGAACCATCGGGGACCACGAGATCGGGATCGATCTTGGCTTCGGTGCCAAGCCCGGAGCAGACCGGACAGGCCCCGAAGGGGTTGTTAAAGGAGAACAGGCGTGGCTCGATTTCCGCAATGGTAAAGCCGGAGACCGGGCAGGCGAATTTTTCCGAGAAGGTCAGGCGCTTGGGACCGCCGTCTTCCTCGGTCTGGTCTGCGTATTCGGTCAGCGCGATGCCATCGGCCAGCCGCAGCGCCGTTTCGAAACTTTCCGCAAGGCGGCCGGCGATGTCGCCATTGACCACGATGCGGTCGACGACAACCTCGATATCGTGCTTGAGCTTCTTGTCGAGGGCGGGCGCCTCCTCGATCTCGTAAAACGCGCCATCGATCTTGACCCGCTGGAAGCCCTTTTTCATCAGTTCGGCGAGTTCCTTGCGGTACTCACCCTTGCGGCCGCGCACGATGGGCGCCAGCAGGTAAAGACGGGTGCCCTCCTCGAGCGCCATGACCTTGTCGACCATCTGGGAGACGGTCTGGCTTTCGATGGGGAGGCCTGTGGCCGGGGAATAGGGGATGCCGACGCGGGCGAACAGCAGGCGGAGATAATCGTAGATCTCGGTGACGGTGCCGACCGTCGAACGCGGATTGCGCGAGGTGGTTTTCTGCTCGATGGAAATGGCGGGCGAAAGCCCCTCGATGCTTTCGACATCGGGCTTTTGCATCATTTCGAGGAACTGGCGCGCATAGGCCGAAAGGCTTTCGACATAGCGGCGCTGGCCCTCGGCATAGATGGTATCGAAGGCGAGCGAGGATTTGCCGGAACCCGAAAGCCCGGTCATCACGATCAGCTTGTCGCGGGGCAGCCGGACGTCGATATTTTTAAGATTGTGCTCCTTGGCACCCCGGATGACGATGTCGCGATTGGGATTGGAAATGTCATTCATGGGCGAATATCCAAGGATAGCGGGCCGGCGGGGCCGACAACAAAGCTCTTAACGGGCGCGGGAGGCGTCCGGTTCACTTAAGCACAACATCGGCTGCCTGCAAGGCCAGCTTGCGCAGGGCAGCAATGTGATGGAACATAATAGGAACGAATTGGATTCCGTCAAGCTTGACATATCGCATTTATGTAGAACAAAATTAGAACAAAGGAATTGTGCATAGAGCGGGCTGGCGCTGAACTTTTGCCGGTGATGGCTATATAGTGCGCTTAACGTGACTGGCCGGGCTTTGGCCCGGCGGACAAGAGACAGGAAGGCGAATATGTCGGGAAGCGTGAACAAGGTTATTCTGGTCGGCAATCTGGGGGCCGACCCCGAAGTGCGGTCGCTGCCCAATGGCAACCCCGTGGTCAATCTGCGCATAGCGACCTCGGAGCGCTGGCGCGATCGGAATTCGGGCGAACCGCGCGAGAAGACCGAATGGCACCGGGTGGTGATCTTCAGCGAGGGGCTGGCCAAGGTGGCCCAGAACTATCTCAAGAAGGGCTCCAAGGTTTATATCGAGGGCCAGCTCCAGACCCGGAAATGGGAAAAGGACGGCCAGGACCAGTATACGACCGAGATCGTGCTGCAGGGGTTCAATTCGACACTGACCATGCTCGACGGGCGCGGCGAGGGCGGCGGGGATCGCGACAGCGGCGGATATGGCGGCAGCCGGCAGGTCGAAAACCGCGGCCGGCCGTCAAGCGCGCCGGCTTTCGAGCCGGGCGGCATGGACGACGACATTCCGTTCTGATTGCAAAAGGCGCCGTGAGGCGCCTTTTTCTTTCAATGTTTGCTTGGGGCAGGCTAAGCAGATGCGGCTCTATTGCGCGAATGGCACCCGGGCTGTGGTCACGCCGCCCGTCGAAAGATCGGTGATCTGGAAATCCATGCCGATCTGCGCGTCGAGCAGGGCCATTGCGGCCTCGATCCGGTATTCCTTGCCTTCGGCGTTGCGGTTGAGCAGTTCGAAATCGATGCTGTCGCCGCTGCGGCGGCCGATGGCAACGCCTTGAAAGCTGGCGACCGAGGACATTGCCGCCTCATACTGGCCGGCTTCTTCATTCCAGATCATGGTGCCGGCCACGGCGATGGTACGGCCGGCGAGGGAGCAACGGCCATCGAAGGTAACGCGGGCCGCGCCGGCGTCATGGACACTCATGCGACAGACGACGGTTTCCTCCTGGCCGGTGGAGGCCAGCACCGCCGAACCCCGGCCGCGCCAATCGCCCACATAGCTCTTGAGCAGGTCGATATCTTCCTGGGCCGCAAGGGCCGGGCCGGAAAGCGGCAGGCTGGCAAGCGCGATAGCGCAGCTCATCAGGCGTGCCGGCAACGCTTCAGGCAGGAATTTCATTTTTTCGGTGTCTCCATCTGGCAAATATCATGGCTCCGCCGATGAGCAGCGCGGGCAGGACGATCAAATCGCCGATCAGTGCCGCCAAAAGCGTGATGACGGTCAAAAAGCCGAACAGGGCGACCTGGGGCAGAACCGAAACCGTGAGCACGGCACATCCGGCGATCAGGATCAGGGTGGTGGCGATCAGGGCCGGACCAACCCTGTCGAGGGTGGTATCGACTGCCTTGGCCACGCTTTCCCCCCGTTCGCGTGCCCGGGCATAATGAGCGAGAAAATGGATCGTGTCATCGACGGCGATTCCAAAGGCGATGGTCAGGGAAATGACAGTCGTCAGTTGCAGGTGAATTCCCGATGAATAGAGGAACAATTCGGTCAAAAGGATGGGCAGGCTGTTGGGAATGAGCGAGACCAGCGCCAGCCTCCAGGAGCGGAAGGCAATGCCGATCAGGACGACCGACAAGAACACGGCGAGCATGAGGCTGATCTGGAGGGTGGCGATCATATCGAGGCTGGCATAGGCGGTGAGAACTCGGAAACCGGATATTTCGGCGCCTTCTATGCCGGCGGTTTCGAGGTCGGCGCGAACCGCTTCGATGACGGCCACTGTCTGATGCGCATTCTCGGAGGTGGGGGAAAAGGCGGTCACCAATGCCTGCATGCCGTCGTCGGTCACAAAGCGCTGGCGCAGGAACGGGCCGACGGCCTCGAAGATGCGCTCGCGGGAAAAGCCCAGATCGGAATAGTGCCGGAAACTTGCGGCCGAGATGACCTTGCCGGCGCCGAAATGGTTTTCGGCGATCTCGTGAACGCGCTCGACCGTAGCGAAATCGCCGTCGGTCATTTCGGTGAGGCCGCCCTGGAGCGGAATGCGAATATAGACGGGGGCCACGCCACCGACGCCGGCATCGATCTGCTCGCTTGTAGCGATGGCATCGCTGTTGCTGGGCAGGAAATCCTGGAACCGGAACCGCGATTCGAGCAGGAAATGCGGGATGAGCAGCAGCCCCACGAACACAATGGCGGCGATGGCGGCCTGACGCGGCGCGACGCGCGCCATGCGCCGGATGAAGGGAATGGGGGCCGTCAGGGCCACGGACGGGGTTTTGCGCATCCTGAACCCCAGCCGCATGGCGAGCAGCAGCGACAGGGGCAGGAAGGTGACGAGCGCGAGAAAGGCCAGTGCCATGCCGAGCGCGCCGGAGATGGCAAATTCGCGCAGGCCCTGCCCCGGGGCAAGGGTAAGGCTGGCAAAGGCGATAATCGTGGTGATGGCGGTGAGGGCACAGGCCGGACTGACCTTGCGAACGGTTTCGACAAGCGCCTGGCGCTGATCCATTCCGACACCGCCGGTGCGCATCCAGTAAAGCACGAAATACATGCTTTCGGCGAATGCGATGACCAGCACCAGCGCCGAGACGATGTTGGTGAGAAAGGTGAAGCTGCCGAACACCAGTATGGTCATGCCGGTGACCCAGAATGCGGTGACGACGGGGGTGAGCGTTGCGATCAGAGCGCCCCAGAAGGTGCGAAAGCTCAAGAAGGCCGTAAAAAAGCCGAGTGCCACGCCGGCGAGCATGAACATGATCTGGTCGAAGCGCGAGGCGTTAAGGATCTCCTGTTTCCAGACGGCGGGACCGGTCAATTCGAGATGAATGTCCTCGCTCTCATAGGCCGCCATCAGTTCGCGCATCGATGCGAGCATGGCCTCGTCACCGCGTTCGGCGGCGACCTGGGGATCGGGGAACATGATCATTACCATGCCCGCGTTGCCGGCGAGAATGAGATTGCTCATCAGCGGATCGTTGACGCGCAGATCGTTCAGGGCGGAGGCTACCCGCTCGCGGGTCTGCATGCCCTCGGGAACGGCGGGCACCGAGGCGCCGCCTTCGGCCGGGCGGCGCAGGGAGAAGGGCGACATGGTGCCGGCGGCAAATTCGTTGAGTTCGAGTTCAAAGCCTAGAAAGCGGAGTTCTTCGAGGATTTCGGGGTCAGTCAGGTTTTCCGAACGCACCAGGAGGTAAACGTCATTCTCGAAGGTGCCGAAATTCTCGTTCAGCGCCATGTAGCGGTCGTATTCGATGCCCGAGCCGCGATAAAGGCGCAGCAGGTCGCCATCGATGTTGAAGCGGGTGAGCTGAAAGGTGCAAAGGGCCGTGAAGGCGAGGACCGCGACAGCCATGATGCGGGGGAAACGCAGGGTCAGCAGCCCCAGTCGCTCAAGGCCAAATCCGATCGACACTTGGTTTCTCCTCCGGGCGAATCGCAAGGAAAAGGTGCGTGTGAATTGGTAAAGGCTTGCGCGAGCGGCGTCCACTCGGGGCGAAACTCGGGACGGTAGTCAGCGTCGGAAGCGGGCGGCGAGGAGGATGTTGGTTTCGGTGAGGCTGATACCTTCGATCAACCGGATGGCGCCGAGGACCGAATCGAATTCGGGCAGCGAGGCACTTTCGATTTCGGCGACGAGGTCCCAGCGCCCATTGGTGCTGTAGAGCGCCCGGACCTGCGGAAGGCCGGAAAGGGCGCGGGCCACCTTGTCGGTCCCGCGGCCTTCCACCTCGATCATGGCTATGGCGCGGACGCGCTCGGCGTCGTCGGGTTGGCCGAGGCGGACGCCATAGCCGGAGATGGTGCCGTTGGCTTCCATGCGCTCCATGCGGGCCCTGACCGTCGTGCGGGACACGCCAAGGGTTGTGGCAAGGCTGGCGATGGGAAGGCGTGCGTCGTCGCGCAGGAGCGACAGGATTTTTCGGTCGAGAGGGTCGGTGTTTGGCATTTCGTACAGTGATCCTTGTCAGAATGGTCAATGTTAGTTGCACATTGCGCAGATTTGCAACTTTTCGTCTTCGTATTGCTTGGGCATGCTGGCACCAGCATTTTGGAGGCGAGAGCGCATGCGTGGACCGGAGCCCAGAACAATCACCCTGATCGGAGCGCCCGTCGAAGCCGGGGCAGGGCGGCAGGGATGTTCGATGGGGCCGAAAGCCCTGCGTATTGCCGGGCTGGCGGATGCCTTGTCGGGGCTGGGGCACACGGCTGTCGATCGGGGTGATGTCTTGCCCGAAAGCAACGATTTCGCCCTCGAAGGGCTGGCGCACAATGTCGTTGAGGTGACCGGGTTCGCCCGAGCGCTGGCCGACGCCGGAGAGGCGGCACTGTCAGAGGGAACAGCGGTCTATCTGGGCGGGGATCATGCGCTGTCGTTCGGCTCGGTGGCAGCTGCCCTGCGGCACGCGGACCGGATCGGGAAGAAGCTGCATGTGCTCTGGCTGGATGCTCATGCCGATTTCAATACGCCACGGACCTCGGCATCGGGGAACATGCACGGGATGCCGGCCGCCTTCTTTTGCGGCGAGCCCGGGTTTGACGGTATGCTCGAGTGCCCAAAGATGCCAGCAAGCCGGTATCATCTGGTGGGGGCGCGATCCATCGATCCGGCCGAGGTCGACCTGCTTGCGGCGCGGGGCGCCGACGTCAACGACATGGCCGAGATCGACGAACATGGGATCGCCGCGATCCTGCGGCGAATCCTCAAGGAGGTCGAGGCTGACGACGCGCTTTTGCATGTGAGCCTCGATGTCGATTTCATCGAGCCCGATCTGGCGCCCGGAGTTGGAACCACGGTGCCGGGCGGCGCGACGGTGCGCGAGGCGCATCTGGCGATGGAGATGGTGGGACGGTGCGGGCGGCTGGTCAGTCTCGACCTTGTCGAACTGAACCCGTTTCTCGACGACCGGGGCAAGAGCGCGCGCCTGATGGTGGACCTTGCGGCGAGCGCCTTCGGGCGCCGCATTTTCGATCGTCCGACACAACCTGCATAATCGAGGGAAAAATGGCACTGACCGAGGATCTTATCGCGCTGGAGCAGACGCTAGGCGCACACAATTACAAGCCGCTCGATGTGGCGCTGGTGCGGGGCGAGGGCGTGTTCGTCTATGATGTGGACGGCAAGCAATATCTCGACTGCCTGTCGGCCTATTCGGCGGTCAACCAGGGGCACTGCCATCCCAAAATCTTCGAAGCGATGGTCGAACAGGCAAAAAAGCTCACACTGACGTCGCGGGCCTTCCACAACGACCAACTTGCCCTGTTTTATCAGGAGATCGCGGACCTGACCGGGTCGCACAAGGTACTGCCGATGAATACCGGGGCCGAGGCAGTCGAAAGCGCCATAAAGGCCGTTCGCAAATGGGGTTATGAGGTCAAGGGAGTCGAAAAGGACAAGGCCGAGATCATCGTATGCGCCAACAATTTCCACGGTCGGACCATGGGAATCGTCGGGTTCTCTGCCGACCCCGATGCGCGCGGCGGGTTCGGGCCGTTCGCTCCGGGGTTCAAGGTCATTGCCTTTGGCGATGCAGATGCGCTGGAACGGGCGATCACGCCGAATACCGTAGGGTTTCTGGTCGAGCCGATCCAGGGGGAGGCCGGGGTTATCATTCCGCCCGAGGGCTATTTCCGGCGCGTGCGGGAGCTGTGCACCGAGAATAATGTGACGCTTATATTAGACGAAATTCAAACCGGGCTGGGCCGCACGGGAAAGCTGCTGGCCGAACAGCATGAAGGGATCGAAGCCGACGTGACCTTGCTGGGCAAGGCGCTGTCGGGCGGGTTTTACCCGGTGTCCGCCGTGCTTTCCAATTCCGAGGTGCTGGGGGTGCTCCAACCGGGACAGCATGGCTCGACCTTTGGCGGCAACCCGCTGGCCTGTGCCGTGGCGCGAGCCGCGCTTCGGGTGCTGACCGAGGAAGGCATGATTGAAAATGCCGCGGCGCTCGGGCCCTATTTCCTCGACGGGCTGGCCGGCATCAAATCGAACCATATCCGTTCGGTCAGGGGGCGAGGGCTGATGCTGGCCGTTGACCTTTATCCCGAAGCCGGCGGGGCCCGCAAATTCTGCCATACGCTCAAGGAGCATGGCATTTTGGCCAAGGACACGCATACCGACACCATCCGCATCGCGCCGCCCCTGGTAATCACCAAAAAGCAGATCGACGATGCGCTGGAGGTGTTCGACAAGGTGCTGGCCGGTTAGATCAAATCCGCTTTTCTTCGAATCGCGGATTCGATCTAAGTCCTTGTTTTGTCGCGCGTCCGAACCGCAAAACCGTTTCCACTTTTGCTGGACGCGCTCTAGGTCTCCACATTGTCGGCAACGTAGGCGCCCCGCTTCCCCATGGGGCGGTCAGGGCCGATGGTGCTGTCGACGGCGGTCCGGAGTTCGATGCCGGCGTTCAGCGCGGCCCCGAAGACGAAGATCTGCGCTGAGATAAACATCCAGAATAGCATCACCACCGCCGCGGCCAGAGAGCCGAACGTCGCTTCGAACTCGCCGAAATACTCGACGTAGAGCGAAAACAGCAGGCAGGCGACGATCCAGATCAGGGCGGCCAATGTTGCGCCGGGCCAGATCCAGCGCAATTTGGCGCCGCGGCGGTTGAGCGCGTAGCGGTAAATCAGGGCGAAAGCGACAACGGCCAGAACCAGAAGCGCCGGCCAGCGCAACAGCAGGGCAAGCTGTTCGCTGGTGCCCGGGAAGGGGGAGAAACGGGTGAATATGGGAATTGCGGCGATCAGGGTCAGGGCCACGACAAGAAAGATTGCCCCGAGGACGGTTGTGGCGAAGGCCACCAGTATCCCGACGAAAAAACCGCGATCCGATGTTTCGCCATAAGCCACCGACGTTGCGTGCAGAAGCGCATCGACGCCGCGCGAACTGCTCCAGAGAATGACGACGATCGAAATGGCCAGACCGACGCCGAACCCCGTCTGATCCTGATTCATGAAGGAATCGAGCTGGGTGGCGACGAGCGAATAGGCGATTGTGGGCATGATGTCGGAAAACCTGTCGATCTCGGCGCGCAGGGCATCATAGTCGCCGAGAATGCCGACCAGCGACACGACAATGCCTATGGCGGGAAAGATCGACAGGAAGCCGAAAAACGCGACGCCGGCGCATCGCAGGGACATATCCCGTTCGCTCATGGTCTGTACGGTATGGATTGCGACCTGCTTCCAGTCCCGCAAGGAGAGCGCAAAGGGATTGTGCGCGTGATGCCCCATATGTGCCTCCGTGCCTAACTCGCGCTGAGAATCCGTTCGATCTGATCCACCGGATGATTGGTCAGGGTTTTGGGAACTTCGCCGATGACGCGGTCGGTGACAATGGCGTGCAGTTCCTTGCGCAATTCACCGAGAACACGGGGTGCGGCGCACAGAACGATCTGCTTGTAGCGGTTTTCGTTGGCGTATTTGTAGAGCAGGTCGGCGGCGTCCTTGGCGAAACGCTCTTCGGCGAGCCGGTGCCAGTCGGTGGGCTCCATGGCGCTTTTCTGGCCCGGGCCGGCATCATTCATGCGCCCGGGCGCGTCCGTGCCCTGCTCCCGTGTGGGCGGATTGTCCTGCTCCATTTCGCGAACCACCTGAAACACCGGAGTTTTTCGCGTGCCGGTGTTTTCAAAGAACAGGGCCTTTTCGCCGTCGGCGACGAGCACCCAGACCTTGTTGTCGACGTTGAAATCCATCTGCTGCATGGTGGGCTCCTGTTCGCTTGATAGTCGAACAGGGAACGGGTCAGGGCAGCGTGGGTTCCGCGCCGCCTACTCCGCGCTGAAATTGGCGTAGCGCGCCAGGCGTGACAGGCTCAGAGTGACCAGAACCAGGGCGGCTGTTCCCATCAGAACGGGCGAGAATCCCGTATGTTCGGCGATGAAGCCGATTGCAGAGGGCGCAACCAGAATTCCCGAATAGCCCATGACCGTAACGATTGATAGTCCGATGCCCGAGGGGATGCCGGGGAGGTTTCCCGCGGCCGAAAAGGCGATGGGCACGATGTTGGAAATGCCGATACCGGCGATGGCAAAGCCCAGTATGGCCAGTTCGGGGACGGGTGCCAGGGCGGCAAGAACCATGCCTGTAAGGGCAAACCCTCCGCATATGCGGAGGGTGAGGACGGCGCCAAGGCGATGGCGGATGACATCGCCAGCAAAGCGCATGATGGCCATGGTGGCGGAAAATGCGGCAAAGCCGAGCGCTGCCAGTTCGATGCTGGCCCCATGTTCCTGCTGCAGAAACAGCGCCGACCAGTCGAGAATGGCCCCTTCGGGGATCATCGCAAACAGAGCCATGATGCCGACGAGATAGGGCAGGGGCGAACGGGGGAATTTGAGCGGTGTTGCCGCCTTGGCTTCGGGCGTCGGCTGGTCCTGGGCGAGGAGCGGGAGTGCAAAAAGCGCGGCGACGGTTGCAAGAACCGTAACGATGAGCCCGTGAGCGATTTCCCCAACCGATCCGAGCAGCACGCCGCCCAGCGCGGCGCCAAGCAATGCGCCAAGGCTCCAGAAGCCATGGCATGAGGACATGATGGCGCGCTTCATGCGCTTTTCGACGGCGACGGCATTTGTGTTCATGGCCACGTCCATGCCCCCGATAAGGCCGCCGAACACGAAAATGACCGCCGCTGTGGTGATCAGTTCCGGTGCCAGGGTAAGCAGGAACAGCATTGGCAGGAGCGCAAGGGTCGCGGGCTTGAGGACCGGAGACGAGCCGTGCCTTGCCGTGAGCGCTCCGATTACCGGCATCATGGCGATCGACCCAAGGCCGAAGGCAAGGATCAGCAGCCCCATGATGGATTCGGTTATGTCGAGCCGGGCCATGAGCACCGGAATCTTGGGCGCCCAGCTGCCGACAAGAAAACCGTTGACCAGAAACAGCGCCGAGACCGCCAGACGGTCGCCGCGCATACCGAAATACAGCGGCATCGGGCCGCGGGACGTCGCCAGATCAGACATCGAAATCCACACTCGCAAAAACGGGATTGTTGTTGCCTGTCATTCAACCCATTGTGCGATTTTCGGCAACCCCTTTTCTGTAATCGATGTCATCGATGGCGATCGGGAATAAAACTGTGCCCGGGCGGTGCCAAAGGGGCGCGGAAAACTGGCATCTGCATCCGGAATCGACTAAACCCGGTTCCAGCAGAATCAGTGCAGAACGAGCATCGTGACAGATACGCCAGAAGATGACGCGGGCAGCGTAATGCCCTCCGACATCCACCCGATCTCGATAACCGACGAGATGCGCAAATCCTACCTCGATTACGCGATGAGCGTGATTGTGAGCCGGGCGCTGCCCGACGTGCGCGACGGGCTCAAGCCCGTGCATCGTCGCATCC
Source organism: Pelagibacterium sp. (assembly GCF_965249125.1). Classification (GTDB taxonomy): domain Bacteria; phylum Pseudomonadota; class Alphaproteobacteria; order Rhizobiales; family Devosiaceae; genus Pelagibacterium. Next base: position 1,594,307 of record NZ_OZ252217.1, read on the forward strand.
TTTTTTCGATGCACGAGCAGGGTTACGAATACAACAAGCCCTATCGCAAGTCGGCCCGCGTGGTCGGTGACGTGATCGGTAAATATCACCCGCATTCGGACGATGCTGTCTATATGTCCCTTGTGCGCATGGCGCAGACGTTCTCGATGCGCGTCAAGCTGATCGACGGGCAGGGGAACTTCGGTTCGGTCGACGGCGATATGCCGGCCGCCATGCGTTACACCGAAGCGCGCATGGAAAAGGTCACCGGGTCGCTGCTCGACGATCTCGACAAGGATACCGTCGATTTCCGTGACAATTACGACGCGAGCGAGCGCGAACCGACGGTTCTGCCGGCGCGGTTTCCAAACCTGCTCGTCAATGGCGGCGGCGGTATCGCCGTGGGCATGGCCACCAATATCCCCAGCCACAATCTTGGCGAGGTGATCGACGCGTGCCTGGCCATGATGGACAATGCCGACATTACCGTCGATGAGTTGATGGAAATCATCCCCGGACCGGATTTTCCGACGGCGGGCATCATCATCGGCAAGTCCGGTATACGGTCTGCCTATGAGACGGGTCGCGGTTCGGTCCTGATGCGCGGCCGGGTGACCGTCGAAGAGGTGCGCAAGGAACGCGAAGCGCTGATCGTTCACGAGATTCCCTATCAGGTGAACAAGGCGACGATGATCGAAAAGATCGCCGAGATGGTGCGCGACAAGCGCATCGAAGGCATCGCCGATATTCGCGACGAATCCGACCGGCAGGGCATGCGGGTGGTCATCGAGATCAAGCGTGATGCCGTGGCCGATGTCGTGCTCAACCAGCTCTATCGCTATTCGATGCTGCAGACCTCGTTCGGCTGCAATTTCGTGGCGCTCAATGGCGGCAAGCCGGAGCTGATGAACCTGCAGTCGATCTTGCAGGCGTTTTTGCGGTTCCGCGAAGAGGTGATAACCCGCCGCACGCGGTTCCTGCTCAACAAGGCCCGCGATCGCGCTCATGTGCTGGTGGGCCTGCTGGTGGCCGTGAATAATGTGGATGAGGTTATCCGGCTTATCCGCTCATCGCCGGACCCTGCAACGGCGCGCCAGAAGCTCTTGGAACGTGACTGGCCGGCATCCGACGTCATGGATCTGATCGGGCTGATCGACGATCCCCGTCACCAGATCAACGATGACGGCACTTTCAAGCTCTCGGACGAGCAGGCTCGCGCCATCCTGGCCCTGACACTGTCGCGGTTGACCGCGCTTGGGCGGAACGAAATCGGCGATGAGCTCAATGCGCTTGGCGAGCAGATCAAGGATTATCTCGATATCCTGCGCTCGCGCGAGCGGGTTCTGGGGATCATTCGCGACGAGCTGACCGAGATCAAGGAACAGTACGCGACGCCGCGTATGACCCAGATCGACGAATTCGCCGGCGATCTGGACGATGAAGATCTCATCGCGCGCGAGGACATGGTGGTGACCGTGTCGCATGCTGGCTACATCAAGCGCGTGCCGCTTTCGACTTATCGCGCGCAGCGCCGGGGCGGGAAGGGGCGTTCGGGCATGTCGACGCGCGACGAGGATTTCGTCGCCAGGCTGTTTGTCGCCAATACCCACACGCCGGTTCTGTTCTTCTCCTCGCGTGGCATCGTCTACAAGATGAAGGTGTGGCGTTTGCCGGTCGCTGCGCCGCAGGCGCGCGGCAAGGCGCTGATCAACATGCTGCCGCTCGAAGATGGCGAGCGCATCACCTCGATCATGCCGTTGCCCGAGGACGAAGAAAGCTGGGCAAGCCTTGATGTGATGTTCGTGACCCAATCGGGTAATGTGCGCCGCAACAAGCTCTCGGACTTCGTCGAAGTGCGCCAGAACGGCAAGATCGCCATGAAGCTCGACGAGGGCGACGGGATCGTCGGCGTCGAGACCGCTTCCGAGAGCGACGACATCCTGATCACCACGGCCAAGGGCCAGTGCATCCGGTTTGCTATAACCGATGTGCGTGTGTTCAAGGGCCGCGATTCGACGGGCGTGCGGGGGATCAATCTGGCAGAGGGCGACGAAGTTATCGCCATGTCGATCCTGCGCAATTTCCCAGCCACGGCCGACGAACGTGCGGCCTATATCAAAATGAGCCGGGCGGTGCGCGGCGAAACCGACGATGGCACGGAAGTCGACGATGAGGCATCGGGTGATGCCCCGCTCGACCAGGATCGCTATGCGCAGATGAGCGCTGCCGAGCAATTCGTTCTGACCATATCGGAAAAGGGCTTTGGCAAGCGCACCTCGTCTTTCGAATACCGGGTGACCGGTCGAGGCGGCAAAGGCATCGTCGCAATGGCGGTAAACGCCCGCAACGGCAATCTGGTCGGGTCGTTCCCGGTGGAAGAGGAAAACCAGCTCATGCTGGTGACCAATGGTGGGCAGGTGATCCGCGTGCCGGTCGATGGCATCCGCATTGTGGGACGTTCGAGCCAGGGCGTTACCATTTTCCGGACCGCCACGGACGAAAAGGTGGTCTCGGTCGAGCGCATCACCGAGCCGGAACCCGAAGAGGGCGAGGAGCCCGAGGACGGCGCAGAAGCCCCTTCGAGCGAAGATTGATTGCGCAAGGTCATGGCCCCTTGTCAGAAGCCCGGGCCATGGCTAGCTGACGGCACGTTTTCAAGGAGTGTGCCATGCCCGATATTGCCTCACTTCTCGCTTTTCTCGCCGCCTCCTTTTTCATAGCGGTCGTTCCCGGCCCGACTGTGACCGTCATTATCGCCAGCGCCTTGTCGCGCGGGACGATGGCGGGGATGGCGATCATTCTGGGCACGCAGTTGGGGCTGGTCTCGATGATCCTAGTCGTCGCGTTCGGGCTTGAGGCGGTGATGAGTCTCATGGGCTGGGCGTTTGACTGGATCAAACTGATCGGGGCGGTCTATCTTGTCTGGCTGGGCTATCGCATGCTGCGCTCGAGCGGGGAGATAGAACCTCTGGCGGCAGAACGGCACAAAAGCCTGCGCGGCTATGTCGTTCAGGGTTTTGTGGTCATCTGGTCAAATCCCAAGGCGCTGCTGATGTTTGGCGCCTTTCTGCCGCAGTTCGTGGTGGCCAATGGGGCGGCGTTGCCGCAGATCCTCGTTCTGGGTGGATTGTTCATGCTGGCGACGACGCTGAGCGACTCTGTTTATGCGGTGTTGGCTGGGCAGATGCGCCACTGGATCAATGCGGCGCGGGTGCGGCTGGTCAATCGCGTTTCGGGCGCCGTGCTGATCGGGGGCGGCATCTGGCTTGCGCTGCAGCGCCGGGCGTGACAAAAACCGGCAATGACTGAGCGTGTGGGATTTTACCCCGGATCGTTCGATCCGGTGACCAACGGCCATCTCGATGTTATCGAGCGGGCTTGCAAACTCGTGGACAAGCTGATTGTCGGCATCGGCGTGCATGCGGCCAAAAAGCCTATGCTGAGCGCTGACCAACGACGTGAACTGCTCGCCGAGACGGCCGGCGCGATCGGAACGCGCAAGGGCGTGGCCATTGAAATCGTTGAGTTCGACGGGCTGATGGTCCAGGCGGCGCAGCGTTGCGGCGCGGGCATGGTCATTCGCGGGCTGCGCGATACGACAGATTATAATTACGAAATGCAGATGGTGGGCATGAATGCTCAGATGGCACCCGATATTCAGACGGTGTTTGTGCCTTCGAGCCCCTATGTGCGCCATATTTCGGCAACTCTGGTGCGCCAGATAGCGGAGATGGGGGGCGAGATTACCCCGTTCGTTCCGCGTGCCGTGCTCAAACTCCTGGAGACATGATGGCTGATCATTCCGCCAAACCGGCCAACCGCATGGTTGGTTTCCTCGTTTTCGCCTTTGTCGCCGTGTTCGGCGCGATGGTGGCTTGGCCCTACCTGCCGTTCGGGCAGACCCCGGCGATGGCGCAGTCCGCTTCGGACGTGCCTGCGGATGCACCGATGGCGACTCTCACGCTGGAGAGCGGGGATGTGACCATCGCGCTGCGTCCCGATCTGGCGCCCGAGCATGTGGCGCGGATCACCGAACTGGCCAATTCGGGCTTTTATGACGGATTGAAATTCCATCGCGTGATCGACGGGTTCATGGCGCAGACCGGCGATCCGCAGGGCACAGGCATGGGCGGGTCGGACCTGCCCGACCTGGCGGCGGAATTTTCCAACGAATCCTTCGTAAGCGGCACGCTGGGCATGGCCCGTTCGGCCAATCCCAATTCGGCCAACTCGCAGTTTTTCATCGTGACCGCGGATTCGCCGCATCTGAACGGGCAATATACCCTGTTCGGCAATGTCATTTCGGGAATGGAGCTTGTCGACGGGCTGGAAAAAGGCCCCGCCAGCGCCAATGGTGCCGTCGCTAATCCCGACATCATGGTTTCTCTGCGCGTCGCAGAGTAGCAATAATCAAGAAAAGGAAAGCCGCTCATGGCCGATATCAAGGATCCGGAAAACACGATCGTGATGGAGACATCAAAGGGGAAGGTCGTTATCGAACTGCGCCCCGACCTGGCTCCGGGGCATGTTGACCGCATGAAAGAACTGGCCCGTGAAGGGTTTTACGACGGGATTGTGTTTCATCGCGTGATCGACGGGTTCATGGCGCAGGTTGGCTGCCCCAAGGGCAACGGCACCGGAGGATCGGACAAGCCCGATCTCAAGGCCGAATTTTCCCAGGAAAAGCACGTGCGTGGAACGGTTTCCGCGGCGCGCTCGGCCAACCCCAATTCGGCCAATTCCCAGTTCTTCATCTGCTTTGGCGAGGCGCCCTGGCTCAACGGACAGTATTCGGTGTTCGGCAAGGTGATCGAGGGCATGGACGTTGTCGACCAGCTCGAAAAGGGTGAGCCGGTTCGCAACCCCGACAAGATCGTTTCGATGAAGGTGGCCGCAGACGCCGCATAGGCTGCAAATTCCTGAAGTGTTTTGTGTACCCCGGCGCGAGCCGGGGTCACTTTTTGTGGATGACAGAAAATGAAGGTCGATCTTTTCGACTTCGATCTCCCCGACGAGCGGATCGCGCTCCATCCGGTTTCACCCCGCGACAGCGCTAAAATGCTTGTCGTTGCCAAGGGCGGTATGCTTTCGGACCGGGTGGTGACCGACCTCGAAACGATCCTGCGCGCCGGCGACGTATTGGTGGTCAACGACACGCGGGTCATCCCCGCGGAACTGCGGGGCACGCGCCATCGCGGGGAGTTTGCCGCGTCAGTGTCGTTCAACCTGCACAAGCGGGTCGACGGCAACACCTGGCTGGCCTTTGCCCGACCGGCCAAGCGGCTGAAGGCGGGGGACCGCGTGGTGTTTGGTGCCACTTCAGAGGTCTGCATGCTCGACGAACTGGCCGCGACCGTCAAAGCGGTCGAAGACGGGCAGGTGACGCTGGCATTCGATTTTTCCGATGCGGTGCTCGATGAAGCGATCAAGGCGCGCGGGGCCATGCCGCTGCCGCCCTATATCGGAGCCAAGCGAGGTATCGAGGAGCGCGACAAGACCGATTATCAGACTGTCTATGCCGAGCATGACGGCGCTGTTGCCGCACCGACCGCAGGGCTGCATTTTACGCCCGAACTGCTGGATCGGCTCGAGGAAAAGGGCATCGCAATCGAACACGTGACTCTGCATGTGGGGGCCGGGACCTTCCTGCCGATGAAGGCGGACGATACCGAGGATCACACGATGCACGCCGAATGGGGGGTGGTTTCTCCCGAAGTCGTCGAGCGCATCAACGCGGCCAAGGCGGCTGGCGGCCGGGTCGTTGCCGTGGGGACGACGAGCCTGCGATTGCTCGAGAGCGCGGCGCGCAAGACGGGCACGCTGGAGGCCTTCGCCGGCGAGACCGATATTTTCATTACGCCGGGTTTTGCGTTCCGGGTTGTCGATGTGCTGATGACAAATTTCCACCTGCCGCGCTCGACGCTGTTCATGCTGGTCTCGGCCTTTTCGGGCTTGGAGACCATGCATGGCGCCTATAAGCACGCCATCGATCACCACTATCGCTTCTATTCCTACGGCGACTCCTCGCTGCTGTTCCGGGCCGACCGATGACCGAAAATTTCCAGTTCACGCTTTCCGCCACTGACGGCATGGCGCGTCGCGGGCAGATGGATACGCCGCGTGGTGAAATCCGCACGCCGGCCTTCATGCCCGTGGGGACAGCCGGGACAGTCAAGGCCATGTATCCCGAGCAGGTTCGTGAAACTGGCGCCGATATCGTCCTGGGCAACACCTATCACCTGATGCTGCGACCTGGTGCCGAACGGGTGGAGCGGCTGGGCGGGTTGCATGAGTTCATGGACTGGCAGCGCCCGATCCTTACCGATTCCGGCGGATTTCAGGTGATGAGCCTGGCCAAGCTGCGCAAGCTTGATGAAAATGGCGTAACGTTCAAATCCCATATCGACGGGTCAACGCACAGCCTGACGCCCGAGCGGTCCATCGAAATCCAGAAGCTGCTCGATTCCGACATCATCATGCAACTCGACGAATGCGTGAGCCTGCCGGCCGAATATGACGAACTCGAGCGGGCCATGGAGCTGTCCATCCGTTGGGCCGAACGCTCAAAAAAGGCTTTCGACAACGCCAAGGGCAGGGCGTTGTTCGGGATTGTGCAGGGGGGCGACAATGCCGGGTTGCGAGCGCGTTCGGCGGCCGGGCTGATCGATATCGGGTTCGACGGATATGCCGTGGGCGGGCTGGCCGTGGGCGAGCCGCAAGAGGTGATGTTTCGGGTGCTGGACGAAACCACCCCGCAATTGCCGGCCGACAAGCCGCGCTATCTTATGGGGGTGGGCAAGCCCGACGATTTGCTGGGCGCCGTTGGGCGGGGGATCGACATGTTCGATTGCGTGCATCCGACGCGGGCCGGGCGGCACGGCCATGCCTATACGCGGTTTGGCGTGGTGAACCTGAAGAACGCCCGGCACAAGGACGACCATCGGCCGCTGGACGAAACCTCGCCAAATCCGACCGCGCGGCGCTTTTCGCGGGCCTATCTGCATCATCTCGTGCGGTGCGAGGAAATGCTCGGGGCGATGATTTTAAGCCAGATCAACCTTTCCTATTATCAGGAGTTGATGGCTGGCATGCGAAATGCGATTGAGAATGCGACTTTCGTCCAATATTGCGCAGCGGTCCGCGAAGGCTGGACCAAGGGCGACCTGCCGGCGCTAGAATAGGGGTGCATCGATGTCGAACAAGGTTCGCAAGGCCGGTTTCCAGGTTCTCAAGAAACACAAGAAGCGCCTGGCGGGCACGTCCATGCGTGAGTTGTTCGCCCATGACGACGACCGGTTCGCCAGCTATTCGGCATCGTTTGGCGACATGCTGCTCGACTATTCCAAGAACCGCATCGACAGCCAGTCCATGGCCGCCCTGTTCGATCTGGCTCGGGACACCGATGTCGAGGGGCGGCGCGACCGGATGTGGGCGGCCGAGCCCATCAACATCACCGAACACCGCTCGGTGCTTCACATGGCGCTGCGCTATGGCGGCGATGAAGCGGTGATGGTCGAGGGCGCAGACGTCATGCCGGCGGTGCGGGACGTTCTGGCGCGGATCAAGGGTTTTTCCAACGATGTGCGCGACGGGGCGATCCGTGGGGCGCTGGGCGACCAGTTTACCGACGTGATCAATATCGGCATCGGCGGGTCCGACCTGGGGCCTGCCATGGTGACGCTGGCGCTGGAGCCCTATACGCGGGCCAATCTGCGCGCCCACTACGTCTCCAATGTCGACGGCGCGCATATGCACGACACCCTCAAGGGACTCGATCCGGCGCGGACGCTGTTCATCATCGCCTCAAAGACCTTCACCACCGACGAGACGATGACCAACGCCCATACGGCCCGCAAATGGCTGGCCGACGCCCTGGGTGAACAGGCGGTCAACGACCATTTCGCCGCCGTCTCGACCAATATCGAGGGCTGTCAGGCCTTTGGTATTCGCGAGGATCGGATCTTTGGGTTCTGGGACTGGGTCGGCGGGCGGTATTCGGTCTGGTCGGCTATCGGGCTGCCGGTGGCGATTGCCGTGGGGTACGACAATTTCGAGGCGTTTCTGCGCGGCGCCTACGAAATGGATCAGCATTTCCTGACGACCCCGCTGGAAGAAAATCTTCCGATGATCATGGGGCTGCTTGGTGTGTGGTATCGCAATGCCTGGGGGTTCGCGACCCATGCGGTATTGCCGTACGACCAGCGGCTTTCGCGCTTTCCGGCGTATCTGCAGCAGCAGGACATGGAGTCGAATGGAAAGTCCGTGACGCTGGGCGGCAAATCCACGCCCTGGGAAACCGGGCCGGTCATCTGGGGTGAGCCGGGGACCAATGGGCAGCACGCCTTCTACCAGCTGATCCATCAGGGGACTTCGGTCGTCCCTTGCGATTTTCTCGTGGCTGCCAATCCGCACGAGGAATTGCCGCCGCATCACGCCAAGCTGGTGGCCAATTGTTTCGCGCAATCGGAAGCGCTGATGCTGGGCAAGAGCGCCGAAGAAGTCACCAACGAGCTCAAGGGCACCGGGCTTTCCAAGGCCGAGATCAAGGCCCTGACGCCGCACAAGGTCTTTCCCGGCAACAGGCCATCCAACACCATTCTGTATTCCCGTCTCGATCCCGCAACGCTGGGCAAGTTGGTGGCGCTCTACGAGCACAAGGTTTTCGTCCAGGGCACGATCTGGAATGTCAATTCCTACGACCAGTGGGGCGTGGAACTGGGCAAGCAACTGGCCAAGGCTTTGCTGGCCAAAGTGGAGGGCGCCGAGCCGGCGGAGAGCCATGACAGCTCGACCCGCGGGTTGCTCGAACATTTCCACGCGCTGAAAGGCTAAGCGATGACCATTACGTCGGAGGAAGAACTAGAGCGGCTCAAGGTGATCGGCCGCATCTGCGCGATTGCGCGCGATACGATGGCAATGGCGCTTGAGCCGGGCATGACGACCAAGGAACTCGACGATATCGGGCGCAAGGTGCTCGACGATCATGGCGCGCGCTCGGCGCCCGAGGTAACCTATCAGTTTCCCGGCGCGACGTGCATTTCGGTCAATGAAGAGGTCGCGCACGGCATTCCGGGGAACCGAGTCATAAAGGCTGGTGATCTGGTCAATATCGATGTATCGGCGGAGAAAGACGGGATTTTCGCGGATACAGGGGCGTCCTACATCGTGCCGCCGGGCTCAGTGCGGCGGCTGGAGAAGCTTTGCAGTGACGGCAAAAAGGCGATGTGGGCGGGCATTCGCGCGGTCAGGGCCGGGGGGCGGATCGCCGATATCGGAGATGCCATCGGCAAGTTTGCCGGCACCAATGGCTATACGCTGATCCGCAATCTCGCCAGCCATGGCATCGGCCACGGGCTGCATGACGAGCCTGGGGAAATTCCCACCTGGCCCGACCGGGCCGAGCGGCGCCGCATCGAGGACGGGCTGGTTTTTACCGTCGAACCATTCCTGTCGATGGGTGGGCAGATGGCAGAGGAAAAATCCCTGGATGACCCATGGACGCTGGTGAGCGTGCCTTCGGCGCCGTGCGTGCAATATGAGCACACCATCGTTGCCACGCGGCGTGGGGCGGTTGTCGTAACGCTGGCTGCCTGATAGCGGCCATGCGGTACCAAACGTTTCCGCCACCCGCCGAACTTGCCGATATCGTCGAGCATTTCTGGGCGGTTGAAAATCCGGTCGCACTGGATCGGCACCGTGAAATTCTGGTTCCCAATGGGCGCCCGACATTGCTTGTCTGCCTCGGGCAGGCCGGTGTGCGTCTGGCGCCGGATGCGCTACCGCTCGACAATGCCAGCAACATCGCAGGACCGTTGACGCGCCCGATCGTGCTCGAGCAAAGCGGAGTTTCGAGTTATGCGGCGGCGCAACTCCATCCCTGGGGGCTGTCCGCCTTTTCGAGCGGGACGTTGGTCGATGCGATCCTGCCGATGGATAAGTTTGTCGGATCTGCAGAGGTTTCGCGGCTGTCGACTTCTTGCCGCGAGGCTCCGTTTGGGCCATCCCGTGTGGCGCCCATTGCCGATTTGCTGATGGGGCTGCGAAAACCGCTCGCTTTAAGGCGCATTCGCGAGGCTGTCGAAATCGTCGATGCGGAGGGCGGGCAAATCGACGTTGGCGATCTGACCGGGGCCATGGGGATCGGCTATGATGCGCTTTACAGGCTGTTCAAGGCCATGACCGGGCTATCGCCCAAACAGTACATCGGCATCATTCGTCATTATCATTTCACTGGCGTTTTGCTGAAGGGCGAATTCGGGTCGTTGGCCCTGCTGGCCAATATGGAAGGATATTACGATCAGGCGCATGCCGCCAAGGAATTCAAACGCTTTACCGGCGTCGGGCAGGCCGAATTCAAACGACGGCTCAATGGCATAGCGCAGCTGATGCATAAAAAATGACGGCTGCCAGATTTATACAATACGGTTGCGCCGCCCCGCTCTAGGCTTTGTTCATTGTCCAACAAAGGAGCTGCAACATGGCGCGTCTGGTTCATTTCGAAATTACGGGAAAAGACCCCGGAAAACTTGCGCAATTTTACGCCAAGGCGCTTGAGGTCCATGCCGACCCGTCGCCTTTCCTAAAGGGATATCACATGCTTGTCGGCGAAGGGCCGCTCGGCGCGGTGATGGATCGGACCTACAGGGAGCAGGTGGCGATCGTTTGGTTCGAGGTCGAAAATCTCGACGCCGCGGTTACAAGGATAATCGCCGAAGGCGGAACCGTCGCGGGAGATCAAAACACCATACCGGGCGAAGGGCTGGTTCAATATGTCGCCGACCCGGAGGGTACGATCTTCGGGCTCAAGCAACCGCTGTAGCGCCCAGGGCATTTTCGCTTGTCCTGGGATCGTGAGAGTTCTTGAGATTCTTGTTTTGCCGCGTATCCCGGCAGTCAAAGACCACCAAGCCCGCTCGAGATACGTTCGGCGCGAATCTCGTCGATGTTTTCGGCGATATGGGTCTGTAGCTGCCGCAATCCGGCAAGGACATCGATCCGGGAGGTTGAGCAGTCGGCGTCGGGCGCGTAGCCGTTCGGCGTCGACTGGTCCCATTCGATAACGGCATCTATGGTTTCCAGGAGCAGATCGAGATTGCCGAAGGCATAGAAGTTGATTTCAGACCCGATGACATCGCTTAGCGCGCTGAAAAGGGCCGGGTCGCCATCGGGCGGAAGGTCGGGATTGCAGGCGAGGTGAGTGCGGTAGCGCAGCTGGCCGGCGTAGAACCAGAAGACGGCTTCGTCCCTGTCTCCGCGATCGTACAGCCGTGAGGCGAGGACGTAATAGCCCGAGGGATGGGCGTTGGGCACCTCGGCCCTGAGCTGGTGGACCGGCATGGCGTTAAAATCCTGCGCGAATGCAGGGACCGTCGAGATCAGGAAGAATAGGGCAAAGGGGGAGAGGGCGCGGTAGAGTGCGGCCATGGTGGTGCTCCTTGAACTGGAGCCATTGGCCACCTGCAATGCGACGCAAGTTTGTCAGCGGATCGGGCTGCGTCAGCATGCGGCGATGTGTTGTGGCAAAGCCACGCATGGGACCGGCCCGCTAAGGCAGATGGACCAGCATCAGCGGGGCGGCGATCAGCAGCACCAGGATGGTGGCGATGCGAAAGACCCAGGAGGAGCGCAGCCAGGCGGGTGAGAGCAGCGAGACCGCGAAGACGACAACTGGCGGGATGAGGGCGGCCTGAACAAAATCGAGCCGCAGGAAATTTTCGTAGCCCGCGAGGCGGAGCAGCACCCAATAGCCGGCGACAAAGCCCGCCAAAGCCGCCATGAGCATGAGCAGCACGTCGGCGAAAATGGCGATCATCTTGTCGAGATAGGCGCTCGAAAACACCAGGACGATGGCTGTCGCGACAAGAAAGGCGGCGGTCAGCGCCACCGGCAGGCGCAAATCGGAGAGGATCGAAACAGTATCGTGCGGACGATAGGCGGTGAGCGCCAGGCCGCCGGGGACTGTAAAGGGCAGGGCGGAGAGACCCCAGATCACGCCGAGCAGAGCCAGCCCGCTCAGGGCGAAAAAGGCGGCAGTGACGGCGATTGCCTTGAGCCTGTTTGAAACAGGGTTCATGGCCTATTCGGTTCCTTCCACGAACACTGAATAGGCGGTGTAGCAATATGCGGCGTCGCAATTGACCAGATCGAGTTCAAGGGCAATGCGGCCATCGTCCTCGGAGACAAAGGACACGATTGGGTAGTAGTCCTCAAGCCGATCTTCGCCAAGCAGCTTGCCCGCGCCGTTGTAGATGCCGAGATCGAGGTCGATGCAATCCTCGTCGCAGTCACCCATGATTTCGATGGCGGTGTTGGCAGGAACGTCGAGCTCTATGCGGGTTGTACCCCCTTCATTGAGGCGCACCACGCCAAAGGAATCGAGATAAAAGCCCGGCTTGGTGTACTCGATGTTTTCGAGCACCTGTTCGTAAAGGCGCGAGATATGAACGTTCTGGCCCAGGGCAGGAAGTGCGGCTAACGACAGGCCGGCAGCGCAAAGCGCTGCGATAAAAGACTTCGTCAATAACATGGAATAGGCGTCCCTCGTCCTGTTCAGGCCCCGTCCCCTTTCGGGATGGATTCAGCAATAATGGGCCGCCGCGACAACGGCAAGACCAAGAGCGCCACAATAGCGGTCAGGGTGCCATGTTGAGCGGGATCGGGGAGGGTTCATTGATGACGGTGATCCTGATCCGTTCATTGGCCGCAAGATAGGGATCGTTGGCAAAGAACGGTTCGCTGGTCGCCCGGCCCACGACAGAGTAAATGTGCTCATCGGACAGGCCGAATTCGCCCAAAAGCGCGCGCACGGTGTTGGCCCGATCGGCGGAAAGTTCCCACGCGCCGTAGGATTGGTCGGAATAGATCACGCCAGCGGCGGTGTGACCGGAGATGCGAACCTGATTGGGAAGGCGCTGGAGAGTTGGCGCTACAGCGGCAATGGCCCCGCGCATCCATTCATAGGGATATTTCGATCCCTCCTGGAACATGGGACGACCACGCTGCTCGACGATCTGAATGTCGAGCCCGTTCTCGGTAACCTCGACGATCAGATTGTCGGAAATCTCCGTGATGTCGGGCAGCGCTTCCCAAGCCTGCCGGATGCTGGCGGCGGCGCTGTGGAACATTTGCGGATCGGACGCGGAAAGATCGAACGCCGAGTCTTTTTCGGCTGCATCGCCTTCGCGCACATTGCCAGCGGCCGGATCGGTCGATGCGTAGTTTTCAACGCCGATGCTTGCGATGCCATTGGCCTCGATATTGGAGGTAAGCGAGCCCTGATCGTCCATCGCGCGGCCGGCCATCGCACCGCCCGAGCCCGAGGTGCTTTCGCTGATGTTGGGCGGCGCGAAATAGTTGGCGAGCCCCTCTTTTTGCTCCGGCGTGGTCATATTGATGAGCCAGAGAAGCAAAAAGAACGCCATCATGGCCGTCACGAAATCGGCGTACGCGATTTTCCAGGCACCGCCATGATGGGCGTGTCCAGCCTTCTTGACCTTCTTGACGATGATCGAGCCCTGCTGACGGGACATGACGAGTGCTCCGGAGAAAAAGTGTTAGATGGCGGCCTTGAGATCGGACGTGGCGCGATCGACTTCTGCGAAGGTGGGACGATCTTCCGACATGACAGCCTTGCGCGCGAATTCGATGGCGATGACCGGCGGGTAACCGGAGACGTGAGCGAGCAGGCCCGCCTTCATCGACAGGAAGTATTTCGATTCCGCCTCATTGGTATTGCGCAACGCCTGGGCCATGGGGCCGAAAAACCCATAGGCGCAGAAAACGCCCAGGAACGTGCCGACGAGAGCGCCGCCGATGAGATGGCCGAGGACTTCGGGCGGCTCGGAAATCGCGCCCATGGTTTTGATGACGCCCAGCACCGCAGCCACGATACCCAGGGCGGGCGTGGCGTCGGCCAGAGACTGGACGGCACTCACCACACGCTCTGCTTCCTGATGGTGGGTTTCCAATTCCTCGTCCATCAGCGACTCAAGCTCGTGAACCGCATAAGTACCCAGCGTGATCATACGCAGGTAGTCGCACATGAATTCCACAGCGTGATGGTTCTTGGCAAAGGTCGGGAAACGCGAGAACAGGTCGGACTGCTCGGGATTTTCAATGTGCTGTTCGAGCGCAAGCAGCCCTTTTGACTGGACCAGCTTGAAAATCGAAAACTGCAGCCCCAGCAATTCCACATAGGACTGCTTGTTGTAGCGAGGTCCTTTGAACAGTGAGCCGAACACCCCAAGGCTCTGCTTGAGAATGGCTTTCGGGTTGCCAATGATGAAGGCGCCGATGGCGGCACCCAAAATGATAACGGCTTCAAAGGGTTGCCATAGGACTTCCAAATGGCCGCCCATGGCGGCATAGCCCCCAAGAACCGAGACAAAAACGATTACGGCTCCGGCAATCAATCGCATGCGTTCTGCACTCCCGCGGTATCGGCACCATTCTGCACCGCACACCCTCTATACCGGCGCAAGGTTACTGAACTCTAAGTCCATGGCGATAAGAGCAATTTGGCGCGCGCGCAGATCGAGGTGACTGCCCGCCCTCAAATTGCCCAGCGATTTCCACGGTTCGGACCTATTGCCGCCTTGCTGCCGAGTAGCCTGCTCACAGTCTCGTGAACGACGGGACACGGGCCGCATGCTCCGAATGCGGCTTAAACCGAAAACGGAGAATACAGATGAAAAAGACCATTTTTGCTATTGCTTCTGTCGTTGGCCTTTCGATCTCGGGGGCTGCTCTCGCACAGGATCTCGATTTCGCAACGGTGGACGCCGACGCCAGCGGCGGCGTGAGCTTCGAAGAACTGCAGGTCGCCCTGCCTGACATCACCGAGGAAGAATTCGCTTCCTACGACCTCGATGCCAGCGGCGAACTTTCAGAGGACGAGCTGGCCGCAGTGGCTGGTGCGGACGCCGGAGCCGACGCGATGAGCGTTGAGGGTGACGTGGACGCCGAGGCGCCCGTCGCACAGTAACGAACCCCTCCAAGGTTTCGTCAAAGGGCCGCTTCTCCGAAAGGAGAGGCGGCCTTTGTGCGAGCAAACGGTGGGCGCGGCCCCGGACCGGACAGGAGGCTTTCGCTGTCAGGCCGAGGACGGTAACCTTCTATCGCCTGGGGCGGAGGGAAACCACGTTGGATGCTGGTTTGGTGGCTCTTGCCAGCTCCGCAATGCGCCACTGGGTCAGCAAGAAAAGCTGATCGAGCTGATGATCGTAGCCCGCGCTCTGCTGGAGCTGTTTCTGCATTTCCGCAAGACGCCAACCGGCGTCGAGCAGCGTGTCTCGCTTGGGACTCTGGCTCATCGTACGCAATACCGATTCGATTTGGCCTGAGACGTTCTTCTCGTGATCGATGCGCTTCCTGCGCACCGGACTTTGGGAGGGGGAGGCGGTCACTCGGCTTGGGGGCTCGCTGGCCCGCCTCCCATCGGTCTTTGCACCGATGCGCTCAGAGTACGGCAGGGCAACTGTCGCAAACAAGCAGAGTTTTTTGCTCAAAATTGATTGGCGCCCAGACAGGCCCGCGACAATTCGCGCGATAATCTGGTGAAATTGGTAGGCTCGCCGGGGCTCGAACCCGGGACAACTCGATTAAAAGTCGAGTGCTCTACCAGCTGAGCTACGAGCCCTTACCGAAGCGGTCTGTATCGACCGGCTGGAGACGCGCGGAACATAGTGCCTGCCCCGGCCGAGTCAACCCGTTTATTGACCGGCCGCCCAGCTGATGGCAGCGGGCATGGCCCGACGGAAGACTACTGGTCCTAAAGGGGCAGGGGGGCGCCCGCATAGGGAGCGGGTTCGCAAGGCAGATCGAGCCGTTCAATTCGGGCACACAGAGCCTGCGCGGACGAGAGGCCGGGAAGGGGGCCAAGAACGATCCGGCTCTGATCGGAGCCTTCGGACGCCGCCGCGAGAGGCGATGTGCCGAGCAAAAGCATGCCGGCGGTTTCGGTTATTTCGGCATAGAGCGCGGCAGATTCGGCAAGCGGAACACTGCGGCCAATTGCAACGCCCTGAAGGGCCAGATCAACGACCGGAGCGGCGGCCGGGACGGCCGGCGCCGGGGGTGCAAGGGGCGGCGGCATGGGTTGATCGGCGGTCGGCCGCGGGGCCGCGCCATCAAACAGCGGGCTATAACGCACGACCATTGTGCCGCCGTCGAACTCATAGATTTCTTCTGCGGCTTCAGAAATCGACGCGGTGAGCAGCGAACGGTCGATGTCGCTTGAAAGCGGCAGGGATTCGATCAGAAGGGGGAGGCTTTTTTCGAGGGCGCCCAGACGCCGGATCGCCTCGCCGCTATCGTCATCGAGAAGGTTGAAGCGGGCCACCAGGGCCCGATATTCACCCATTATCCGGTTTCTGTCTTCGGCCAGTTCGGACAGCTGGCTGCGCATCTGATAATAGTTGGCGCCGTCCCGATAGGGCGTATGCAGGCCGCCCAGAACCTGGGAAGGCAGCAGCGCGGAGAGGTTGACCGCGGCGACGGCGAGCGCGCCACACACAAGCGCGGCGATGGCCCAGGGGGCGACATCGGCGTGATCGGCTGGCAAGGAGAACCGTTTGGGCTTTTGCACCTAAATATGTCCCGCTTCCTGGGCGAATCAGATCAAAGCTGACTTTAGGCATGCAAATGTAAACGGAGCGGTTACACCGGTCTGTTAGGGGTTCTGCCAACACCGTGCTGCCATAAAGGTGCGCAAGAGGGGCGGCAGGTAAAGGCTGGGGAAGTTTCATGACCGATCTTATGGCAATCGTTCTGGCGGCGGGCGAGGGAACGCGGATGAAATCCGCTCACCCCAAGGTGCTCCATAAAGTTGGCGGACGGCCGATTGCCGGACATGTCCTTGCGGCGGCGCGAGAAGCGGGCGCGCAGAAAATCGCCATGATCACCGGCCCGGGACACGAGGCTGTGCGCAAGGCGATGACCGGGATTGACCCCGACGTTACGTTTTTCGAGCAGGCCGAGCGCAAGGGCACGGCCCATGCAGCGGCCATGGCGCGGCCGGCTTTTGCGGGAGCCAAGGGCTATGTCGCGGTAGTGTATGGCGATCATCCGCTGCTGCGCGGCGCGGATTTTTCGCGGGTCACCGAACGGCTCGATGCCGGGCTCGATGTGGCGATCCTGGGGTTCGAACCTAAGGACCCGACCGGGTATGGGCGGTTTATCACCGATGGCGAAAGGCTGCTGGCTATTCGCGAACACAAGGACGCCAGCGAGAGCGAGCGGCAGATCGGGCTCTGCAACGCATGCATTCTGGCATTCCGCGCCGAAGTGTTCGCTTCGCTGATCGACAAGGTGGGCACCGATAACGCGCAGGGCGAATATTATCTCACGGACCTTGTGGAGTTGGCCAATGCCGCGGGGCACAAGGTGGGCTATGCAGTGGCGCCCGAAGACAATGTCATGGGCGTCAACGACCGCGCGCAGCTGGCGCGGGCCGAGGCCGTGTTCCAGGACTTGCGACGAGAGGATTTCATGGCGGCGGGCGTAACGCTGCACGATCCGGCCAGCGTTTATTTCTCGTTCGATACCGAGATCGCGGCAGATGTCGAGATCGAGCCCAATGTGGTTTTCGGGCCGGGGGTGAAAATTGAGAGCGGCGCGGTGATCCACGCGTTTTCCCATATCGAGGGCGCGCATATCGGGCCAAAAGCTAATGTGGGGCCCTTCGCACGGCTACGGCCGGGAGCGGAACTGGGCGAAGGGGCCAAGGTGGGCAATTTCGTCGAGGTTAAGAACGCCGATATCGGGCAGGGGGCCAAGGTTAGCCATCTGACCTATATCGGAGACGCAGATATCGGGGCGGGCGCCAATATCGGCGCGGGAACCGTGACATGCAATTATGACGGGTACAACAAGGCCAAGACCGTGATTGGCGAGCATGCCTTTATCGGGTCCAATTCGGCGCTGGTGGCGCCGGTGGAGATCGGGGATGGCGCCTATGTTGCCTCGGGGTCGGTGATTACAGAGCCGGTTCCGGCGGATGCACTGGGGATCGGACGGTCACGGCAGGTCAACAAGCCCGGCTATGGCAAGGCGCTGAACGCGCGGTTCAAGGCCATCAAGGAACAAAAGTAAGGGGCGCGGCATGTGTGGCATCGTTGGAATCATCGGGGTCGAGCCGGTTGCCGACCGACTCGTGGACGCGCTGCGGCGGCTTGAATATCGCGGCTATGACAGCGCCGGGATTGCGACCCTGACCGGCGAAGGGCTCGACAGGCGGCGGGCCGAGGGCAAGCTCAACAATCTCGCCGGGAAACTGGCTGCTGAGCCCCTCGAGGGAATCATCGGGATCGGGCATACGCGCTGGGCGACCCATGGCGGCGCGACCGAGAGCAACGCACATCCGCATCTGGCGGGCAAGGTCGCCGTGGTTCACAACGGGATCATCGAGAACTTCAAGGAGTTGCTCGAAGATCTTGCCAGGGACGGATATTCTCCCAGGAGCGAGACCGATACGGAGTCGGTGGCGCTGTGGGTGACGCGGGAAATCGAGCGGGGGGCGACGCCGCGAGAGGCTGTAGCAAACACGCTGGCTAAGCTGCGGGGCACGTTCGGGCTGGTCTTCATGTTCGCGGGAGAGGACAAGCTGTTGATTGCGGCGCGGCAGGGATCGCCGCTCGCGGTCGGTCATGGCACCAACGAGATGTATCTGGGGTCGGATGCGTTCGCGCTGGCGCCGTTCACCAACCAGATAACCTATCTCGAAGAGGGCGATTGGGCGGTGATTACGCCGGGCAAGGTCGAGATTTTCGACTTTGACGGCAATGTGGTCGAGCGGGCACTGCAGGTGTCTTCCGCATCGGCGGCGCTGGCCGACAAGGGCAATCATCGTCATTTCATGGCCAAGGAGATTTACGAACAGCCCGAAACCGTGTCGCACACACTGGCGCATTATCTCGATCTGGCGGGCGAGACTGTAAAGCTGCGCGAAGAGTTGCCTTTCGATTTCGCGAAGTTGTCACGGCTGACGATCACGGCGTGCGGAACTGCTTTTTACGCCGGATTGGTGGCCAAGTACTGGTTCGAGCGTTATGCGCGGCTGCCGGTGGACGTCGATGTGGCTTCGGAGTTCCGCTATCGCGAGCCGCCATTGCATGCGGACGGGCTGACGCTGGTGATTTCGCAATCGGGTGAGACGGCCGATACGCTGGCGGCGCTACGCTACGCCGCGAATGAGGGCCAGCACATCGCGGCGCTGGTCAATGTGCAGGAATCGACGATTGCGCGGGAAAGCCATGTGATTTTCCCCACCCTGTGCGGGCCGGAAATTGCGGTCGCTTCAACCAAGGCGACAACGGCGCAGCTATCGATCCTTGCGAGCCTGGCGATTGCCGCGGGGCAGGCGCGTGGGGTGCTGAGCCCTTCGGATGCGCATGCACTGGTGCGGGCATTGATCGAATTGCCACGCAACATCTCGGAAATGCTGCGATCTGAGGGCCGTATCGAGGATATCTCGCGCAACCTTTCAAGAGCCAACGACGTGCTGTATCTGGGTCGCGGGCAGCTTTATCCCATAGCGCTGGAGGGTGCGCTCAAGCTCAAGGAAATCTCCTACATCCATGCCGAGGGATATGCCGCGGGCGAACTCAAGCACGGGCCGATTGCGCTGGTGAACGAGGAGATGCCGGTGATCGTGGTGGCGCCGTCCGACGAGTTGATGGAAAAGACGCTGTCGAACATGCACGAGGTCGCGGCGCGCGGCGGCAAGATCATCCTGATTACCGATGCCGAAGGCAAGGCAGAGGCTGGCGACGGCATAAACGACATCATCGAGATGCCGCGCGTTCACCCGTTCGTTGCTCCGATCCTGGCGGCGGTGCCGGTGCAGCTTCTGGCCTATCACACGGCAGTGTTTATGGGGACCGACGTCGACCAGCCGAGAAATCTGGCGAAATCGGTAACTGTGGAGTAGGGCGGGCACGTCGACTCCCTTAGGCTTTCAGCATGACGGATCATTTGCGATATGCTGGAGCCTCTCCAGGCGACCAACAGGCCGCGCTGAAGGCGCTGGTGCGTGCCAATGGCGGGCTGACAGGCGTTCTGCAGGTCTTGCGGGCGACGGCGCTGCCGCAGGCATTGGTCGGTGGCGGAGCTGTATACCAGACAGTCTGGAACGCACTGACGGGGCGACCGACCTGGTATGGCGTCAAGGATATCGACGTCATCTATTTCGACGATGCCGACCTCAGTTACGAGGCTGAAGACGCAGTCATAAAGCGGGTCGGCGGCCTGCTGCTGGGTGCGCCGGTGCCCGTCGAAATCCGCAATCAGGCACGCGTGCATCTGTGGTTCGGCGCGAAATTCGGGTTCGATGTGCCGCCCTTGAAATCATCGGCCGAAGCGCTGACGCGCTACGCATCGCGGACGCATGCGGTTGCCGTCGCCCTCGATGAGCATGGCGATGTCGAGATCGACGCGCCGTTCGGGCTCGAGGATCTGTTTGCATTCCGCGTGACACCGAACCGATTGGGCAGGAGCCGGCAGGCACACAATGAGAAGGGCGAGAGGATCAAGACCGTCTGGCCAGAGGTGGATTTCGTGCCGTGGTCGTAAATTTTGGGGCAGCCGGGCGGACCGCGTTGGAGCAGCGAATGTCGAGATCGTTGATTCGCATAATATATATTATGGAACTTTTATCGATCTGGAGTGGCCCGCAAAAGCTCGTGCGATAGCTCCAGAAAGCGCGCCAAGCCCTTCTCCTTGCGCGCCTCTTGAGAAAATCACCGCTTTCCCGGTAGCCTTAGCGATCGACAGTTACCCAGCGCAGCATGAAGAAATTGTCCGGACGTTGAACAACCGAGATACCGTCGCGTGCCGCCCAGATGAGAGGTTCTTCATAGAGCGGAACATAGGCGACCTCCTCCTGCAGAATGCCGGCAATCTCGTCGAGCATCGACTGACGCGCTTGATTGTCGAGTTCCGATTGCACCATGGGAAGCAATTGATCGATGCGGGCATTTGAGTAGCCGCCATAATTCCAGGTGCCCAAGGTATCGGTTGGGGTGTGGGCAAGGAAGCGGATCGGATGCTCGGCGTCGAAGGTGCCGGGCGACCAGCCGAGCAGATACATATCGTAATTGCCCTCGCGCAGTTCGGTCCAATAACCCGCTACCGGAATTGCTTCGAGTTGGGCGTCAAGGCCGATCTGGGCCAGCATTGCCACGATGGCCTGGCAGACCTCGGAATCATTGAGGTAGCGATCGTTCGTGCACTTGAAATTGAAGCTGAACCCGTCGGGATAACCAGCCTCGGCCAGAAGGTCGGCTGCCCGCTCGAGATCGAATTCCGGACGGGCGGCGTGTTCCTCCGAGTAGCCCGACAGGCCGGCGGGCTGAAGCTGGCTGGCCGGCTTGGCGAGGCCGTTCATAAGGATTTGATCGATGGCATCGACGTCGACGGCGTGCGCCACGGCTTCGCGCACCAGCACGTCCTGAAAGGGATTGCCCTCGACCGACGCATCGCCAAAATACAGCGTGTCCTTGTCGTGACCGAAGCCGAGCATGATGACGCGGGCCTCGATCCCCTCAAAGATCGTTATGCCCTCACTGGCCCGCAGACGGTCAACGTCCTGAACCGGGACAGAAGCCAGCATGTCCACCTCATTGGAAACAAGGGCGGCAATGGCGGTTGCCGCCGAGCTGATGGGATTGAAGATGGCTTCGGTGATGTTGTGCTCGGGGGTATCCCACCAGTCCGGGTTCGGCACCAAGCTCGTTTCGACCCCGGGTTCCCGATCGACAAGCATGAAGGGTCCAGTGCCATTGGTCTCCAAGGTAGCGGCGGTCTGCTGGTCGCGGGCCGGAGCGGTCGAGCCGTTGGCCTCTGCCCAGTCGCGATCCATCATCATCCAGTTGGCGATGGAGTCCGGGAAAATCGGATTTGGCGCCGTGAGCACGATGTCAACGGTGAGATCGTCCACCACCCGAACTTCGGATACGGGTGCGAACCATGACCGAACGTCCGACTGTTCGGAGATTCCACGCTCATAGGAAAACAGGACATCGTCGGCGCTGAAGGTCGAACCGTCGTGAAACCTCACGCCGTCGCGCAAGTGGAAGCGCCAACCGTCTTCATCCTGAAGCGGTTCCCAATCGGTGGCCAGCGAGGGCTCCAGTGACATGTCCTTGCCGCGCCGGACCAACCCTTCGTAGACATTGTTGAGAAACGAGGTGACTGGCGCCAGATTGGCCGCATGGGGATCCATGGTCGATGGATCGGTGGTTGCCGACCAGCGAAAGGTTTCGGCGTTGGCAACGCTGGCCATGCCGATTGTGGCCAACAGCATGCCGGCAACAAGCCCAAATCTGGTCATCTCATGCTCCTTGCCAACAACCCGCATTTGCAGATTGCTGGAGTTTCGCCCACCAGGCAATTGCTGTGACGCATTTGTTACGCAACGGGCGAAGCCTTTGCGGCCGGACACTACCCCAGAAATCAGGGGTCTGATACAAGGGCGCCTGTTTCACCGCGAGGCCAGGCGAATGCTCCGTACCGCTACCAAAATCGCCAAGTTGAATGTTTTCGTTCTCGATGCCTCCCATGATCTGCCGGCTGCGACTGTGGCCAATGATCTGATTGGGTTGGCGTGGGAGCAAGAGGTGGAAATCGTTGCTGTGCCGACCGGCTGCTTGCCGGAGGAGGTTTTCGACCTGCGCTCGGGGCTTCTGGGTGAAATCGCCCAGAAAGCGGCCAATTATCGCATCAGGATCGTCATTGTCGGGGATGTCTCGGGCCATGTGGCGGCGAGCAAGGCGTTCCACGACTATCTCTATGAGACCAACAAGGGACTGACGCTCTGGTTTGCGGAAGACATCGCGGCGCTTGAAGCGCGGCTCGGCCGGTGATTCAGGAAGGTTCCGAGCGCCCTGCCCTGTCTTTGCCGATCGTTGCAGTCGCGGCCAGTGCGCTGATGAAGGCCAGGACGGCTGCCGCGGCCATGATCCAGCGATAGGATGTGCGCAGGGCTTCAGGTGGAAGCGCTGCCAGATCGGAACCGCCGAAGGCAAAGCCGAGTGCGGCGACGGCAACGAGGCCACCGACGCGCGAGGCAGCGTTGTTGATGCCCGAGGCGGTGCCACCGGCATCGTCGGGTGCCGCATCAAAGACAGCAGTGGTGAGCGGTGCGACGGTTATCGTCATGCCCACCCCGATGATGACAAGACCCGGGAAAAAGGCCAGCCAATAGCCGCCCAAATCGACAATCAGGGCTAGTACGACATAACCAGCGCCGGTCGTCGCGGGACCGGCGATCAGCATGATGCGGGTGCCGATGCGCTTGGCAAGCGCCCCCGCATAACGCGAGCCCAGGCCGAGCAGGATAGAGAATGGCAGAAGCGCGGCGCCGGCCATGGCCGCGCTATA